>CAIJYT010000148.1 GCA_903824935.1 uncultured Bacteroidales bacterium | reverse complement strand
TCATCCCCTGCTCCAGCACCATGTCGATGCCCCTGAACGAAGCTTTGATCCCAGCAGGGTCCCCGTCATACAGTATTGTGATATTAGAAGTGTACCTCTGTATCATCCTCACCTGGTCGTTGGTAAGCGAGGTTCCCGAAGAAGCCACCACATTCTCAATCCCCGCCTGGTGCATTGAGATCACGTCGGTATAGCCTTCGACCAGGTAACAGTTGTCTTTACGGGCGATCTCGGTGCGGGCAAAATAGATGCCGTAAAGTGTTTTGCTTTTATTGTAAATCTCCGATTCGGGAGAATTCACATATTTGGCGTGGCTCTTGTCCGACGAAAGGATGCGTCCCCCGAAACCAAGGGTCCGCCCCGAAGCCGAATGTATTGGGAAGATCACCCGGGAATGAAAACGGTCATACAGCCTCCCGTCTTTTTCAGTGGCAAGCCCTGTCTTCAGAAGCATATCTTTTTTATAGCCTTCCTGAATGGCATGGGCCGAAAATGCATTCCACGGGTCGGGGCTGAAACCAAGCTGGAATTTCTTTATCGTATCTTCCCTGATTTCCCTTTCCCTGAAATATGCCAGTCCCACGGCCTTGCCTTCTTCAGTTTCGAAGAGCACATTCGAAAAATATTTCCTTGCAAAATCGTTCAGGTTGAAAAGGCTTTCCTTTTCCCCTGCCTCCTGTATCTGTTCGGGAGTCTGTTCTTCCTCGTCAATCTCGATCCTGTATTTTTTGGCAAGGTACCTCAGGGCTTCAGGGTAAGTGAGGTGCTCGTGTTCCATGATGAACCCAACCGCATTCCCTGCTTTTCCGCAGCCGAAGCATTTGAAAATGCCTTTCACTGGAGATACCGTGAACGAAGGGGTTTTCTCGTTATGGAATGGACAGAGCCCGAGAAGATTCACCCCCCTGCGCCTCAGGCTTATAAAATCGCCGATAACCTCTTCAATCTTGGCAGAAGAAATGATATTATCAATGGTTTCACGGGTGATCATATGCCGGTCTAAGGATATAGCGAAAGTAATAAATTCGAAGCAGGTATTTCAGTAATTTTATCCACAAATCAATACCTGCAAAATGCAGTCTGCAATCCACAAACCCTTACACTTAAGTTTTGCTATGCTGTATTTCTGCCCCACAGGCGCAATCTGCAAGATTGACCTGAAAGAAAAACAAAAGACCCGCATCGGGCTGGCGGTGTTTGAGAAAAATCTCTGCCTTGTGGCTGCAGAGCATAGGCATATGCCGTGGAGCAACAGATCTATTCGACCAGCAGTTTTCCACATGCCCGCTGAGAGCCCTGCGTGACAGTATAAAAATATATTCCCGGACTGAGGTTTGAAATCTCAAGAGTTACGGAATGCTGACCAGGTTCTCCTTCTGTTAATTCTCTGCACAAAACATTTTCCCCGAGAAGAGAATAAATGTCAATTCTAAAATTGCCTGTTTCGGGTAGGTTCATCAAAAAGTTCACTGTATTCCTGGCCGGATTTGGAGTGACGATTAGAGAGAGACGGTAATCGGTATGAGATTTTTCCTTAATTCCATCATAACAATAAATCCAGCAATTATCTCCCCAGGGAGGTCCCCCTTCATAGATTGTAAAGCTGTTTGAAGGAAATGAAAAATCCGGAATATAATTGAAAGAAACAGGGTTATTTACTATGTTCCCCTGCGATATGGTTTCTGTTGCAATTGGAATAACAAAAGATGTATCGGAATAACTGAAAACGTAATAAGAAGCATCGCCGAACCAGGCTGCACCGGAAATCGGAGAATTGCCGGTGACGTTCGATCCCTGGTCGAGTCCTGCATAATTAGTGTATTTGCAAGTGTTGGCATCAAATCCCCTGGCAAAAATATCCGGTTGAATATTTGTTGTATCGGGCTGATTCGGTGAATCCAGCCAGGTGAAAAAAAAATGGTTCCCCGTTTTATTGATTGCAACATTAACACGGTTATCCTCGCTGATGCCTTGTGATGCAGGAAAAAACCCCCTGAACTTTTTGGGAAAACCAACAGCCCTGGCGCACCAGGTGGTCCCTCTGTTATAAGTGTAAATATGAAATATGGCGAATAAACTGTCTCCTGTAACAACACTGAACCCGGGACTTCCGGCAAGGTGTATTCCAACGCCGATATGGGGATTTCGCCATTTGTCCACCACCAGGTCACAATCGAAAGCGGTCGAATAAGCAATCTGGTCCCTTGGTGGGATTTGACCTGGAAAAACCATTTCCAGACGGTAATCTGAAATAAAATTAGTTACAGCCGGAAGACCATTCCAGCCATCAAGTGTCACGGCAATAGGTGCACCCCAGGTTTGTCCGGCATCGTCGGAATGAAAAAATATTGGATAGTAAGTCGAATCAAACATGGGATATCCATCCCCGTTATTCCCTATGCAGGCGATCCATACATCATTGCCGTCGGGGCTTGCGGCTATGCGTGGAGTAAGGGGAATGGTTTCCAGGTTACCAATCAGGGGAAGTGCACTGTAGGTATATTGGAAATCGTGGCTTGTGATGTTCCAGGTACCGACCCCCACAATCAGCTGGTTGTTGTAAGTTCCTGTAGCTGCATCAAAATCCAGGTCCACGGTATAGGCGACGTTGGTTTGGCTGATGAAAAATCCATCAGGGATATGATGATAGGGCGGGGGATTGAAATTGGTTAAATGCTTTGTTGAATCTGACTGGGTATCCCAATTAACCCTGCCATAAGTATAATTTTTCCAGTTCGTCCCATCGATCACGGGGGCAAAATACGAGATGTATGAATTGCCTGCCGATGTGTTTCCGGTTGGGTTGACGATCCCCAGCTGTGGAAATCTAGCCTGGTCCTGCCAGATGCCTCCTGAAAAACGGTTCGAAGCATAGACCTGCCAATTCACTGTCCAGTCCGCAGGCGTTTGGCCCATATTAACAGCCTTATCCACAGCAAGGTAACCTGAGAGATTGGGGGGATTCGTGGCAGGACCCATCAGGTGGATAAGGGCTACTGTTTTGAGGTTGTCGTCAGCCCAGAGATGAGTCCTCTGTCCCCCGGCATAACCCCAGCCCAGCCCGTTTGCCGAAGTCCCAAGGCCTATCACGGTAACTGAATTCCCGGAGAAGGGTTTTGAAGGCAATGGCGTAACCACTGCAGACGTAATGGAGTTAGCAACGGTCTCCTTTATTTCTGACTTCAAGCCGGGCGCTTTATACTGGTGGAGACTTTTCCCTATGCGGTTCTGAGCCGAAATGCCATCCGCAGTCAAAAATAAAAGAACAATAAATATGGCTCTCAGCGCGCAGTAAACCCCGATTTTCATAAAGACAATTTTATCCCAACCCTGTTATAAATATAACAAATTTAAATAAATCGGAGAGAAAAGTCAAGTAAATCCTAAGAAGGTTTGCTGCCGGCGACCAGGTACCATGTTTTTCCGGTACTCTTCCTGAAACCCACAACACCCTCTTTGACAGTATAATAAACTCTCGAGAAAATAGCAGGACAATAATATGTAAAGCCAGGGGCGACAAGCTCGTAAACGTTTTTAAAATATACAGGGCCGAGCTTTAAAGAATCATCAATCGCTTTGATATAGCCGCCGCTGTGAAAGGAAGAATCGGGGAGGTAAGAGAACAGCATCCCGCCATCAAAACGAAACACAGCCCCATAACTGCAGGTGCCGCTGTTGTCGGCAGCAAGGCCAAGGCTCATGAATTTTTGGATGGTAGGCTGTGTGAAAGGATTTGAAAAATACAGCTGAAACGTAAGCACGTCGGAATTCTTAGAGATAAAACCCGCTGAGTTTGCCTCGCAGGAATAATAGTCGCCCTGGTATCCTGTTGGATTTAAAGGATATTTCCATACCGCCTTAACGCTTGACTCCCTGCCCCTGGAATTGAAAACGATGGAATCCCCTTCGTTGCTTTTGAAAACAAGGGGATCACTGGTCGGGTAAGGCAAAATAGCAAGGTCTGCGCTGCTGAATTTATAGGTGCCAAGGCAGGAGGGGCCCTGGGTGTTATCTTTCTTTTTGCAGGAAGAGAGGGCGGCAAGGCAGATCAGTAAGGCCGGGAGCAGGTTTTTCGGGTACATACAGCATCGATGAAGTAACAAAGTTATTCAGGAATTCCAGGAATATCAAGAGAATTTTATATTTCCGCTTATGCCTGTATCAAAGGGCGATCTCTTTCCAGGCTCCTTCACTCAGCACCCTCTGCGATCTGAATCCAAGGGAAAGGAGCTGCTGCCGGCATTCTTCGAAAAGGAATGAAAGCTCTTCAGGCTTATGTGCATCGGAACTGATAGTAATGGGAATATTCCTTTTAAGGATGTTCTTCAGTACCGCCGGTCCGGGGAAAAGGCTGTCGGAACGCTTCTTATACATCCCGCGTGTATTGACCTCAACCACGGCCCCGCAACCCGAAACAAGGTCGAGAGTCTCATCAACCAGCTTCACATACCAGGCATCAGCTTCCGAGAAATACCTCTCGCGGTTATACATTTTCACTTTGTCGAGATGACCCACGATATCAGGTTTCTCACGCGAGATCATCTCCTGCACCTGCCGGTAATAAGCAGTCACGGCTTTACGCCCGTCCCCGCCGAAAATCTTCTGCATGCCGTCGTCATAGATCGAAATCTCAGGCCCGTCGATAAACCAGAGAGCATCGTTCATTCCATCACGGACCAGGTGTACCGAACCGATCACATAATCGAAACGGTATTTACGTCGCAGCTCATCAAAAGGGACCGTCATTCCCGGGATGAAATCAATCTCAAGCCCGAGGAGTATCTCAATTTTTTTCTCTGCGGATGAGGGAGAGGCGTATTTCTTCTGGAGTTCCCGTATTGCGCGGCAATAAGCCGGGAGGTTCTTTTCTTTTAAGGCGAAGGAATTCTCGAATGGAACAGGGGAGTGATCGGTGATCCCGAGTACCGAAAAACCCTGGTTCAGGGCTTCTTCCACGTAACGCTCAGGCTCCGAAGAGCCGTCGCTGTATCTTGTGTGGGTATGTAAATTAAACTGCATTTGCGGGTTATTTTATTCGATTTCTGCATGATGACAGCGGGCATTTTACACAAGCCGCATCAGGTGCAAGGAGCCTGGTGCTGGACGGCATAGCATATCATCATATCGCTCCGCAACACCGTAGCGGCGGTGGAAATATGCTCGCTGTCATCATTTTCGCTACTTAGCTACTTAGCTATTTATCTTATACACCTTATCAGCCCTGCGCAGCAGTATATCAATAGGAACCGAACAGGCTTCGCCTTTTACAGTTTTTTTGACTTCTTTCAGTTCAACCCGGATCTCGGGAACGGTGAATTCAACTACTCCCGTGGTCGGGCCCTGTATGTAGATCCTGTCTCCTTTGCAAAGCGCTCCCGATTCCATTTTAAGTTCGGCAACCTTCAGCTTTTTAAAGTAATTCGTGATCCTGCCAACGTATTCCTTGTAAGTAGTGGCAACAGAACCATGCGATCCGGCCCATTCGCCCATCTTCCTTCCAAGGTAGTACCCGTCCCAGAACCCACGGTTGTAAACGGTTTTAAGCGTGATCATCCATCCCTCCACCTTGTCCTTGCTGTAAGTCCCGTCAAGCACGGCATCCACAGCTTCCCTGTAACAGGAGACCACGGTTTTCACATATTCCGGGCTGCGGCCGCGGCCTTCTATCTTCAGCACTGAAACGCCCGAAGCCAGGATCCTGTCAATAAATCCTATGGTGCAGAGGTCTTTGGGCGACATGATATATTCATTATCCACCACCAGTTCTATCTCCCCGTCGGCATCGGTCACTTTGTACGGCCGCCGGCAGGTCTGGTAACAGCCGCCCCGGTTTGCCGATACATTATAATGATCGAGGCTGAGGTAGCATTTACCCGAAACAGCCATGCACAAAGCCCCGTGAGCAAAGACTTCCAGCTTTACCAGCTGTCCGTCCGGACCTTTTATTTTCTGGCGGATGACTGAGCGGTGGATTGAAGCAACCTGTTCAAGGCTCAGTTCGCGTGCGGTCACCATGGTACCGGAAAACTGAGACCAGTATTTTACCGCTTCAAGATTCGTGATGTTGGTCTGGGTCGACATATGGACTTCCATGCCCACCGACCTTGCATATTGGATAACCGCCTGGTCCGAAGCAATGATAGAGTCTATCCTGTTCTTTTTGGCCGAATCGACGAGCTTTTTCATCTCCTTCATTTCATTGTCGAAGATGACTGTATTGAGCGTGAGATAGGTTTTCACCCCGTGTTTACGGCAAATGCGTGAGATCCTTACCAGGTCGCGGAGGCTGAAGTTGACCGATGAACGGGCGCGCATATTCATCACACCTATGCCGAAATACACCGAATCGGCTCCTGCCTGGATTGCAGCCTGTAGCGATTCCCATGAACCCACGGGAGCAGTGATCTCAATTTTCGGACGCTTACTCATGACTCTTTAGAATGTACAATGTACGATGTACGATGTACAAATTTTTCGCTACTTCGCTATCTCGCTACTTCGCTACTTATTTCATCCCCTTCTCAAAGCTGGCGCGGTCTTCCTTTGAAAGATACGGACAATCAAGCATGGCTTTCTTCAATTCCACGGCAAACTCATCGCTGAATTTTTTATCGGCCATTTTGTCCTTGTATTTTGCCTTGAATTCCTGGTACAGTATGGTCATCTCAACTTCGGCATCCTTTTCCTTTGACCGTAACGACTTGATCTTTGCAGAATCCGAAGGGTTTGCTGCCTTCAGATTTTGCATGGTTTCAATGTTCCTGCACATTGCAACGGCTATGTTCTTTGCGTCTTTCTGCAGCTCTTTGTTTGCTCTCTTGCATGATGAAAACGCCATAATTGCTATGGCCAGGATCAAAACTGATAATACTTGTTTCATAGTTTTTATTTGATTAACGATTATTGCAATTCATACTTCGTACATCGTACATCGTACATTATTTCTACTTCAACTGATTTGCTAATCTGATGTTTAGCTCTTTTAATTGCTCCTCCTTTATTTCCGAAGGCGAATCTATCATCACATCCCTCCCCGAATTGTTCTTCGGGAAAGCGATGAAATCACGGATAGAGTCCCCTCCGCCGAAGATCATCGACCAGCGGTCGAAACCGAATGCGATACCGCCGTGGGGCGGAGCCCCGTATTCAAAAGCGTTCATCAGGAAACCGAACTGGTTCTGGGCATCTTCTTCGGTAAACCCCAGCACCTGGAACATCTTATGCTGCAGTTCTTTATTATGTATCCTTATGGAACCTCCGCCTATCTCAACCCCGTTGATAACAAGGTCGTAAGCATTGGCCCTGACAAGTCCCGGATCGGTATCAAGCAGTGCAATATCTTCGGGTTTGGGTGAAGTGAAGGGATGGTGCTTGGCATAAAACCGTTTGGTCTCCTCGTCCCATTCGAGCAGGGGGAAATCGGTAACCCAGAGAGGTTTGAATTCTCCGGCTTTCATCAGGCCCAGCCTCCGTCCCATCTCAAGCCTGAGCTCGCATAGAGCTTTCTGCGTTTTTTCTGTTTGGCCCGCGAGTATCATTACCAGGTCTCCCGGAGCAGCACCACACTGCTTCAAAATACCTGCTAAGTCATCCGCAGTATAAAATTTATCAACTGATGATTTGATGGAACCATCGGCAGCATAGCGGATGTACAAAAGTCCGGTAGCCCCGACCTGTGGCCGTTTAACGTAATCGGTAAGCTCATCGAGCTGTTTGCGTGAATACTCGGCACAGCCATCCGCCCTGATACCTGCAATGAGTTCGGCATCATCGGCAACTTTAAATCCCTTGCCTTTCATGAGTAAGGTCACATCACTAAAAGTCATCCCGAAACGGATATCCGGCTTGTCACAACCGTAGAGCATCATAGCGTCGGTATACGACATGCGGGGGAAATCGCCGGTTTCTAAGTTCAGGACTTTTCTGAAGAGGTGCCTTGCAAGTCCTTCGAAGGTATTGAGGATGTCTTCCTGGGTCACGAACGACATTTCGCAGTCGATCTGGGTGAACTCAGGCTGGCGGTCGGCCCTCAGGTCCTCATCCCTGAAACAGCGTACGATCTGGTAGTAGCGGTCGAAGCCGGCGACCATAAGCAGCTGCTTGAAGGTCTGGGGCGACTGCGGCAAAGCATAGAACTGACCGGGGTTCATCCTCGAGGGGACCACGAAATCGCGAGCGCCTTCGGGCGTTGATTTGATCAGGTAAGGGGTTTCGATATCGATGAAATTCTGAGCATCAAGGTAATTCCTTGTTTCGAACGAAAGCCTGTGCCTCAGTTCCAGGTTCTTTTTGTTAACCTGCCTGCGAAGGTCGAGGTAACGGTATTTCATCCTGAGCTCTTCGCCCCCGTCGGTATTGTCTTCAATAGTGAAGGGAGGGGTTTTGGAGATGTTCAGGACCGTAAGTTCTTCTACCAGGATCTCGACATCACCGGTAGGCATTTTGGGATTCTTGTTACTGCGTTCAGCTACTTTACCCCTGGCTTTCACCACGAATTCGCGACCCAGTTTCCTGGCTTCGCTGCAGAGAGCCGGGCTGACATCCTGGTTGAATACCAGCTGGGTGATCCCGTAGCGGTCGCGGAGGTCGATGAAGGTAAGTCCGCCCATTTCCCTGGACCTCTGAACCCATCCGCAGAGAGTGATTTCAGAATTAACATGATTCATGCGGAGTTCCCCGCAGGTATGCGTACGAAGCATAAGATTTGCATTAAGTTAAGGCTTGCAAAGATAAGGAAAATAGCGAATTGCGTAGCTTTTCGCCATTTCGCTTTTCGCTATTTCGCTATTTCAACTCTTATTCCCTCGCTATGCGCTGCAAACTCGGGGGCATACATGCATTGCACGCTGGTGATGCCGTTTGAATAATCGCCCGGGGCATTCACTATAAGCGGGTATTCAAATACGTAGGTGCCCTTTCCGATATAGCTGAAAAAGAAATCAGTTGATGCATCGCTTGTGCTCTGGTAATACCCGAGCCCGTCCTGGTAGCGGTAACCCGATCCCATGTACGATGTACCATGTACAATGTATGAATCGGAATTTCCACCGGTAAGACTCATTTCATATGGTTCGAAGCCCGAAGCCCGCATATCCCTCATATGAACGAATTCAAGGTCGCGGTCAACAGTGAGAACTATACGTACTTTCAGCTTATCCCCGATATGAAGAACACCTCCGCTCACTGCATCAAGTACAGGCCCGGTAGGGGTATTCCGTTCGACAAACAGTTTTTTCTCCAGTTTGAGTGGTGTTGAGGCGGGAGTGATCTTGTCGAGGTTTTCGAAATACTGCCAGTACAAGGCTCCCCAGGCTACGCCATCGGAGCCTTTGGTGATCTTCACCTTACCCATTGCAGGACTGATCTCTTTTCCGCTCCAGCTAAGCTGAAAATAGCCCGTGCCGGCTTCCTGCTTCAGGTCGGCCATTTTCGAAGGATCAACTTTCACAGGCCCGAGGGAGATCTTAACTTTGGGATCTTCGGTAAGCAAGCCGGTCCCGCGCATCAGCAGGGCATAACAGGCGTCAACCGTGGCGCGGGAAGATTCCCACATCCTGGTCTGTTTCTGCTTGAGCAACCATACCTTCAGATCTTCCACTGACTTTGCGTCAGCTGAAACTTCATCAAAAGCCTCGATCAGCAAAGCCTGTGTCCCAATATCCGCCTGTCTCCTTAACATTCCCGGTTCTTCAGCCCAGTACATCCCCATTTCCTGCGAATGAAGGGCTCTTTCGGTCAGAGATTTCATGATGAGAGCAGCGGTTTCCTTCCTTCCGAAACGCTGAAGGGCTATAGCCAGGCTGGCCTGCTGCGACAATGCGCATTTTGTCCAGTATTTCTCGGCCTGCCCCAGGTAATATTTAAGCGGGGCCAGGGTGTTTGCCGGGGAGGGGAGGGTATTCACGAAAAACGAGCGTGCATAAAGGTAAGCGATCTCAGTTCCGTCAAGATGGTTCTCATCGGCCTTCCCGGGGTAACGGCGCAGCATTTCGGCATAATCCCTTGCAAAGGCATCATCCATGAACCTGACCCCCTTCCCTGCCATTTCCTTAAGCTCATCAATATTCTCGCTGTTGGCATAACCAGGCACCTCATCCACAGTCAAGGCATAACCCATAACCGATAATCTGCCGAGTCCTGTAATTATTCCCTGCGTTATCGACCTGTTCTCCGGCATACCGTCAAACCAGGTCCATCCCCCGTTAGGGGCTTGCAGCTTATGCAGTTTAGCAAGGTTCTTTTTAAGGTTTGAAATGAGGTTCTGGGGGTCAAAATACATCCCTAGCCTGAGGCGGTTGCCTGTTTCTGAAGCAGCCTCGTTTACCCAGGGCGTTTGCTGCAGCAGCACAGTTTTCAACTGTTCATTCTTTTCAAGGTTCGATACAAGGGCATCGGGTGTCAGGGTTTTCCAGCTCTGGAACACCGCCTTGATCTTGGCGTCGGAATTCATAATCTTCGCGGCAATGCTGTTTGAATAAAAAGCCCCGAACACCGAATACGCATCATCGTACTGCTTCTCGTTTAACGAGGGCAGGGCCTGCACTGCATACCATGCGGGATTGGAAGCAAACTCAAGAGTCAGCCTGTAATTGTTTAAAGTTTTGTCTTTAGATGAGTTCAGCAGTTTATCCATGCTGAATTCCACTGTGCCTTTCCCTTTCATAGGAAGCGGAAGGGCTTCAGTCACCATCATGCGGTTTGTAAGCACCGGGATCATCGTCTCTTCCCCGTCGGTATGGACCCCTGCAGTTGCCGTGATCCTGTATTGCAATAAGGATAAGGAAGGATCCACAGGTACCCTGATCATCCAGGAAACGACTCCTGTGCCTCCCTTCGCAATGGTAATGTCCTGCTGTAAAGCGCCTGCAACAAGGCTGTCGGCAGACTTCATGCTGATGCCGTTGCAGAGCGAAAGTTTCACCGTGGCTTTGATATCTTCATTGGCCATGTTCACCACCCTTGTGCTGAACCAGGCTTCATCTCCCTGCCTGATAAATCTTGGGGTGTTAGGGACCACCATGATTTCTTTCTGGGTATATAATTCCTTCTGAATCAATGCATAGTCCAGGTTTTTTGTATGGGCGAAACCCAGGATGTTCCAACGGGTCAGTGCATCAGGCGCGGTGAAGCTCAGCAGCAGGGCTCCTGTAGAATCGGTACGCAGGTCGGGATAGAAAAAAGCCGTTTCCCTGAAGTCCTTACGGATCTGTATTTTAGGGGCAACGCCTGAGCCTCCCACTTTTTCAGAAACAGATGCTGCTGCATTAAGGTCGGCTGTTTTGTCAATCTCCTGAACTTCTCCCGGCTGGGCTTTGCTTGCCATATCTTCAACGCTTATTTCCATGACCCCCAGGCCTCCTGCCCGGGCTCCCTTCATCTGAAACAAGGGTTGCCTTCCGCCGAAATAATTCATCCCGAACCAGTTAAGCTGGGGATATACAGCTTCCCTGTACCCGCTTTCATCCGCCTTCCCGGCAGCCGAGGCAGTACTAAGTTCAGGACCATAACCCACGTCCCAGGGACTTGAACCGAAAAACCTCCGGTATAAAGAAAACGACCAGGTATTCGGCCTGAATGCATCGAGGGAAGCATCGTACATCGTCGTTACAAATTCCGCCTCCGCCGGACTGCTTTTGCTAGTCTGCAGTCTGCAGTCTGCAGTCTGCAATTTGCCGTCTGATTTTTGCTGACTGCCGTTTGCCGACTGCCGACTGATTTTAATCTTCCACACCTCCTTCTCCCCCGGCCTGATCTTCGACCTGAAGGTTTCAAAACGGATATCCAGTTTTTTATCCGGGTAAGGAACGCTTACAAGAGCAGCGTCCTGGTAAATCCTGCCGGCCCTGCCAAAGAGGAAACTGACTGAGAAATTCCCCCTGTATTTTTCAATCACGGGAACCTCGAGAAGCATCTGGGAATTGCTTAAGTCCAGCCATTTTCTTGAAACCAGGCTGTCTTGCAAACGGATCTCATACAACACCCTTATGTCTTTTTCTGATGAGCCCAAAAGGAACTTTGCAGATTCCCCGGGCTGAGCCCTGGTTTTCAGGGGAACAAAAAAGTTCACGGGGTTACCCGCAAGGTGTTGAGAAGCCGGGTCGAACATGGTGAAATACTTTTTCATTTCAATTCTGCCGCCATAAGGATCATCAGCAAAGAGCTTCATCATGTAAACTCCAGCTTCGTAAAGAAATGATTTCCCGGCCTGGCCGGTAAAACGCTTCAGGTTGACAAGTGAATCCTTTCCTGAATAAACTGTTTGCTGCATAATGGCCATGGATGGCTTCCATGATAAGGTATCATCTTCAGAATCAAAAGCAAATTGCGGGAATAACTTCCTGTATTCAGCCTCTCTGATGAGGGTGGTATCTGCATGTCCCCAGTACTTTTTAACGAAAGGAAGCGAAGGGGTCTTCAGCCTGAATACTTCAACCGAAATATTCAAAGGGGTTGCTTTCCCGTTAAGATTTGAGGCGGTAATTTTTACCAGGCTGTCGGTCTGCAGGTTGAGCAGTGAGGCAGCCGAAATCCCCAGGACAAGTCCCTGGTACCCGGCTGTAACTGTTTGTTCTGCCGAGCGTGTTTCGCCCGAAGCATCAGTCACATCCGCAGTGATCACAAAATCAAAAACAGGCCTTGAAGACCTCAGCACTTTGGCATCGGCGAGTGCCGTGAAGGAGAAAGCAAAACTCCCGTCAGCAGCCGTCAAAACCGAACCGGAGGAGATCTCCGCTTCATCCGAAACCGGGAAAGGGATGAACCAGCGGTCCCAGAACGGGAAACGGGCCTTGCGCACGACCCTGTATTTCACTGTTGCCCCTGGCACGGCATTCCCCGCGTATGCCATAGCTTTTCCGCTCATGTTAACAGCCTGGTTCAGGCGGTAATTGTCTTTCAATTCATCGAAGCTCACCTCAAAAGTCGGACGTTTATATTCCTCAACCGAAACCTGGACCGAGCCTGATTCGTTCGAAATGCTCATCATGCCCAATAATGCATTCGGGGGTGCGATGAAGGAGCCGTTGAATGAACCGAAATCAGAAGTCGTAAACGTTTGATCTCCAATCATCCGGCCGTTTGCATCAGTGAACACCACCCTGGTCTTTTCCCCGCAAAGAAGGCGGGTATCATTCCCCCGGCGTTCCATGAGTATGCCCTTGAACCAGACAGTCTGGCCCGGTCGGTAGATCCCCCGGTCGGTAAAGAAATCAGTCTGCTTAGCCGGACGGTCAACAATAGGCTGTGGCGCATACTGGTAAAAACTTCGGGTAAAAAACACATCCTCCCCCGAGATGATCTTCAGGCTGAGTTCCGAAGAACGGGCCCCTGCTGATGGTGCAGGAAGGTTCACCATCCCGTCATTATCGGTAAGGTAAGTATCAAGTTTGCGGCTGTCCCAGGACCTGTTCCTTGAGTTCCACGAACGGCTCCAGGCTTCTGCTGTGACCCCCTGTGCCGGACTGCCTTCGTCACGGTTGAAGATAAAGACTGTAAGGCTGCCGTCGGCATTCTTATGGCTGGTATAATTGAATGAAGTGGATGTAAAGCTGCAGAATGCGAATAATGAAGAGGAGGGAGTAAAAGACGAATCGGCAGATTCAGCCAGGATATAAAAACCCGGTTTCACTCCTTCCAGGCCGATCTCCTGGCTGTGCTTTTGGTAATCGGCATACACCGCCAGGCCCTGGCCCCAGCTTCGCACAACCTGCTGTTTCACAAGATATTCCTTAATTTCCTTTTCGCCAAGTGTTCCCCTCCTGCTTTTCCAGTCTTCAGGGTCGGCTTTGAAAAGCCTGAGGTATAGCCGGTTCATATTCCTGTAACTGACCAGGGCCAGGGAAGGTTTCCCAGGCATGATCTCGTCTTCACACTGCAGCTGGAACTCAGGGTTCCGAATACCGGTGGCCAGTATGCTGCAATTCTTTGCCCCGTCGGAAGCGGGAAAGCGTTTGACAGCCCTATCGCAGATTTCAAGGGCCTTAACGAGGTCCATGCTATGCAGATCCTGGTATTCAGAAGCCGATTCCTGCTGGTAAAACCGGGCAAGGGCGAATGAAATACTTGTGCCGGAAGGCGAACCCATATACAATGCATCGAACTTTTTCATGGTTTCCAGCCAGAGAGAATCCCTGTTTTCGAGGGCTGCTTCATGCCTCACGTAATCGAGCCGGCCAAGTTCTGCATCGATCAGGGCCGCAGGGTCCTTGTCGCCCAGGTGAAATGCTGCCAGTTTCTGAAAGATCCTGAGGGCTTCAGGTGAGGGAGTCACTCCATCGCCCGGGGGCAGCGGAACAACTGAAAACGCCGCCGGGAGAGCGAAATACGAAGGCTTGTCGATCAGGAACCCCCTTGCATTGCTGGCCCGGGGCCCTTTGGAAACGGAAAAATATTCAAGAGCCCTGTTTGCAAGGAAATCATACAAAGTCGGCCGGAGCTGCATGGCGGTTTCTGTTTCTTTTGATCTGACTGCGGATGGGTCAGCGGCTTTGTTAGCCGGCCGGCGGCCATATGGGCGAATACCGCCATCAGATCCCGGGATCTCAATGATGGCCCTGAATTTGTTTATCGGGGTGGATTTCAGCAGGTTTTCGTTCCCTAATGAAGCAAGATAGGTCGAAAAAATAGCATGTGTTATTGCGTCCAGGTCCCAGGTCTGCAGGCTGTCGGGGATCACACTGCCTATGGAAGACCTTCCGCTGAAGCGGTAGAGATTGTTCTGGTAGTATTTCATGTATACTTCGGCCTGGATGGATTGCAGGACCTGTTTCACAGGCTCCCCTGCCGTGCTGATTTCCTGGTCCAGCTGATGGATGGTACCCACCAGGAAGTCCTCTTTAAAAGTGCTGTACAGCTTGATCCTGTAAATGACCGCTTTAATCCATTCGGGGCTGTCGTCTTTGGACTTTGCATCTTTATAAATCCTTTCAACGATCAGCAGGGCCGATTTTGGAAGACCGATATCCGACAGGGAATCAACCTGTTTCCATTCCTGTTCCCGGGAATTCACGGCCGAAGCCGGTTTGGGTTTATTCTGGCCGAAAACGATCGCCGGAAGCAAACCGGCTGCCAGCGCCATTGCGCCTGCAAATACTCTCAGGTTCATACTTGAAATTTTGACTAATATAATACAAACGCCCTGAAAGCACAAACATTATACCAGAATTCGGGTTAATCATGATATTACTTCCCGGAACCTGGTGAGGTAGAGGTTCACCGCCAGAGATCATATTAAAAGAAATTGAATTGATATTCTTAGTAATTTTACAATCACATAACTACAACAGATTAAATTGCAGGTGGCTTATTGCTAACGGTTATGGAGATAACGAAAACCAGGCGTCGGAATAAAATTGATACCGATCACGACAAAAGTCAAAACCAGGGAAGATCCCCGGGCCTGTTTCATCTTTTTGCCTTATGGCTGAATCAGCCGTTTATGTTCCCTTCATCTGTATTGGCGCGATTCCTTATCTCTTTCAGTTTCGGGTTTTTTGTATTCCTATTCCTCAGGATTTTCCTTCCTTTCGGACTTGGCAGCATTCCCGTAAATAAAACAGCATTCATATCGGTATATGGTATTTTAACAACACTCGTCATCTCGATCTGGCTTTTTGTTTTTCCCCTTTTTTCACCAGGCATGTTCGAGCCAGAGAATTACACCATCCGCAGGTATCTTATTCTTTGTTTCGGGAACACCATGCTTGTTAATATCATGAACTGGATCTATACCAGGACTGCAGGCGCTGATTTTCTTCCGCATTACGGCTTCCTTCCTTTTACCCTGTTCACCTTCAGCGTGGGTGTTTTTCCAGTGGTCTTTCTGACCCTGGTCATTGACAAAACCATATTGAAGATCAAAACAAGGAATGCCATCATGATGCAGGTGATCAAGCCAGAAATAAATGACCAGGAACAAAAACCTGAAGAATTTATAATCAGGAACAGTGCAGGGGCTACTCATCTTCATTTTTCGGGACAGGATTTCATCTGTGCCCGCTCCAACGAAAATTATACACAGATCTATTACAGGGAAAACAATTCAGTGCGAAAAGAACTGGTAAGGATACCGATAGCAAGGTTTTACGAGCAGGTTAAAGAAGGAGCGCACATCGTCAGATGCCATCGGTCGGGAGTTGTTAATTTGAAGTATATCAAGCATATAACAGGCAAATCAAGATCTCTTGAACTCAGCCTTGATCATGTCGATGAACCTGTCCCGGTTTCCAGGGATTTCCCCAGGTCATTGTTATACAGCCCTTTGCGTAGCCGGTAAGGTCAATAAAATGTATCCCGCTGATTTCCCATAACATCCCTGAAATCAAATTAGAGCCGAAATTTACTTTTACCCTGACCTGGCAGCCTTCCAGTTCGTCACATTATCCTTCCAATTCGTCACTTTCCGGGTAGTCCTGAACAAATACAGGCATCAGTGACCCTAATTTTGCATTAAAGCCATCCCCCGGTACTTAGCTGATTTTTCCCGCTACCGGTATCGTGGGAAAACACAGTAGCAAATAAAGTTGAAAACCTATCCTTATTCATTGAACTAACCCAAACCAACTCAGATATGAAAGCAAAAACAACAACATGGATTTTCTTACTGGCTTTTGCAGCCGGAATGATGATTTTTACAAACTCCTGTAGCAAATCATCAAGTGATAACAGTACGCCCGTGACCACTGTTACGGATATCGATGGCAATGTTTATCATTACGTTACTATTGGTACACAGGTATGGATGGTTGAGAATCTGAAGACCACCAGGCTTAACGACGGCACTGCTATCCCCCTGGTTGCCGACACCTCCTGGCGCAGCCTGTCAACACCGGCATACTGTTATTACAGCAACGATATTGGCTGGAAACCCATCTACGGTCCGCTTTACAACTGGTATGCAGTTAATACCGGGAAATTGGCACCAACAGGCTGGCATGTAGCTACGGATGCAGAATGGACAACCCTGGTCACTTACCTGGGGGGCGACAGCCTTGCAGGGGGAAAGCTTAAATCGACAGGGACAGTTGAATCGATCACAGGCCTCTGGTATTCACCCAACAAAGGGGCGACCAATTCTACGGGATTTACGGCTTACCCGGGAGGTTACCGTTATTATAACATTCTTGGGTTTGACCAGATTAATAGGATAGGTTACTGGTGGACGGGCACCATGTTTGGAGCCAGTACAGCTTACGAATACTACATCCGTTATGATGAAACTACTGTCAGTCGCGAATACAGTATAAAGAACTGCGGATACAGTGTGCGCTGCGTAAAAAACTGAGCAAGCTTCCGACCCGTGAAAATTTAAAGTGGGAATACCGTTCAGGAAAACGTTTTCGGTACAAATTTTGTACCTTTAACCAAAATACCCTATTGATCGAACAAACCGAATTATTCAGTTTAATGATTACACCCAGCTCCATGAAAACATTCAGAAATCTCTTACTGATCCTTGCATTCTCCTGTTTTGCAACAGCTTATTCACAGGATGCAGTATTTTCGGCAAACACCAAAGCTTTGCTGCTGCAGGTAAAGCAGCTGCAAGCTTTAAAAAGCAACCCGGCTCAGCTTCCGGCCGCAATGAAGCAGTTTTATCCAATAAAGAGTATTGGAAATCAAAACTATATAGGGGCACTGATCAAAGTAAGCCCTGCAATTGACGAAAAAGCCATGACAGCACTGGGAGTGATGATCAACACCCGGGTCAATGATATATGGTCGGTGATGATACCCTTGGGTTCACTGGAAAGTCTTAAGGATTTGAAAGGGCTGGTTTATGTCGATGCCGACTGCCGGGTCAGCATGAAACTGGATAATGCCACGTCCGAATCTAAAGTAAAATTGGTACAGGCAGGGACAGGAATAAAGCGCAGGTGCCTGGGCGACAGTGTGGTCGTCGGTATAGTTGACGGGGGTTTCGATTACACTCATCCCACCTTTTATGACACCACCGGCACGAAACTCAGGATCATTAAAGCCTGGGAACAGGATAATACCCTGGGGCCGCATCCCTCCGGCTTCAACTATGGCACGGAATATTCCGGCACCCAGGCATTATTGAATAAAAAATCTTCAAGCACCAGTGGTGATCATGGCAGTCATGTCGCAGGCATAGCCGGCGGTTCAGGATATCTTACTCCCGGTTTGCAATATATGGGAGTGGCTCCTGCCTCAGACCTTGTATTTGTGGAAACCGGTGAAGCTGCAAGTGCAATTACCGACGGCATCAACTATGTTTTTCAGTATGCCGCCTCGGTGAGTCGTCCGGCAGTGGTAAACCTCAGCCTTGGATCGCATATAGGACCCCATGACGGTACCTCGCTGATAGACCAGGCTATTGACGGACTGGTCGGCCAGGGGAAAATAGTTGCGGGAGCAGCCGGAAATGAAGGAGACACTCCCCTTCACATCTATCATGCCTTCAGCAACGATACCATTAAAACATTCGTGGATTTTGAAGGCAATACCACCTCGTTTAATACAGGTCTCATTGATCAGTGGGGATCGGCAAGCAGCGATTTTTCAATGTCAATGAGTATTTCCAATCAGCAGGGGCAAGTACTGGCATCAACACCGTTCTATGCCGCGTCCTCCAATCCGGCCATTGACCAGGTCATTATGATTGGCAGTGACAGCCTTCATTACAAAGTTACAGGCGTGGGCAGCAGCCCTCTGAACCAGAAACCGGATTTGCTGGCTACGATTGATCGGTTAAATAAGAAATACCGGGTGACCCTGATTCTGACCAGTTCCAACAGCCAGGTCAACCTTTGGAACCATGGCGTAGGAGACGGGGCAAGCCTCTATGATACTCTGAACAGTATCAAAATACCAGGCTACAAAGCGGGTGATAATGTCTGCACCATTGGGGAGATTGGCGGAACCTCAAAAAAGATCATTACGGTCGGGGCCTATGTCACTAAATATCAATTTGTAAATATCAAAGGTAACACGATGACCAGTTCTGACTCGCTCAACCACCTTGCGTCGTTTTCAAGCAGGGGCCCTACAGTCGACGGAAGGACAAAACCCGAGATCACTGCACCGGGAGAGAAACTGGTTTCATCAGTAAATTCGTATTCTCCCAAATATGGCGAGAACAATGACAATACCGTACTGAAAGTGGAAAAAGGAGGTTCCGCCTGGTACTTTGCTGCAATGCAGGGTACTTCCATGGCAACTCCCATGACCTCAGGGATCATCGCCCTTATGCTGCAGGCCAACCCGAAACTCGGTCCCGAGCAGGTCAAGCAGATGCTTCAGGACAATGCCCGCACCGATACTTATACCGGCACAATTCCCTCAGGCGGAAGCAATATCTGGGGATGGGGAAAGATAGACGCCCAGAAATCGGTTCTTGCAGCCTTTGGCTCCCAGGGCATAGAAGGTAATGACGCAAGTGGTATTTCGGCTTTTCCAAACCCGTCGGCGGGAATTGTATTTCTGAAAAACACAATTGCTGCAGGGCAAACTTCAGAGATCAGCGTCAGGAACATGATGGGCGCCACAGTGCTTCACCAGTGGCACACCTGGAGCAACGACGGCTTATACCGCCTTGATCTTAACGGCCTTCCAACCGGCATGTATTTAATTATCATTGACAACAACCTGAAAGGACAGGAACATCTGAAGGTCCTTATCAACAGGTAAAAGGTTTAACTTTGGATTGAAATCAATCCGGATAGCCTTTGCAATAATGATAAACCGATTTATAATGCCGCTCCTGGCGCTGGTGATTGCGTTGGGTGGATGTGATAAGAAAGCACAGCAAATCACCACGCTGAAGATGCTGGAAGGAGGGAAGACTTTCGCAGTTCCCTCCGGGACCGCCGCAGACCAGATGGTGCTGAAGCGTTTCCCTGGTGCAAAGCTCGAATATTACAACAGCGTCCTCGACTGTGCACTTGCAGTGAGGGACGGAAAGGCCGATGCCACGGCATATGACAAACCCATCCTTAAGAACATTGCCGCAAAAAACCCGGGGCTCAATGTGCTGGATGAAGTCATCATGGACGACCGATACGGCTTTGCCGTGAAGCTTGAAAACCCTGAACTCAAGAAAGCGGTTGACGAAGTCCTGTCTGAGATAAAAAAAGACGGCACTTACGAAGCCATGAGCAAGCGCTGGTTCCCCGACAAAGGAAGCCCTGCTCCCATGCCCGTGATACTGAATGACGGAAAGAATGGTGAACTGAGATTCGGCACCGCCGCTGTGGCAGAGCCAATGTCGTTCTACGACGCCAACCGGCAGATTGCAGGTTTCGACATAGAGCTCGCATCGTATATTGCCAAAAAGCTGGGCAAAAAACTCGTGGTCACCGACATGGATTTCGGCGCCATGATCCCAGCGCTGATATCGGGCAAGGTCGACATGGTCGGAGCCGGGCTTTCGATCACTGAAGAACGCGCAAAAAAAGTGCTGTTTTCTGAACCCAATTACCTTGGCGGACTTGCCGTCGCCGTTAAAGGAAAAGCCTCTACTTCAAAAGCTGAAGCCATTGCAAACAAGAAAGGCCTGATGAAGAATGTAGGCGATATCTCCGACAAGCGCATAGGTGTGCTTCTAGGCAGCATACACGATGCCTATGCAACAAAGAACTATCCGAAGGCTCAGATCCTCGAATACCAGAACCTTTCCGACATGCTCTTTGCCCTGAATTCAGGAAAGACCGATGTTGCTTTCATGGACCAGACGGCTGTAAAAGATATCTTCTCGAAAAACCCCGGCCTGGGTGCGCTTGACGAGTCGGTTTTCAACGTTTCCATTGCCGCCGGCTTTAACAAGGATAATGATGTGCTGAGGGAGAAGTTCAACACCTTCCTGGAAGAGATACGTGCCAACGGGGTTTACAAGGATATGTATGACCGCTGGATGAAGCAGGGTCTTACCACAATGCCTGAAATACCCCACCCGGCGAAGATCGGCGGCGTGCTGAAGCCCGGCATCGTCAGCGACCTGGGTCTGCCTATTTCGGTGATCAAGGACGGGCAGCTGATTGGTTTCGACATCGAGCTCGGTAAGCGTTTTGCAGCTTACCTCGGCATGGACTACGAGCCGGTAGACCTGCCTTTCAGCAGCCTTTTGGCGTCGGTCTCAACAAACAAGATCGACCTGATCACAAGCTCCCTTATGATCACCGATGAAAGGAAAAAGCAGATAGACTTCAGCGATCCTTACAATGAGTCGGGAGTCAGTGTGATAGCCCCTAAAAAAAACCTGGCCGCTTACGCCGGTGAAATGTTATCCGCAGACAACAGGACCTTCATTCAAAAAGTAAAAGACAGTTTTTACGCCAACATCATACTCGAGAAACGTTATCTCCACATCATTAACGGCCTCGAAGTAACCATCCTCATCTCGATCCTCTCGGCCATCTTAGGGACCCTCATAGGAGCTCTTATCTGCTGGATGAGGATGTCGAAAAGCCGCACTCTTTCGGGAACTGCTGGCGTTTACATCACCATTCTAAGGGGGATGCCGGTGCTGGTGCTTCTTATGATGATTTACTACGTGATTTTCGCTTCGGTGAACGTCAACCCCGTTGTAGTCGCTGTGATAGCCTTCGGAATGAATTTCGGGGCTTATGTTTCGGAGATGTTCAGAACCTCGGTACAAGGCATTGACAAGGGACAGAAGGAAGCGGCAATAGCCGGGGGCTTCAGGAATTTCCAGGCTTTCCGTTTCATCATAATTCCCCAGGCACTCCGATCAATACTGCCGGTGTACAAGGGCGAATTCATATCGATGGTAAAGATGACATCCGTAGTGGGTTATATTGCAGTCCAGGACCTCACCAAGGCCAGCGACATCATCCGCAGCCGGACTTTCGATGCGTTCTTCCCTCTCTTCATGGTGGCTATTCTGTATTTCATTATTGCCTACCTCCTGGCCCGGGGGCTTGACCTGATCGAGGTCTCGGCCGATCCCATGAAAAGACACAACAACAGGAGAAAGGAGGTCAGGTCATGATTCGCACAGAACATCTCTCGAAACATTTCGGCGACCTGGTCGTATTGAAAGACATCACGACCAGGATCTCAAAAGGTGAGGTCATTTCCATCATCGGCCCTTCGGGTACTGGCAAAAGCACTTTCCTCCGCTGCCTCAACCTGCTTGAAACCCCGACAGGAGGGAATATTTTCATTGACGATATTCCCCTGCTTGATAAACATAGCGACGTGCCTGTGCTGAGGCAGAGAATGGGCATGGTATTCCAGGGTTTTAACCTGTACAACCATCTTACGGCACTTGAAAACCTGACGATAGGGCCTGAAAAACTGCTGAACAAAAGCAAGGCCGAAGCTGAAGAAAAAGCCCGGGGTTTGCTGAAACTGGTCGGCCTTGCCGAAAAAGCGGACTCATATCCGGATGAACTTTCGGGAGGACAAAAACAACGAGTGGCGATAGCCCGCTGTATGGCCATGGATCCTGAGATCCTGCTGTTCGACGAACCAACATCGGCCCTCGACCCCACCATGGTGAGCGAGGTCCTGGCGGTCATCCGCAGGTTATCAAGGGAAGGAATGACGATGGTGATAGTGACCCATGAAATGGAATTTGCCAGGAGCACTTCCACCAGGGTATTTTATATGGATGAAGGGGTGATCTACGAGGAAGGTCCGCCCGACCAGATCTTCGACAATCCGCAGAAAGAAAAGACCAGGGCATTCATTCACCGCATCCGCAGCTTCGAACGACGCATCACCAGCCGTGATTATGACCTTTATGCCATACAGGGCGAGATGGAAGCCTTTTGCGAAAAGCATATGATTGCTAAGAAAGTCGCAGGATACGTGGTTCATATCACCGAAGAGCTGCTGATACTTCAGAAAGATTTCAGCGACATCAGCCTTGAATTATTCTGGTCGGAGAAGGAAGGTGCGCTTGAACTGGTCTGCGGAAGTGCAGGTGCCGGATATAACCTGCTTGAGGATGAAAGGGAAGAGAACGCCCTCGGTATCATGCTCATCAAAGGACGCTGCAGCGGCGCCGAATACAGGTACGAAAAGGGAAGGAACACACTCACCCTGAAGCTTAAAGACCCGGGCAGAAGTTGAAGGACTGCTTACATTTCAGTCGCGTACGCAATGTAAAGAAAAGCCATAGTTTTTAAACCAGGTAAAGGAGAACACGTTCTGGTCAGTGTTGTTCACACTGAAAAACCATGCAAGGTCTGTACCTGACGTTGTGGCAATCCAAAAGGCACCTCCGGACTTAATACCGCTATAAACACCCTGGTCGTCGCGGATTCCCCCAGGCAGTGCGGTAAATCCAAATTCGTTTGTTGCTCCGGCATTCGGGCTGTCCCAATGGCTTGTTCCTGTTTCCTTAAGTTTGCCCCCGGCAGTGTTTCCGCCGCCGATATAATTTATCATGCGGGTCCATTCGTTATAATCAGGAACATGCCAGCCAGCCGGGGCTATATTGCGTGAATCGGCCACGGCATAATAATTGTACAACCTGCCATAAACAACAGAATTAGCGGGATTGTTGTCGTAATCGCAATAACCGCCGGTTTTCGCCTGGTTCCAGGCGGCCGGGGTCAAGGGGTGGTTTACAGCATCTCCATTGCTGTACTTTGTTGTTTTAAGATTCTCTCCCATCCAAACCTGGTTTCCGATCTGGATGATGTGGTAATGGTTATTGTCGATATCGGTGATGGTGGAATCAATGGTTTTCATACTGAGGATGGATCCATAACCCGTGCCATTGTTATTAGTTGCAAAGGCCCTCACATAAAATGTCGTCTGGCCAATAAGCCCGCTTATGGTATCTGAGAAGAAACCGGCGCCGTTACCTGTAACGAGGGTATCGTCCTGGACTGTGGGATTCTGGTTTGTCCTGCTCCAGCAGAAACCTCGTTTTGTTACAAAAGTCCCCCCGTCACTTGTGATGTTCCCGCTGAGTTTTGCTGTAGAAAGAAGGACATTGCTGTATGTAAGCGTGGTCAAAACCGGGACCGGTCCGGGAACCGGGGATTCATCGCTCTTTTTCTTGCAGGAGGACGTAAGCATTAAACATGCAGACAGGAGAAATAGTAAAGTAACAGTGCTGGTTTGTTTCATCGAAACTGAATTTATACAAAGAAAGGTTAAATAGGGATTGGTATTGATAAAAATCTGCGGAATATCCCTTAGCTAAAATATTCTATGAGGTTGAATTAATTTGCAAAAAAAATCGTAAATTTCCCTGCCGCAGACATGGATTGCATCCGGGGCATATCAAGCCCGGCCGCACAACAAACTGGGGCAGAAAACCAGGCAGAAATTATACTCTCATGAACATGAAACATTACTTTTTTCTCCGACAGATCAGCAGAATCATCCTGTCATTCTTTTTTGGAATTGTACTTTGCGTCCAGGTTCAGGCGCAGTGCAGAGATATTAACACTGACCTGGCCCTGCCCGACAAACAGGTACTGAACCCTGTAAATGACAACTTAGCTGTTAAAGATACAAGCCTGTCAAAGGTCAAACCCGCAAAGAAAAAGATCAGCTTAAAAGACACCCTCGACCACAATCTCGACTTCAGCGATTACCTCATCAACATGCATGGCTTCGTACCCTGGCCTGTGATTATCAGCGAACCCTCGCTGGGTAATTTCGGCCTGGCCCTGGCCATAGTGTTCATCAGTCCGAAGAAAACAGCCACGAAAGAAGAGCAGTTTCATTTTCCTGACATCACGGGAGTTGCTGGCATGTGGACCCTCAACAATACCTGGGGGGTTGGTGCGACCAGGCAGGGGACCTTCCCGAAAATTGGGATGCGGTACACCGTCTGGTCGGCGTATGCCGACGTCTTCAT
>CAIJYT010000147.1 GCA_903824935.1 uncultured Bacteroidales bacterium | reverse complement strand
GCTTTTCGCTTTTCGCTTTTCGCTATTTTCTTCATCCCCGTGCGAATGCCAGTGCCCGTCATGTTCATGCATATGTTCATGACTGTGGTCATGCTCATGATGATCGTGGTCACTTTTTATTTCGCTATTTCGCCATTTCGCTATTTCGCTATTTTCTTTTTCGCTTTTCGCTTTTCGCTTTTCGCTATTTTCTTTAATGGTGAATTCATCAGGCTTCCCGCATCCACATGTTTCGCACATATTGTTCAGTTTATTTGTTTTTATTCTCCCGAAATTGACAACACCCTGAATTCCTGTCCGCCACTGATCTCCGAAGGGAAGCAGCCACAGTCCGGGCAAACATCAAGCCGGTTCTTCATTTCAAAATCCTTATTGCAGACATTGCATTTTCCTTTACCGCTTGTGCGGATCAGATGCAGCTCTGCATTT
The DNA here is from genome assembly GCA_903824935.1 of uncultured Bacteroidales bacterium. Classification (GTDB taxonomy): domain Bacteria; phylum Bacteroidota; class Bacteroidia; order Bacteroidales; family FEN-979; genus CAIRDP01. The sequence goes on along the minus strand of CAIJYT010000147.1, from coordinate 14,209 downwards.
TCAAGTATGGTATCTTTTACGATCATCTCAAGAGCCGACTGAAAAATGTCAGCTTCGACTCCGCTCAGGTCTCCGATCTCAATCACGATTTCTGTGAGTGAATTAAGGCCGTTCTTCCCGGCCTCCCTTGAAGCAAGATCAATGACTTCGTTTGCCAGAGACAGTTCATGCATACTTTCAGATCATTAACAGATACGTGGCAATGGGTCACCGCTCAGCGAAGCCAGTATCCTCTTACCCCCGGTTTCAGTATTAAGTACGACTTTACCCGGGTGGTCTTTTACCACGCGTCCAATGATTGCACTTTGTTTCCCGAGCTTGTTTTTCTTCATGACCTCCACTATGCGGCTGCCTTCTTTTTCACTGGCTACCATGACCACTTTTCCTTCGTTTGCAATATACAAAGGATCGAATCCAAGAAGTTCGCACATGGCCATGACTCCTTTCCCGACGGGCAGGTCGGGTTCGGATAATTCAATGCCAAGATGTATCATTCCGGCCAGTTCATTCATCACCGTGGCGACCCCGCCTCTTGTGGGGTCACGCATGAATTTCACCGAACTGCTGTTGTCAAGCACGTCCCTTATCAGGTAATTCAGGCATGCGCAATCGGATTTCAAAGGAGTTTTGAAGTTGAATGATTCACGGGCATTCATAACGGCCATCCCGTGTTCACCCAAGGCTCCGTTTATAATGATAAGGTCGCCGGGCTTTATGCTGCTGATTTTTTTATCAAGCCTCGAGGCATTATCTATCATTCCTATCCCGCTCGTATTAATAAAAAGTTTATCGCATTTGCCTTTATTCACAACCTTGGTATCCCCCGTCACAATAAGAACCCCGGCTTTTTTCGCTTCCGAAGCCATGGAACGCACTATGGTCTCGAGATCCTTCATCGGAAATCCTTCCTCGATGATAAAGGATGCGCTGAGATAAAGAGGTACGGCCCCGGATACGCTGAGGTCATTGACTGTCCCGCAAACCGCGAGCTTCCCGATATCCCCGCCCGGGAAAAATATGGGGTCGATCACAAAGGAATCGGTGGTAAAAGCAATTTCCGGCAAGCCGGACTTCCCCCGGGCAGCCTGCTTATTATTACCCGCGGAGCCGGAATGTGGCCCGGCAGCTAACGCAGCTGCATAAACCGGAAGTATGGCTGAATCTCCCTGCTGCTCAAGTATCCTGTTCCCGAAATGCTTCACAAAAAAATCAGAGATCAGTTCATGCATGATCCTCCCCCCGTTTCCATGGCTCAGCAAAATTTTATCTTCAGTGGTTTTCATTCGCGGTATTTATAATAAGTTGCACAAGTGCCTTCGCCTGAAACCATGCAGGCCCCCACGGGATCAGAGGGGGTGCATCTTCCCGCAAACAGTTTGCAATCGGATGGTTTTTTCAGTCCACGCAATATCATCCCGCAGATGCATCCTTTCGGCTCGGGAGCCATTGCGACATCCACAGGCAAAATCTTTTCAATATCAAATTCTGAAAACTCACTGCGTATCTTCAGACCGCTTAGCGGTATCATGCCAAGTCCCCGCCAGTAGTCATCCTTCAGTTCAAAAACAGTATCAAGAAGTTTACGTGCTTTCACATTTCCCTGTTGTTGCACCACCCTCTGGTACTGTATCTCAACTCCGGGTTTCCCGGCTTCAAGCTGCCTTACCAGCATCAGTATGGACTGCATCATATCCACCGGCTCGAAACCCGAAACAACAACTCCAAGGCCGAATATTTCCGGCAGGTCTTTGTAGATTCCTGTCCCGGTGATTGCAGTGACATGTCCGGGGGCGATGAAGCCGTTGATCTTCATTCCGTCCTTCACCAATGCTTTCATCACCGGGGGCATTACCTTATGTGCGCTGAGCACATGAAAATTCCGGAGTTTAAGTTTTGAGGCTTCAGCAATAGCTGCGGCTGTAAGGGGTGCGGTAGTTTCAAAACCTATCCCAAGGAAAACAACTTTTGAGCCTGGATTCTTCCTTGCGATCTCAAGCGATTCCAAAACGGAATAAACAATACGGATATCCTGCCCCGCTGCCCTTTCTTTTTCAAGCGAACTGGATGAACCGGGTACCCTGATCAGGTCGCCGTAGGTCGTAAGTATGACTCCCGCCTGCCTGCAGTAAGCGATGGCGGTGTCGATGAAATGTTGTCCCGAAACACAGACAGGGCATCCGGGGCCGGAAAGCAGGCTGACCGTGGGCGGCAGGAATGAGTGAAGCCCGAACCTGTGAATGGCCATGGTATGGCCGCCGCAGACTTCCATGAGGGCGATCTCCTTTTTAGAGATCTTCCTTATCTCATCCGCAATTCCAAGGATGAGGTCCTTTTTCCGGTATTCGTCTATGTATTTCATTTCAGGATTCCGGCCCGTACCCGGCCACTTCGTTTAACAGCCTCATGGTTTCAATAGCTTCCTCTTCGTCAACTTTCTGAATGGCGAAGCCTGCATGCAGCATGATATAATCACCTTCTTTGACATCATCGATGAGCAGGAGGCTGGCATTGTATTCCGTGTCACCGATCAGGACCCTTGCAGCCGGTCCGTCAACACTGAGCACTTTTGCAGGTATGGCTAAACACATAATTCTCTTCTTTTTGCAGCTACCGCCAGTTGCCCCAGGGCTATCCCCCCGTCGTTGGTCGGCACTGCAGCATGCGTAAACACTTCAAGACCGGATTTCACGAGCAGGCTTTCCGTTCTCTCGAGCAGGTACTTATTCTGGAAAACACCTCCCGAAAGCACCACTTTTTTCAGGCCTTCCGCCCCGCTGATCCATTTAACAGTTTCAAAGATAACTGAACTTATTGTATTGTGAAACTTCGATATGATAATTGAATGCCTGTTCCCGTTTTTTATATCTTCAACAATGCCACGTAATGTTTTGTCAAGATCAATCTCAGTTAAACCCGACCACTCGTATCTTTCATCACAGCCTGCTTCAACCATGGCTTCAAGCAGCATGGGCCCCTGTGCAGGAAATTCAGCCACCTGGCAAAGCCCGAGAATCGAAGCCACTGCATCGAAATACCTTCCGGCCCCGCAGGTAAGCGGGCAGTTCACCTTCCTGTCAATCATCTTGACCAGCATCTGTATAACTTCTGCCTGGGTCTGCCAAAAGAGGGGCAGGTCAAGTTGCATGAACTCCCTGCCGTACACTTTATAAAGCCATGAAACCGCCATTCTCCAGGGTTCTTCGCTGGCGCTGTCGCCTCCCGGCAAAGGCAGGTAAGCTAAATGTGAAGCCCTTGAATATCCCTCAAGATCACAGACCATGAATTCGGAACCCCAGGTATTTCCGTCATCCCCGTACCCGGTGCCGTCGAATGCAACGCCAATCAATTTTTCATCGAGTTTGTTTTCGGCCATACATGAAGCTATATGCGCATGATGATGTTGTATGCGGATGAGGGAAGGGGTACCGAAACCCTCGGCCGTTCTTGTGGAAATATAATCGGGATGCATGTCGGCCGCCAGGAGCGTGGGCCTGACGCGGAACAGCCGGATGAACCTTTCAAGGGTTTGATCGTAAAACAGGGTGGTCTCAAGACCCTGCAGGTCGCCTATATGCTGGCTTAAAAAAGCTTTGCTGCCTTTACCCACACAGAAACAATTCGACAGCTCGGCCCCGAAAGCTATGATTCCTTCGGTATTCAGTCCTGTGCGGATTGGTGAAGGTACGTACCCCCTTGAACGCCTGAAAACCCTCTCTTTGCCTCCAATGATCCTGGCAACCGAATCATCGGTCCGGTTGAAGATATCGCGGTTATGCAGCATTACTGCATCGGTGATTGGAGAGAACTTCTCAAGGGCTTCGGCATTATCAATGATGATGGGCTCGCTGCTGAAATTCCCGCTGGTAAGGACGAGGGCTTCAGTCTTCAGCTTCCTGAACAACTGGTAGTGAAATGGCATATAAGGCAGCATGATGCCTAAAAGATTCAGCCCTGAATTCAGGTTCTTCGCCAGGAAAGGTCCGTGGCTGCGGTTTTTCACCTGCAGCAGTATGATCGGCCTTCGCCATGACGTAAGCGAGACTTCTTCAGCTGAATTTATTTCAGCGTATTTAGCTGCACTGCTAAGATCCCTGAACATGATCGCAAAAGGCTTCCCTTCCCGATTTTTCAACTCCCTGAGCCTGGCTACAGAGGTTTCATTAAATGCATCGCAGGCCAGGTGCATTCCTCCGAGTCCTTTCATGACAAGGATGCCGCCCTTATCAATTAATTCAGAAGAACGCTCCAGGATTACACTGATATCATTAATGACAGGTTTTTTGCCGGCATGCAGTTCATACTGAGGACCGCATACGGCGCAGGCAACGGGCTGGGCATGGAACCTGCGGTCAGTGACGGTTTCGTATTCTCTCCTGCAATCCGCACACATCTGAAACTCAGCCATGGTGGTCAGGGGCCTGTCATAGGGTAGGTCTTTGATGATGGTGAAACGTGGTCCGCAGTTGGTACAGTTTACGAAAGCATAATCGAGGCGGTTCCCTGCTTTGCAGATATCTTCAAGGCATTCTTCACAAACAGCAATATCGGGGCTTATCTCGGTGATGTCATCAGAAACATCATGGCTTTTGAGGATCTCAAAGGTTGCGAACTTTTCAAATTGAATTTCTTCAGTTTGAATGCTTTCAACTGATGCCGCCTGCGGAGCTTCAGTTTTAAGAGCAGACAGGAACCCATTCAGATCCGGGGATTTTCCCGAAATCCGGATCTGCACATTTTCATTCGTATTCCTTACCCAGCCTTTAAGCTTATACCTGAGTGCAATACGGTAAACGAAGGGCCTGAACCCCACGCCCTGTATCAATCCGGTGACTGTGACCTTCAGTGTTAAGTCAGGCATTCAGATAAATCATATTCAGAAATGTAAAATTATATATATTTATATTTTTTTTGCCTAAATTTTTTTCATGCTTACATTCCTCACAGGTTTTATTGCCAGCGTGGCCCATGTGGTAACAGGCCCCGATCATCTTGCAGCCGTGACTCCCCTTGCCATCGACAGCCGGAAGAAGTCCTGGATGATTGGATTTTCCTGGGGTCTTGGACATACCCTCGGCATGCTGATGATCGGTTCTTTGTTCATACTGTTCAGGGCATATCTCCCGGTAGAAGCCATCTCAAAGCATAGCGACACAGTCATTGGGGTTCTTTTGATCGGGATAGGATGCTGGGCCATACTTAGGATCTGGCTGCATCATACCCATGGCAACAGACCGCATTCCCATTTTCATACAAAGCCATTCCTTTACCCGCATATCCATAAGCATACGCATGGCCACAGCCCTGAACATCATCATCCAGCCCTGGCTGAGCATGAACATGAGCACACAGGAATGGTAAAGCGGAATGCATTGACAGCATTGCTGATCGGCACGGTACACGGGTTTGCAGGCTTCAGCCATCTTTTCGCGCTTTTACCCTCGCTTGCATTGCCCAGCGTAATGGCTTCGGTGATCTATGTTTCGGCTTTTGCCCTTGGAACAATCCTCACCATGGTGCTGTTTGCCCTGATCCTCGGTGTGGTCGCGTATAAAGCTGTAATTGAAAACAGGCAGGTCTTCCTGAAGTGGTTCACGCTTACAGGAGGCATTCTCGCTGTAGCAATAGGAGTGTGGTGGATCATCCACCCGTTCTGATCCCGGGCCGGGTTCCAGGAGAGGAATGCTCGAGATAACAAGAGGTTAGTGGTTGCTACAGACCTGAATTACCTTAAATGGAACTTCTCCTTTAAATTAATCAATCATTCATCTGTAAAAATCCTTGATAAACTTCCCGGACAGAGAAATTTTACATATTTTTGATGTAATATATTATAAGACTTTGTCGCTGGGATCACGTCCAAAGACCTGAAGTAAGGAGCCTTCTCACTTTCCTTAACATTCCCACCTATACTGTTTTATTCCTTCTATGTTGCCTGAACTGTTCCGTTAAGGTCATTTCAGGATATTGAATTATTACACCGGCCAGGAGGGTGATAACGAGCGGTTCATGCAGGCTTTGAGGCATTGAATTTTAAGATTGAAAACGATGAAAGACCATAAAAAAACCAAGGAAGAACTGATCAGGGAACTAGATGATTTGCGAGAAGCATACGATACTTTGAAAGGATCGGTCAATCCCAGGCAGAACCGGGCACTTGATTCAGGATCTTTGAGACTTGATGCGGAAGAATTGCTTAAAAAGGAAGCAGGGAAATCAATTTCACAAATTAAAGAAACCGATGTTCTTAAACTGATACATGATTTGCAGGTGCAGCAAGTTGAACTTGAACTACAAAATGACGAGCTTCTGCGTGTAAATGAGCAATTGGAATCGGCAAATACAAAATATTCCGAATTGTATGATTATGCACCATCAGGGTATTTTTCACTTTCAAAAGCTGGAAAAATTCTCGAACTTAATTTCAGTGGATCGAAACTGCTCGGAAATGACAGGTTACAAATAAGGAACAAATCGTTCAACAATTTTGTTTCAATTGAGACAAAACCGCTTTTTCTTCTCTTTCTTACAAAAGTCTTTAAAAGCGGGACTAAGGAATCATGCGAGGTAAAGATAACTTCCGAAGAGGACTTCCCCAGGTATATTCACATTTCAGGTATTGTTGCAGAACACGAAGAAGTTTGTAATCTGACTGTTGTAGATATAACAGAACATCGCAGGGAACTGGAACTGTTGCAACAGAGCGAAGAACGTTATAAGGCATTATTCCGGAACAACTATTCGGTCATGCTGCTGGTTCATCCTGAAACAGGTGAGATTATAGATGCAAATCCGTCTGCCAGTCGATTCTATGGCTGGTCTCATGATGAAGTATGCAGGATGAACATTTCAGAAATAAATACCCTTTCATCAGAAGAAGTGCAGCTGGAAATGCAACAAGCAATCTCAAACCGGCGAAACAGGTTCTTTTTTAAACACCGAATAGCAAATGGGGAAGTGCGGGATGTTGAGGTATATTCCGGCCCGATCAATTTTGGCAAAACAACCTTGCTTTATTCAATTGTTCATGATATTTCTGAAAGCCGGAAAACTGAAAAATCATTAAAGCAGAGTGAAGCTTTATACCGTGCTATTCTTGATGCTTCACCAGATAATATTACAATAACCGATATGGAGGGTCACGTTGAGATTGCATCTCCTTCGGCCTGGAAGATGTTCGGTTACCAAAGCCTGGAGGATTTGAAAGGACGTTCAATTATTGAGTTCCTGGCTCCTGATGAAAGCGCAAGGGGAACCTCTATCTTAGAACAAATACAGACTGGCGTTTTACCGGGTACCGTCGAATACAGGGGAATAATGCTTAATGGAACTGTTTTTAATATCGAGGTAAATCCTGAATTAATCAGAAATCCTGATGGTCAGCCTTCGGGTATGATCTTTGCAGTTCGTGATATAACAAAACGCAAGCAGGCTGAAGAGTCCTTCAGGAGGAGTAGCCAGATGTGGAAAGCCCTGATCTCAACTACGCCCGACGGCATCGGCATGGTTACATTGGACGGGAAAATGCAGATGATGTCGGATAAATTGGCAATGATGTACGGTTTTTCTGCTGAGGAAAAAGAAAACTATATCGGAAGCCCGGCTTTTGATTTTATTGATCCGGAATACCATGAAACCTTAGCTGGGAACATCCGTGATCTTATCAGCGGTGTAAGCAATTATAAGATCACCGAATACCTGGCGGTTAAAAAGGATAAGAGCAGGTTTCATGTTGAATTGTATTCAACCCTGTTAAAGGATGCTTCCGGAAATCCTGCAAGCGTGCTGTATATCGAACGCGATATCACACAACGAAAACAGGCTGAGGACTCCCTGCGCAAGAACGAAGAACTGCTCAATGCCATTGTTGAAACTGCAAAAGATTCAATCTTCATTAAAAACACATCGCTACAGTATATTAAGGTGAACAAGGCCATGGAGGCCCTTTTCGGGTTGACCAGGGAAGAGATGCTGGGCAAAACCGATACGGATCTGTTTGGTCCTGAAAATGCCGGTCATATCGAGGAAATTGACAGCCGGGTACTGGAAGGCAAAACCGTTGAGGAGTTCCCTTCAAAACCCGTGAACGGGGAGTTGAAACATTTTCATACGATAAAGGTTCCCTTAAAGGATGCTGACGGATTAATAACCGGTTTGTGCGGGATAGCAAGGGATATTACATCGGGTATAACAGCAGAAGATGAATTGCGCAGGTTCAGGACAATTTCCGACCAGGCTAATTACGGTACCGCGATCGCCTCACTGGATGGGACCCTGATTTATGTAAACCCTGCTTTGGCACAAATGCATGGCTATGAAAAAGATGAACTTCTCGGGGAGAAGCTGATCTCTCTTCATACTGGTGAACAATTGCCGCGTGTTATGGAACTGTTGAATTTACTTAATAGTCAGGGAGGTTTTACAGCACAGGAGGTTGGACATCGCAGGAAAGACGGCTCGGTGTTTCCGACGCTTATGAGTGCTTCAATAATTTTTGACACTTCCGGCTATCCACAGTATACTTCAGCAACGATAATTGACATTACATCGCTGAAAAAATCGGAAGAAGAACTGAAGCGTAGCGAAGCTGAATTGAATTATGCCCAGGAGATTGCAAAAATGGGCAGCTGGGAAATCAACCTGATCACCAATAAATACACCTGGTCCAAAAATAATTTTAAATTGGTTGATTTTCAGCCTGACGAAACGGAAGTCACGAACGATTTCCTTCATAAGATGGTTCATCCCGATGACAGGACTTTGCTGAATGAACATTTGCAGTATGTTATCAATGATAAGAAACCAACCAGCCTGGATTGCCGTGTTGTCACACCTGACAACCTGATTATCTGGCTTCAAAACTATATTATACCTGTTTTTAAGGACGGTGATTTGATCGCATTAAAGGGCGTCTCTATTGACATAACTGAGATGAAGAATGCCGAACAGGAGATTCTTGCCCTCAACAAAGCCCTGTCGCTTACGGTCGATGAAAGAACTGCCCAACTCTCAGTTGCAAACGAAAACCTGCATAAGGAGATAGATCAGCGTAAAAAGGCTGCAGTTGCCCGGGAGGAGGCCCTTTCAAGACTGCATAAAATTGCCGACCGTTTGCCGGGAGTAGTTTACCAGTTTCGTTTGCGCCCTGATGGTTCCTCCTGTTTCCCTTATGCAAGCGAAGGGATGATTGATATTTACAGGGTCAGACCGGAAGAGGTTGCGGAAGATGCATCTTCTGTTTTTAAAAACCTGCATCCCGACGATTTTCAAGCTGTTGTTGATTCAATTCAGAGTTCGGCAGCCGATATGAAGTTATGGCGCCATGAGTATCGCGTAAAGTATACCGATGGAACAGTACGCTGGCTTTTAGGCAATGCGATGCCGCAGGCAGAACCGGATGGCTCGGTACTCTGGCACGGATTTATTTCCGACATCACCGAACGTCGGCAGGCCGAAGAGGAACTGCAAAAGGTATCCACCCGTCTGAAACTTGCTGCAAGAGCCGGTGGCGTTGGCGTGTGGGACTACGATGTAGTCAACAACATCCTTGTATGGGATCAACAGATGTATGCCCTGTATGGAATTGAAGAAAAAGACTTCAACGGAGCATACGAAGCCTGGCAGGCAGGGCTTCATCCCGATGATGCTGCCCGGGGAGATGAGGAGATACAGATGGCCATACGTGGCGAAAAAGAGTTTGATACTGAGTTTCGGGTGGCATGGCCTGATGGGACAATCCGTAATATCAGGGCCTATGCACTAATTTACAGGGACGAGGATGGTAAAGCTTCGCATATGATAGGCACTAACTGGGACATTACTGCCCTGAAGCAGGCTGAAAACTTCCTTGAACAAACCCGCCAGAATTACGAAACCTTTTTCAATACCATTGATGATTTTCTCTTTGTTCTCGATGAACAGGGAAAAATCATTCATACAAATACCACTGTCAATAATAGGCTTGGATTTTCCGAGAAGGACCTTTTTGACCAGTCAGTTCTCATGGTTCATCCGCCTGAACGCCGCGAGGAGGCAGGCCGGATAGTCGGGGAAATGCTGGCCGGAACGGCTGATTACTGCCCTGTTCCCCTGATTACTAAACAGGGGCAATACATCCCGGTGGAGACTAGGGTGAAGACGGGTTTTTGGGACGGGAAGCCGGTAATATTCGGGGTAAGCAAGGATATTTCAAAAATCAAACTGTCGGAGGAAAAATTTTCAAAGGCTTTTCAGTCAAACTCATCCCTAATGGCCATTTCAGGTATTGATGGAAAGTTTTTGGAAGTAAATACTTCATTCCTGAACATCCTCGGCTACTCTCGTGAAGAAGTAATAGGGAAAACAACAATGGAATTAGGGCTTTTCCAGGATCCGGGTGTACGAAAGACTTTAATTGAGCAGTTAGAGCATAATTTTCCTGTAAAGGAGATAGAACTTGAGATAGTAAAAAAAGACGGATCCTTCAGAACCGGTTTGTTTTCATCAGAAACCATCTATATAGGGGCTGACCTGTGTTTGCTGACGGTGATGGTCGATATTACAGAACGTAAGCTTGCCGAGAAGGAAATTGCCCGGCAGGCAGGATTGATCACTTCTTTGCTCGATTCAATTCCTGACATCATTTTTTACAAGGACCTCAACGGGGTGTATCTGGGTTGTAACCCCCCGTTTGTTAAAGTCACAGGCCTGACCAAGGATGAAATTGTTGGCAAAACAGACTTCGACTTTTTCGATAAAGAAACAGCAGATCTCTTTAGGCTTCATGATCTTAAGATGCTGGATGAAAAACAACCGCGTCATAACGAAGAGTGGATTACCTATCCTGACGGAAGAAAGATCCTTATTGACACACTGAAAACACCCTACAGGAGAACCGATGGTTCACTGATTGGCATACTTGGTATAAGCCGGGATATTACAGAGCGGAAGCAGGCAGAACAGGAGCTTTTAAAAGCCAAAGAGGATGCTGAGAAAGCAAACAAGGCCAAAAGCGAGTTCCTGTCGCGTATGAGCCATGAACTGAGAACCCCCATGAATTCCATTCTCGGCTTTGCCCAGTTGATGAAAATGGGAGAGCTGAGTGCAGCCCATAAAAAAGGAGTGAACCATATCCTTAAGAGTGGCACTCACCTGCTTAACCTCATCAACGAGGTGCTTGATATTTCAAGGATAGAAGCAGGCCGCATGACACTCTCCCTGGAACCTGTGCAATTGGAAAGCGTAATTGCGGAAATGATCGATTTTGTGCAGCAAAATGCAGCCAGGAAGAGTCTGAATATCGAATTGGAGCAATCCCCGGGCAACGTGCTTTCCGTTAAAGCAGATCGCCAGCGTTTAAAGCAGGTTATGCTCAACCTGATCAACAATGCGGTTAAGTATAACCGCCAGGGCGGAAAAGTGATTGTCAGGACCGAAATTCAGGATTTATCAGGGCAAGGCATGCCTGCAATAAGAATTTCGGTAAGCGATAACGGACCGGGGATCAAACCTGAAGACCAGGAAAAATTATTTCTTCCGTTTGAACGCATAGGCGCTGAAAAATCGGAAATTGAAGGGACAGGCCTGGGCCTCATGGTGGTTAAAAAACTCATGGATGCAATGGGCGGACTTGTCGGTCTGGAAAGTATTCCCGGCGAGGGAAGCACGTTCTGGATTGAATTACCTCAGGCCGAAAGTCAGAAAGCTGCAAATGCAAGAAACAGGGATGCCTTATCAATAGAGACGCTCCTAACCGGTAAGGCCGGAACTATTCTTTATATTGAGGATAATGTTGCCAATGCTGAACTGGTTGAAGAAATACTCAGTGATCACCGGCCGGCAATAAACATTATTACAGCCGGATCAGGGAAATCAGGGTTGCAGATTGCAACTGATCTGAAACCCGACCTGATATTGCTCGATCTTGACCTGCCTGACCTTCATGGCAGTGAAGTTCTTGAAATGTTACAAGCAGATCAGGCAACCAAAGTTATCCCCGTTGTAATCATTTCCGCAGATGCCATGCCTCTGCAGGTTGAGAAGCTGATGATGTCGGGTGCAAAGGATTATTTAACAAAACCCCTGGATGTCCTTGGTTTTTTGCAGATGGTCGATGAATGGATTGAGAAGAAAAAAAATTAAAAAAATATCATATGGATTCAACTTTAAAAAATGCCAATATCCTTATTGTTGATGATAATGAGGCCAATATTGATATTATTGAGGGATTGCTGGATTTTCAGGGCTATACCAATGTAAAGACAACAACAGATCCCCGCCACATCGAAGGACTCTTTCACACATTCAAGCCGGATATCCTCCTCCTCGATCTGCTGATGCCCCATCTTTCAGGCTTCGAAGTGATGGAGCAATTGAGGAATAAGATCCCCTCCGGAACTTTTTTTCCAATACTTGTTCTTACTGCAGATATGACGACCGAAACCAAGCAGTTGGCGCTTTCGGCCGGCGCAAATGATTTCCTGGTCAAACCATTTGACATGATCGAAGCGGGCCTGAGAATAAAAAACCTGCTTGAAGCCCGGTATACCCATCAACAGCTTGAAAGTCAAAATCAAATTCTGGAAGAGAAAGTAAAAGAACGTACTTACGAGATTGAGAAGAAAAACCTTGAATTGACTTCGGCTAAAGACAAAGCCGAAGCAAGCGACAGGCTGAAAACTGCTTTCATGCAAAACATTTCACATGAAGTACGCACACCCCTGAACGGAATCCTCGGATTTGGCGCTTTGCTTGCCGAGCCGGATGTTTCAGCAGAAGATAAGGAAAAATTTCTTTCCATGCTTAAAGCCTCGAGTACCCGTTTGATCAATACTATCACGGATTACATGGATATCTCACTGATCGTCACTGACTCCATAGAGATCAATCGGAAGCCTGTTTTCGTTAATAAAGTTCTGAATGAATTAATGAACCGTTTTCAGGATCAGTGCAATAGCAAGCAGCTGGAATTCCTGCTTTCAATCCCGGGAGACAGTGATGGATTAAGCATAGTGACAGACCCGGAGTTATTCCGGAAAATTATTTCCCACTTACTTGATAATGCTGTAAAATTCACAAACAAGGGCAGAATTGCAATGGGGTATTCAGTGGTATCTGATAACATTGAATTCTTTGTTAAAGACACGGGTGTTGGGATTGAAAAAGAAGCCCAAAAGCGCATATTTGAAAGTTTTATGCAGGAGAACATCGACAATACTCGAGGTCATGAAGGGAGTGGGTTGGGTTTGTCTATCATTAAAGGACTTACCAAACTACTTGAAGGAGAAATCCGCCTGGAGTCGGTAAAAGGTGAGGGTTCATCATTTTATTTCATCCTTCCCCTGGGGAAAGGAATCCCTGGAAATTTCAATACCGGGAAAACCATTCCTGATCCTACCGGAATTAACCTCCCGGTTATCCTTGTAGCTGAAGATGAATTCTCGCACCGCTTGTTCCTGGGATCATTTTTGAAAAAATACACCTCGATGATATACATGGCAACCAATGGGAAGGAAGCAGTGGACCTCTGCCGCGAACATCCTGAAATATCGATGGTGCTGATGGATATCAAAATGCCTTTAATGAATGGATTTGAGGCTACACGTGAAATCAGGTCATTCAGGAAGGATATCCCGATAATTGCCATTTCAGCCCATGCAATGACCGGTGATGAAAAAAAGGCTCTTGATGCCGGCTGTAATGGTTTTATAGCCAAACCCACAAGCGCTCCCGAATTACTGGAGGAACTGAAAAAGTTCGGAATCTGCGGTTAATCCCGGATATGCGGTTAAAGAATGAATGCCAGTAACAATCCTGCAGTAACAGCGCTGCCGATGATCCCTGCAATATTCGGGGCCATGGCATGGCTGATGAGGTGGTTGGTCGAATCTTCCTTTTGTCCCATTTCGTGAGCAACCCTGGCTGAGTCGGGAACTGCAGCAACACCTGCTGCTCCGATCAGCGGGTTGATCTGGTTCTCTTTTTTCAGGAACAGGTTCATCACCTTGGCAAACATGATCCCGCCTGCAGTGGCTACCATGAACGACATGGCCCCGAGCAGGAAGATCAGGATGGATTCCCATTTCAAAAAGACATCGGCCTGGGTGGAAGCTCCTACGGTGATCCCGATAAGGATTACAACAATATCGATCAGCACGGTGGAGACGGTGCCGGCCAGCTGCTTGGTAAGACCTGACTCTTTCAGGATGTTCCCGAAGAAGAACATGCCGAGCAG
>CAIJYT010000146.1 GCA_903824935.1 uncultured Bacteroidales bacterium | reverse complement strand
GCAGTCGGCAGTCGGCAGTCGGACATTAACCCAGTTACCCAGTCACCCAGTTACCCAGTCACCCAGTCACCAGTCACCGTTCACGATTCACGATTCACGATAGAAAATACGAGGCCAACAGCCAGGAACCTGTTCTACGCGGTTGAGAAAGTATTTGCCGCAGGCATGATTTCGGCGGAGGCTGCTGTTGCTGAAGCTCAGGCCATTGCCGATAAGGATGCCGAAGACTGCAAAAAGATCGGTGAATATGGGAACAGCCTGATAAAAGACGGCTGCCGCATAGAGACTCATTGTAATGCGGGCTGGCTGGCCTTTGTCGATTACGGATCTGCCCTGTCGCCTATATACAAAGCCCGTTCGGAAGGCAAGAATATTTTTGTGTATGTGGATGAGACCCGCCCGAGGAGCCAGGGCGCCAGGCTCAGCGCCTGGGAGCTCTACCAAGAGGGCGTGCCCCATACCATCATTCCCGACAACGCAGGGGCCTGGCTGATGAGCCAGGGCAAGGTGGATATTATGATCACCGGGGCCGACCGCATAGCCGCCAACGGCGACACTGCCAATAAGATAGGGACTTTCGAAAAAGCCCTGGCTGCAAAAGCCCTTGGTGTACCTTTCTATATAGCCGCTCCGCTATCCACAGTTGATATCAATTGCAACAGTGGTAAAGACATTATAATAGAAGAACGCAGCCAGGACGAGGTGCTTTATGCCGAAGGTCCTGATGATGAAGGAATTATACGGAAGATCCGCCTCGCCTCCCCGGGATCCGGAGCTTTTAACCCGGCATTTGATATTACGCCGGCGGGGTTGATTGCGGGGATAATAACGGAGAGAGGCATTATACGCGCTACGAGGGAGGAGATAATGAGAGTCGGCAGTCGGCAAAAAATAGTCGGCAGTCGGCAGTCAGCAGTCGGCAAAAAATAGTCGGCAGTCGGCAGGAAATTGGAATTATAAAACTTAAACACACACATATGAGACACACAACACTAATGGCAGTCCTGATTGTGGCTTTGACGCTGCCCGGTATTTTCAGTACGGGGTATGCAAAGGAGGCAAAGAAGGATGAAAAACAGGCGAAAGCCAAGCCGGCTGAGAAGGATAAAAAGGCCGACAAGGATAAAAAGAAGGAAGATACCGTGTACAATTCCGCACTGGTGTCGGGATTGAAATGGAGGAGCATAGGGCCGGCGTTCACTTCGGGGCGAATAGCCGATTTTGCGGTCAATCCGAAGAACCACAGTGAATGGTTTGTTGCGGTTGCATCGGTCCACCTCTGGAAAACTGTGAACAACGGCACTACGTTTGAACCTGTTTTCGACAATAACGGGGCCTATTCGATGGGCTGCATCATCTATGACCCGAACAACACCAATGTGCTATGGCTGGGCACAGGCGAGCATAACCACCAGCGTTCGCTTGGTTACGGCAACGGGGTGTATAAAAGCTGCGACGGGGGCAAGAGCTGGAAATTCATGGGTCTTAAGGATTCGCGCCAGATTGGCAAAATCGCTGTTGATCCAAGGAATTCCGACGTGGTATTCGTGGCTTCAGAAGGTTCGGTTTGGGGGCCGGGAGGCGACCGCGGCATGTACAAAACCACCGACGGTGGCAAGACCTGGAAGAAAGTCCTCGAGATCAGCGAGAACACGGGTGTGAACAACATCGTTATGGACCCGAGAAACCCTGATGTGATGTATGCTTCGTCGGAACAAAGGCGCAGGCATGTGTTCACCAAGATAGGCGGGGGTCCCGAAACCGCATTGTACAAATCGGTGAACGCTGGCGAAACCTGGGACAAGATGAGCGGCGGACTGCCGTCGGGCGATATGGGCGGCACAGGCCTTGCCATCTCCCCCATCAACCCTGATATCATTTATGCCATCATCGAATCCACTCCCGATGCTTCGGGTTTCTACCGCAGCGCCGATCGCGGGGCTTCATGGCAGAAAATGAGCAACCATTCGGCCCAGGGGCAGTATTATAATGTGATCTTCCCCGATCCCAAGGTCCTTGACAAGGTCTATTCCGTTGAAACTGTTTCACAGTATACCGAAGACGGCGGAAAAACCTGGAAACCGGTAGGCAACAACAAACGCCATGTTGACGACCACGCCATGTGGATAGATCCTGACGATACCAGGCATTTCTTCATAGGAGGAGACGGCGGGGTTTATGAAACCTTCGACGGGGGCAAGGAGTATGTGTTCAAATCAAACCTCCCGGTAACCCAGTTTTACCGCGTACAGGTAGATAATTCATTTCCGTTCTACAATGTCTTCGGGGGCACCCAGGACAATAACAGTTACGGTGGCCCTTCGAGGAACCTGCGATCCAGCGGAGTCCTCACCGACGACTGGGTGGTGACCCAGGGCGGGGACGGCTTCTGGTGTGCTATAGATCCCGTTGATCCGAATATTGTTTATTCGGAATCGCAGTACGGAGGCATGGTTCGCTTCGACAAGAAAAGCGAAGAAGGCGTTGACATCAGGCCCGAACCGCGCAAGGGAGAAGATTCATACAAATGGAACTGGAATACGCCGCTAATCATCAGTCCGCATGCCCATACAAGGCTGTATACGGCCGCCAACAAAGTCTTCCGAAGTGATGACCGCGGACAGACATGGAAGGTGATCAGCGAGGACCTGACTGCGAATATCGACCGCAATAAGTGGCCTGTGATGGGCAAATACTGGAGCATAGACGCGGTTCAGAAAGACATTTCGACTTCTTTGTACGGGACTATTATTTCGCTTGATGAATCGCCTGTAAAGGAAGACCTGCTTTATGCCGGCACCGACGACGGGCTGATACAGGTGACTGCTGATGCAGGAAAAAGCTGGACTAAGATTGATAAATTCCCGGGGGTTCCTGAAAATACCTATGTAAGCGACATCATGGCTTCGCGTTTTGATGAAAACGTGGTGTTTGCCTCGTTCGACAACATCCTCAGGGATGACTTCAAACCCTACATTCTTAAAAGTTCAGATAAGGGCAAGACCTGGGTATCGATTGCAGGGAACCTTCCCGAGAACGGGACTGTTCACAGCATTCAACAGGATTTCGTCAATCCCGAACTGGTGTTCGCCGGGACTGAATTCGGTGTATTTTTCACTATTGACGACGGCAAGAACTGGATACGCCTGAAATCGGGCATACCTGATGTTCAGATACGCGATATGGCCCTGCAAAAGAGGGAAAACGACCTGGTTATCGCCACTTTCGGACGTGGTTTTTACATCATTGACGACTACAGTCCGCTGAGGCTTCTGAAGAAAGAAAACCTCGACAAGGACTGTTATATTTTCCCGGTAAAGGATGCGTTGATGTACCTGCAGAGCGATTCGAAATACGGGCAGGGCTCAACGGTTTATGCTGCAAAGAACCCCGATTTCGGCGCAACGATCACCTATTATATAAAGGATGTACCGAAGACGAAAAAGGAAATCCGACAGGAAAAAGAAAAAGAACTCTTCAAAAAAGGCGAGCCTATCCCACAGCCAAGCGATGCCGACATGAGGGCCGAGAAACAGGAGATTGATCCTTTCCTCACTTTCACCATCACCGACGAAAAGGGCAATTCCGTGAGGATCATTCATAAAGCCCCATCAAAAGGGATCAGCCGTTTGAACTGGGACCTGAGATATCAGAGTGTAAGAGCAGTGAACGCCGATAAATTCGATCCTATGTCGGATAACGGCAGCGGAGTTCTGGCCATGCCCGGCAAATACACTGTAAATATCAGCCTGACCGCAGGGGGTGAGACCAAACTGTTTGCAGGTCCTGTTGATTTCATCACCAAACCTCTTGATAACCTGAGCATTCCTGCAACCAACAGGCTTGCCGTGGTGGAATTCCATAAAAAGGTCTCTGACCTTACCAGGATGATGCAGGGGACCGAAGAATATACAGAGAACCTGAACAGGAGGGTGATCAGCATGCTCCAGGCGATGAACAGCGTGCCCGGAGTCCCTGCCGAGCTTGTCAAGAAAGCAAAGGATATACAGGCTCAGCTTGACGTGATCCTGAACCAGAAGTTCAACCGCCAGAGCATGAGGCCGAGCGAAGAGGAGAATCCTCCTGCACCGGTAACCCTGAACCAGAGGCTTGGAAAGCTAAGCTGGATCAGCTTCGGAAGTACGGGAGACCCTACATCCACGCAAATGGATGCGTATAATATCCTGCTGGATGAGTTTCCGCCGGTTTACAAGCAGGTGAAACAACTGGGTGAAGTGGATGTTCCACAGCTTGAGAAAGCCCTGGAGGCCATTGGCGCACCGGTTACGCCGGGGAGGCTGCCGGAGTGGAAGAAATAATGTACGATGTACAAATGATATGAACCCCGCTTTGCAATGCAAAGCGGGGTTCTTGATTTAGATTTTTATTTTCACTCCGAAGTTCAGGCCCACATTATTAAATGGATAGGAGTTTTTCAGTTCCTGGTTGGGAGAACCCGCATCGCTAACAAATCCTGTGAGGTCCTTTACAAATTTGACCTCTTTCTGGTTTGTGGGGAGGCTCCCCAGTTTGTCTTCACCGTTGACTGTATATTTTGTATACTTTCCTTTGGTGGGTGCATAGGCCATGGCGTCGTAATAAATTTCGACATAAATGGCAAGCATGTCACTCAGGTCGAAATCGCATCCCAGGGCTGCAGAACCGCCGATTGATACACCCCCTGAATATTTGAATATTGCTATCTGGTTGACATTGCCCACCGTTTCATCGATCTTGCATTTGATGGAAGGAAGCACCCCAACGATCACTCCTACCCTGGCATAAGGAGATACACTGCCCATATCAAAGTCGGGCTGTATGAGGATGGCGGGAACCAGTTGCAGCATATTGCCCGAATACCTGAGGTTGCCTGTGGGGGCTCCAAGAGGGGTGCCGGGAAGGTCGATTTTAGTGCCGAAGCCAAGGCGGTAAGCAAAGCCAAGTTCAATGGCCATAAAGTCGTTAAGAAAAATACCTGCTCTCACAACGGGAGCGAAACCTTTTCCAAGGCCTACCGGGTGAACCTTGGTCGCATCCTGGTAAAGATCGTAGGTACGGGCGGTATTTATACCTGCCCCTACGCCCAGGGATACATAGAACGAATTCTGAGACTGGGCTACTGCCATGGAAACCAGGCAGATAAAAAGTAACATCATTCTTTTCATAGCTTTGGATTTTCGTGAGATGTAAATTATCGCATGCAATTTAAATAAAAAAACGGATCGCTTGATTTAACAATCTTTCTAATTTTGTTTCAAGATATTCACATCTCCCTTGGCCCGCAAATCGTATTTCCGAGATATTCTATCAGTTTTTGGCAGCAATTTAAGCGTTACCATCAGCAACCTGGTCATAGGGATAATCCTTTCGAGGGTCCTGGGCGCTGCGGGTTTCGGTTTGTACTCATCACTTATCGTAGTCCCCATCATCGTGATAGGATTCACCCAGCTGGGCATACGCCGGGCGACCATCTACCATATAGGCCAGAAAGACATCAACGAGAACAACCTGGCATCGGCCCTGATACTGCTGTGGTTTTACACCTCATTTTTAAGCATCATTATCTGCGGACTTGTTTTCTTTTTCTCGGCCAGCCAACCCTATGACCCCCTGATGGTGGTGCTGATACTGCTCACCATCCCATTGCTGCTGATGAACCTTTTTTCGGGAGGGATATTTCTTGGCAGGGAGGAGATCCTGAGGGCCAATATCATCAATGCAGGCCCCACCCTGCTGACCCTGGTGCTTACAGTGCTTTTTGTATGGTTCATGAAACTCTGGGTCCTTGGCGCCTTTATCTCAATTTTCGCTGCCAATTTTATCATGTTCTTTTTCCTGTACCGCACCATCATCATTGAATACAGGTACAAGATCACCTGGAAATACCATGAAGGGCTGATGAAGAGCATGGTGAGGCTGGGGCTTGTCAATGCAGTTGCTATCTTCGTGATGCAGCTCAATTACAGGCTGGATGTGCTTATGCTGAAAAAACTGTCGACCCTCGAGCAGGTCGGTTTTTACGCTGTGGCTGTGCAGATTGCCGAGCAGGTGTGGCATATACCCTATGCCATAGAGACCATCATTTTGAGCCGCAGCGCCAATACCGACGACGACGAGGGGGTTACCCGCATTGTTGCCACAATTTTCAGGTTTTCCATGGTGGCGGGGTTCGCGGCAGCAGTGGCCATCTATTTCGCAGCCCCATACCTGATCCCCCTGATCTTCGGCAAAGAATTCATCAGCAGTGTACCCATGATACAGGCAATACTTCCCGGTGTGCTTCTCCTGGCGGGTTTCCGTATACTCAACAGCCGGCTTACCGGAAAAGGCAAGCCTGAAGTTGCGATCTACACTTTTGTCCCGGCTCTTGTCCTCAATTTCATTGCCAATATCTTCATGATCCCGAAATTCGGCGGAATGGGCGCCGTATGGTCCACTAATATCAGCTACACGCTTGGTTCAATCGCTTACCTGGTGATGTATTCGAGAAAGATCAAAATGCCTGTCAGGGAGATCCTTTTATTCAAAAAATCGGATTTTACTTTTTTCCGGAAGCTTTCTGCCCGAGGTCAGAGTAATAAAGCGAGCGGTTGATATCCCCGAGGTCGTAATACAGGTCTGCAAGCGAAATATAAGCCCTGGCGTTTCCGGGGTCAATCACCAGCACCTTATTGTAGCAGTCCAATGCCGTCTTATACTGCCCGATCTGGCGGTAGGTCGTCCCGAGACTGATCCAGGCCGGGCTCAGCGATGGATCCACATCCGCAGCCCTCTGAAAATAATACACTGCCGAATCGTAGCGCTTTTCGATGAGCAGGAAAAAATTGCCAAAATCATTCAATGTATTGTATCCCCTGGGGTAAACGCTTAGCGAAAGCTCCAGATGTGTTTTAATGTTGTCGCGCACGACCTGTTTCACCATGCCGTACCTCCGGAAATCCTCATCCGCATACACCGTATTAAGAAGGTATTCGGCATACTGGTAATTAGCTTTGGCTGAATGCCCAAGGTGTGGGATGTCTTTTTTGAACAACGACAACATATCCCTCCAGGCGTCATTCCTGTTTAATGTCATCAGCCCCCATGGTACAAGGATAACAATAACCATGGCGATGATCTTGATGCGTGAATCCAGTTCTATGGTTAGGCTGTTGGGTTCGGTGCCCGACAGCTTGAAGATGATGAATACCAGTGCGATGACAAAGCCCAGGGATGCAAGGAAAACGAAGCGCTCGGCTACGACCCCTGTCACGGGAAGGAGAAGATTTGAGTACATGAAGATTGAAACAAGGTACCAGAGTACTGCAAATGATACTAATTTTTTACTGCGGATGTTGAAGAGGGTGTAAACCAGCAATATCGCGTAAACCACTACCGACAGCTGGACCAGCGGACTTGCAAGGGAAGTCAGCCTGACCATGTTATAGCCGTA
Source organism: uncultured Bacteroidales bacterium (assembly GCA_903824935.1). Taxonomy (GTDB): domain Bacteria; phylum Bacteroidota; class Bacteroidia; order Bacteroidales; family FEN-979; genus CAIRDP01. The sequence goes on along the minus strand of CAIJYT010000146.1, from coordinate 21,639 downwards.
ATAGTATAACAATGGATGGGGATAGAACAGTATCTTCAGGTAAAACAGAAGCGACAGCATGGCCGTGCCCAGCCTCAGCCAGAGGCTCTTTTCGAAATACAGGGCGTTCTCAAAGTAGAAATTACTGCGGGGGCTGTGGTGGAGGAAAAACCTGGGGATAAGGAAGGCGGCAAGTGCGGCTATGACAAGCATAATGCCTATGCTCAGCAAGGCTTTTGGCTTCAGTTCGCTGAAGTAGTAGAGAACAAGGATATAGAGCCCGATGAATGGGAGAGCCGACTGCTTGCATAAGAAAGCAAGTACGAACCATGTGCAGGTATAAATTACGAATCTGGGCTTCCTTGAGTAGGTATAGGTAAGCAGGCTGTACAAACCCAGCATTCCGAAAAGATAGGCCAGTATCTCATCCCTGTTCCTGAGGCTTGCAACTACCTCGGTATGAACCGGGTGCGCCATGAAAACCACGGTGATAAGCACAGGAAACAGTATATTGTAATTGAAAAGCAGCCTCTGTAAAACGTAGAAAGTGAGAAGTGAAGCGAAAAAATAAAATAAGACATTGATGAGATGGCTTGTGCCGGGCTTTTCGCCCCAGAGACCGTATTCAACTGCGAAAGTCGCCTTGGCGACCGGCCTGTAATCATTCGTTTGGCCGCCTGTGTTCTTGTCCTCGTCGATGAGGCAGGATGAAAATATCGCAGGAATAGCTTTGAATCCCTGCCTCACCATCTCGTTTTTCGTAAGCAGGGTATCGTCAATCGTGAATTTGTTTCTTGCGGTGTTGCCGTAGAGCAAGAATGCCCAGGCGAAGATCAGTGAAATGATGATGAGGTTGGCTTTACGCGGCAATGCGGGCATGAAACCCGGGCCTGGTTCGTATAATCCTGTATGAGCCAGCAGGTCTTTTGCAGATCTCTTTTTACCGGTGTTCTTTTTCATCAGGTTTTTCTCTCACACGGATCACGATTCACGGATCACGATTATTCGCACCAATTGCTTATTTCATTTGCGTGCTCATTTCGGCTGCGCCGAACACGATTCACGTGGTTTGTCTTTGCTGTATCTCCCTTGTAAGCAGTACAAAATCATCGACGCTGAGCTGTTCGGCACGGGTTGTAAGAAAAGGCAGTGAGGCCTCGTCATTTATCAGCAAAGTTAAGGGCTTAAGCGCATTATGCAATGTTTTTCGCCTCTGGTTGAAAGCTGTTTTCACAACTTTCACAAAGAAGGCCTCATCACAATCCAGGCTTTGCCTTGAATTTCTTGTAAGCCTTATCACTGCCGATTTCACATTGGGCGGAGGGTTGAAAACCCCGGGACTGACGGTCATCAGGTATTCAATATCATAAAAAGCCTGGAGGATGACGCTGAGGATGCCATAGGTTCGTGAGCCTGGTCCCTCGGCCAGCCTTTCTGCGACTTCTTTCTGGAACATGCCAACCACGACCTTCACCCTGTTGCGGTGTTCAAGGGCTTTAAAGAGGATCTGGGAAGAGATATTGTATGGAAAATTCCCGAGTATGGTCATGGGTTCGTCAGAACGGCCGGGTCCGGGAAAATTCGCCAGGGGATAGTCAAGGAAATCGGCCTGTATCAGCCTTGCTGTGATTGCCGGGTATTTCCTGCGCAGGTATTCAGCCGACTCCCTGTCCACCTCGAGATAATAGGCATCATAGGACGAGTCTTCAAGCAGGTACTTTGACAGAACACCGGTGCCGGGGCCGATTTCGAGGACCAGCCTTGGTTCGGCAGGGACGGCAGCAAGGATTTTTCCTGCAATATTCTCGTCATGCAAAAAATGCTGGCCCAGGTGTTTTTTCGGTCTTACCATATCATTGCATCTTATCGCCCCTGAGGGACCTGTAACGTTTTCGTGCTTCCGGGACGAAGAGGCTGCCGGGGTAGTTGTTCAGAAGGTCCTGGTACAGGGCCATTGCCCCCTGTTTATCGGCCATCTGCACCTCATGGATCCCGGCCCTGTTCATAATGGCTTCATCGGTGATGATATCCATAGGATGACTCATGATAACGATGGCAAACATGGAGTCAGCCATTTTAAAGTTCCCGAGTTTGAGATATATTTCGCCTTTGCGGTAGATTACATTATCGAGTATGGGATGGGTTTGAAAGCGCTGAGGGATGGAATCAAGAGTTTGCAGTGCCTTGACTTCAGTATTCCTGAAATCGGCCAGTTCGGCCCTTGAATAGAAGCCAAGTGCGACGGTGTTGCTGTCGGGATCATAATTATTGCTGATAAGCATGGCAAGCTTCATTGCATCATTGGCAATGAACTTGGATGTGGCTGCTTTCAGTATGTCGAGCTGGGCTTTGGCCCATTCAAATTCACCGATATAGTATGAAAGGCGGGCATTCCTGAATTTTGCTTCCTGCCCTGTGGCATCATTTTTGAAATCGCGGTAAACCTGCTGATACATTACAGTGGCAGTCCACATATCTCCTTTATAAATATGGATATCTGCAAGTTCCATTTTAACATCAGCGCGGTCTTTACCGCTCATGCCGTTCCATTCGAGGACCTTGTCGAGGAGGTCAAGCGCGGCATCGGCATCGGCAAGGTAAAATGCATCAAGATGTGCAAGGTCCATGGCCAGCCTTGCCGCTTCAGGGTCATTATCCCACTTCGCCAATTCGGCAAGCATGGATTTTTGCAGTTCGGCAAGATCTTTTTGCTTTGCCCCCGGGTCAGCTGTGAGCAGGAGGTATTTCGTATGCAAAAGCTCCCTGCGGGCAGCTTCATGAAAAGAGCAGGAAGCGCCTTTGGAAATGACATATTTATATGCTTCCCCGGCCACCTTGTAGTCGTTGTTGGAAATGGCAAGATGAGCAAGTTCCATCACCCGTCCTCCATCCTCTTTTAGCCGGCGGTCCAGGGCTTTGGCCTGGATGAAGGCCAGTTCGAAGTCTTTTTCCTGGACCGAATACCACCATAAAAGCTCTGAATAACCAACATTACCGGGGTCTTTCTGGATACGTTCAAGAAGGATCTTCCTGAGGTCGGTATGTTTTGTGTTATCGTCATCCTGGGCCAGCAGGACCTGCAGGCGGTCCCTGACATTGGTCGCGTAGTTCATGTCGGCGTCGAGGAGGCCGAGGTACTCCTCCATGGCTCCTTTGAAATTACCCATTCTCTCGTAAGCCCCGGCCAGCTCGAAACCCAGGTTGCGCATTTCGGGCAGGAGTTCGCGGCCTTTTTTATAGGTGCTGATCACATAATCCATTTCACCTTTGGCATAGAAGGCATTTGCAAGTTCCACAACCTGGTTTATCTCGGCGGGGACGTGTTTCAGCGCATCATCGTAGAGTTTCTTCGATTTGGCAATATTGCCTTCCCTGAAATATACATAGCCCAGATCCACCTCATATTTCAGCGTATTCTTATCATTTTTCTGCTGGGCTTTAACGATCTTTTTGGCCTCGTCATAAGCCTGTGTCTCGACAAGGCAATAGAGGTAGTAGGTGTAATTGTAAAATGAAGGGGTGCGTGTGTAGATGTGCTGGTAAAGCTCGGCGGCCTTTTCGTAATTCTTTGCCTGGAAGAACTGCTGTGCCATCTGGTCCTCGTTGTTCGCTGTCACGGCTTCCTGCTGAAAGGGCAGGATTGTGCCGCCGGCGGGGTGGTCCTGGGCGCTGGAGCTGAGGGAAATGAGGATAAGTAGCGAAGTAGCGAAGTAGCGAAGTAGCGAAATGGGAAAAAGGTGAAAAGCGAAGCTCTTAGCATCGCCACTGTATGCTCGCAACATTGCACCGCAGCTGGTCGCTAGCATATTTGCAATGCGGCTGGTCGCTCGCATATTTGCATAAGCCGCTACGGTGTTGCGGAGCGATATGATGATATACTCCTCCAGCCAATCCCAGGCTCCTTGCACCTGATGCGGCTTATGCAAAATGCTTAGCTCATGGTAAGGCTCCTGCAAAATGCGTCGCTCATAACACGAATTATCCAAAATGCTTCGCTTCAGCACATTAAACTTTATTATCTATTACTGTTCAGCAGATTTACTGCAAGCCAGGCCATGAGGCCCATGCCGGTTTTGATTGCCGACTCATCAACGGTGAAACCGGCGGTATGCAGGTTGGGGCCAATTCCGATTGCAGGATCGGCAATGCCCAGTCCGAACAGGCATCCCGGGGCCTGCTGTGCAAAATATGCGAAGTCCTCGGCACCCATTTTAGCTTCCATAGGTTTAACGTTGCTTTCGCCCAGATATTCTCCTGCAACTGAGATGAGCCTTTGAGTCATCTCTTCATTATTGAACAGATAGGGATATCCCCTGTCGATGGTGATATCGCAGCTTCCGCCCATGGCTTCGGCAGTGCCTCCGGCGATAGTGCGGATAAGTTTATGGACTTCGCTCCTCCATCCTTCATCAAATGTCCTTACAGTACCTTCGAGCCTTACGGTATCGGGGATCACATTCGTGCGGCCCTCCCCTGTTATTTTGCCCACTGTCACAACCGTTGAAACCAATGGGTTTGCGTTCCTGCTGACGATCTGCTGCAATGCAATTACGATATGCGAAGCAATAAGAATGGGATCTATGGCAGTCTGGGGCATGGCTCCATGACCACCCTTGCCTTTTACCGTAATATAAAACTCATCGGTCGAGGCCATGAACATGCCCGGCCTGAAGCCTGCCTGTCCGGCGGAAAGGAAAGGGAATACATGCTGGCCCAGGACGTATGCAGGTTTCGGGTTTTCCATCACCCCTGCTTCTATCATCTGGATTGCTCCTCCGGGATAGGTCTCTTCAGATGGCTGGAAAAAAAGTTTGATGGTTCCTCTGAACTGGTCTTTAAGCCCGTTCAGGATCTTTGCCGCTCCAAGCAGGCAGGCCATATGCACATCATGCCCGCAGGCATGCATTATGCCGGGATTTGCCGAGCAATATTCAACTTTATTGGTCTCTGTGATCGGCAGCGCATCCATATCGGCCCTCAATGCAATGCAAATGGCTTGCTTATCGCGGCCTTCGATGATCCCGACGATACCAAATCCGGCTACATTATCCTTATATTGAATACCGTATTCGCTCAGCTTTGAAGCAATGAAATCCATGGTATTCTTCTCCTGCTTCGACAGCTCGGGATGTTTATGTATATGGCGGCGGATGGCGACAACTTCTGAATAATATTCATCTGCCTTCCGACGGATGATATCAATTATCGGGTTCATAATCGGTCTAATTATGCATCAAAGGTAAGGGAAAAATAGCGAAATCGCTCGCAGTTTCACAAAGCTGCTGTTCTCTTGCATCTTTACAAATGCCGCTGTTCGCTCGCAGATCACACAAGACGCATAGTAATGCGCGAAGCATTTTGCACAAGCAGCCTCAGGTGCGAGGAGTGAGTCTCAACTGGATTGGCCCAGGTATAATTATGAACAAACGACGCTGCAACCGTAGCTGCGGTGCAAATATGTGAGCGAAACTACAATGGAATATTCCCGTGCTTTTTGGGAGGATTCTGCTTGCTCTTATGCTGCGTAAGCTCGAGCGACTGGATGAGCTTCATACGCGTCTGCTTCGGCATTATGATCTCGTCGACATACCCCAGTTCGGCAGCCTTGTATGGGTTCGCGAAAGTCTTGCGGTAATTGTCGACTGCTTCGGCCCTGTCTTCTTCATTCAGCTTGCCTTTGTGAATGATATTTACGGCACCTTCGGGGCCCATGACTGCAATCTCGGCTGTTGGATATGCAAAATTGATGTCGCCTCCGATATGCTTGCTCGACATCACGCAGTAAGCGCCTCCGTAGGCTTTGCGGGTGATTACGGTGATCTTGGGGACTGTTGCCTCGCAAAATGCATAGAGCAGTTTTGCACCGTGCTTGATGATGCCGCCGAACTCCTGGTTTGTGCCGGGAAGGAAGCCGGGCACATCTTCGAAAGTGATGAGGGGGATATTGAACGCATCGCAGAACCTGACGAACCTGGCTCCTTTGAGTGATGAATTGATATCGAGGACGCCTGCGAGAAATGCCGGCTGGTTCGCAACAATGCCCACCGGTTTGCCCCCGAGGCGTGCAAATCCGACGATAATATTACCTGCAAAATGCGGCTGGACTTCGAAGAAGTTATGATTATCGACGACTGTCGTGATGATCTCTTTGATGTCGTAAGGTTTGTTGGGATCGGCGGGGACTATGTCCTGCAACTTTTCATCCTGCCTCATGATATCGTCTGTGCATGGGATGGTGGGGGGATCGGCCATGTTGTTCGAGGGAAGGAAACTGAGAAGTTCCCTTATCATCATAATGACCTGCTCGTCGTTTTCGGCTGCAAAGTGCGCCACACCGCTTTTGGAGTTGTGTGTCATTGCGCCGCCGAGCTCATCCATCGTCACTTCCTCGTGGGTCACTGTTTTGATGACTTCAGGGCCTGTAACAAACATATAACTGCTTTCCTTGACCATAAAAATGAAGTCGGTCATGGCGGGTGAATACACTGCACCGCCTGCGCAGGGGCCCATGATCGCTGAGATCTGGGGGATCACGCCGGATGCCTGTACGTTGCGGTAAAAGATATCGGCATAGCCTGCAAGGCTTTCAACACCTTCCTGGATACGTGCGCCGCCTGAGTCGTTGAGGCCTACCAGGGGAGCTCCCATGCTCATAGCCATGTCCATGATCTTCACGACTTTTTCGGCATTGGCGCGGCTCATGGTCCCTCCGAACACGGTGAAATCCTGTGCAAAAACAAAAAGCAGCCGGCCATCGACCTTTCCATAGCCTGTCACCATTCCGTCGCCGGGGATTTTGTTCTTTGACATGCCGAAATCGTGGCAGCGGTGGGTAACCAGCTTATCCATTTCCACAAAGGTATTCGGGTCGAGAAGCAGGTTGATGCGCTCGCGGGCGGTGAGCCGGCCAAGCTTATGGAGCTTTTCGATCTTTTCCTGTCCGCCGCCCAGCTCTGCAGCCTTGTTGCGGTTATCGAATTCTTCTAATTTTTTTTCTAGTGAAATCATGTGTCAAAATTTATATAACGCTTTCGCTCGCATATTTGCAACGCGGCTACGGTTGCATTATTCCAATTTCATCATAAGTTGATGTGCGTCGACAGTATCGCCTTCTTTTACAAGTATTTCGAGTACGGTCTTGTCGTGGCTGGCCTTGAATTCGCTCTGCATTTTCATGGCTTCCACAACCACCAGGGTCTGGCCGGCGATAACCTGTTCCCCGACCTTTACCGGGATCTTCACCACTTTACCGGGCATGGGAGAAACGACAGTATTCTCTTCTTCGGCATCCAGTCCCTGCTTTCGGCTGCTGATATATTTGGATTCCGCATCAACGATCTCTACGTTGAAGGTCTTGGCAAAGGTATTGACAATGTAACTTTTGCTGGTCTCGCCTTCAATAAGCTCCACATTGTATGAATGCCCGTTGTAGACGATGGAATAAACTCCTTTCTCGACCATCACGATGTCGACGTCGTATTTTTGACCGTCAATATCGAGCAGGGCTTTATTGCCGTTCCTGCTGAGTATTTCGATCTTTGCAGAGCGGTGTCCAAGATTTACTTCGAAAGCCATAATTTAATGTACGATTTACAATTTACGATGTACCATTTAAAATTACCAATCACGGTTCACGGTTCACGGTTAAAGACGGAGGACGTTTCGTTTGCGTCCGAAATCCTTCCAGTTAGAGCCGAGTTCGCCGGTATACTGCGGGGGCTGTATGCGTTCGAGTTTGGTGAGGTAGTCAATGAAAGCAGCCATGATGGCCATATCTTCACATTCAGTTCCGCAAGGGCGTGAGGCCAGCAGGAATCGTTCATTCTTCTCTATGAAGTGGGTGTTGTAGTTTCCGCTGTTAAAATCGGGGGTATCCATGATCTTTTCAAGGAACTTGATATTGGTCTTCACCCCGGTGATCTTATACTCATAAAGGGCCCGTTTCATACGTGCGATAGATTCGGGCCTTGTATTACCCCAGGAGATCAGCTTGGTGATCATGGGATCATAATATATCGGGATCTCATATCCTTCGTAAACATAACCGTCGCAACGGATACCCAGCCCGTGGGGCTCGGTGATATGCTTGATTGTCCCGGGGTTGGGCATGAAATTATTATCGGGGTCTTCGGCATAGATCCTGCACTGGATAGCGTGGCCACTCTGCCTCAGATCTTCCTGTTTGAAAGGCAGGGGGTTGCCGTTTGCGATATTGATCTGCTCCTTCACCAGGTCAACACCGGCAACCCTTTCGGTAACAGGGTGTTCTACCTGGAGCCTGGTGTTCATCTCGAGAAAATAATACTCCAGGCTGTCGCTTACAATAAATTCGATAGTGCCTGCCCCTTTATAATTCACGGCTTTGGCAGCTTTAACTGCCTTTTCACCAATTTCTTTCCTGAGTTCGGGGTTCATCAACGGCGACGGAGTTTCCTCAATGACTTTCTGATGCCTTCTCTGGATTGAGCACTCCCTTTCAAAAAGGTGGACCGCATTTCCGTGATTATCGGCAAGTATTTGGAATTCAATATGATGAGGAGATTGTATGTATTTTTCAATATAGACCGAATCGTTGCCAAAGGCGTTCATGGCTTCAGACCTGGCCATTCGAAAAGAAGATCCGACTTCCTCAATGATTTTTACAAGCCTCATGCCTTTGCCCCCGCCGCCTGCCGATGCTTTGATCATTACGGGGAGACCTACCTCCTTTACGATCTCCAGGGCATGCTTTTCATCCCTGATCTTTTCGGTGGTGCCCGGGACGACAGGAACGCCTGCCGCGATCATGGTAAGGCGGGCCGTGATCTTGTCGCCCATGGTGGTTATGGCATAAGGATCAGGTCCTATAAAAATGATGCCTTCTTCCTGGCAGCGGCCGGCGAAAGCAGCATTTTCAGAGAGAAAGCCGTATCCCGGATGTACAGCATCGGCTCCCGAGGCTTTCGCAGCCCCTATGATGGCTTCTATATTGAGGTAACTTTCACGCGATGGTGCCGGCCCGATATTATATGCTTCATCGGCATACCTTACATGCATGGAATTACGGTCGGCATCCGAAAAAACAGCAACCGACCTGATCCCCATCTCACGGCATGAACGCATGACTCTTACTGCAATTTCACCTCGGTTGGCAACCAGTACTTTTTTGATCATTTGCACTTGATTAATCTGAAACAGGGCGCGAAATTACGACATATAATAATATACACGTCAATCTATGTATATGTAATCTATAAATTTCATTGTGAACAGGTTAACAGCTAGAAAATTTTTATCAACCACTTCCTAGAGCAAAGCATTTTTTACGATCTTTGGGGCCTGTTACCAAATTTACCTGATGCGGCAGAAATTTAATTTCCTTTTCCTGGTTTTCATCCTGGTTTTATCTGCAGCATGCACGCATGAGAACCGGAAAGCAGAAAAACAAACCGAACCTGCTCCCGTCCTATCCGCTGTCGACACAAAGCGTTACAGCCAGCTTCTTTCGGACCTGGACGATCTCAAGGCCGATGACTGCCTGAAAAATGCATCGCTTGGATATTTCATCATCGACATCACCAGGCAGGACAATAAAACGGTTATTGCCGAATACGATCAAACACGTGCCATGATGCCTGCTTCGACCCTGAAGCTGTTTGTCACGGCCCCCGCCCTGGAGATCTTTGGCAATCCTGTCATCCCTGAAGTCACCGTAACCAACCAGCACAGCATAAACTGGAGGGCTTCGAAGCTTTTGCGCAAGATAGGCGGCAAACTTTACAACCATAACACCAAAGATGCAGGCGTGCAGGGGATACTGGAATTCTGGAAGGCAAAAGGGCTTGACACCAAAGGAATGTATTTTGAAGACGGCAACGGGTTATCGAGGAATAATGCCATCTCTCCGAAGCAGCTGGTCGATGCCCTTTACATCATGACCAATTCGAAATATTACCTTCCTTTTTATGAATCCCTCCCGATAGCGGGTCTCACCGGCACATTGCATAAAGCACTGAGGGGCACGGCCGCCGAAGGCAGGGTGAGGGCAAAGACCGGTACCATTGCAGGGGTTAAAAGTTTTGCAGGTTACGTGAAAAGCGTATCGGGCCGTGAACTGATCTTTTCTATCATTGTAAATGATTACACCTGCCGCACCAAGCTGATCAAAAAGAAACTCGAAGCTATCCTTCTGCGGATGGCGGAGGTGTAAACCCTGATATTCCCCCGCACCAGGCTGATCAAAAAACGAGACTATTTCACTGCGGATGGCGGAGGCGTAATTCCCTATTTCTTGAACTTGTGTGATGTGGTTGCGGGCTGCGAGCAGTCGCGGGTCTTGGTTTCCTTGTCGCGGTAGTAATAGCTGTATTTCTTACTGCAGGAGGCGGCTGCAAGGCCCAGGATGAGGGCAATTACCAGTATTTTTTTTCGGCTCATCGACCAGGGGGTTCAGATCTCAGTTATTATAAGAATGACTGGAGTTCATATAATTTACGGTACACCCCGTTGAGTTCGATGAGTGCTGTATGTGAGCCCCTCTCAACTATTTCTCCTGCCTGGAGGACGATGATCTCGTCGGCAAACTGTATGGTTGAAAGCCGGTGTGCGATGACGATGGAGGTGCGGTTTTTCATGAGGTTTTCGAGAGCCTGCTGCACCAGTCTTTCGCTTTCGGTGTCGAGTGCCGATGTGGCTTCGTCGAGTATCATGATGGGCGGGTTCTTGAGCACGGCCCGGGCTATGCTAAGCCTCTGCCTCTGTCCGCCCGAAAGTTTGGTCCCCCTGTCGCCTATGTTGGTCTGATAACCCAGTGGCATATTTTCAATAAACTCATGAGCATTCGCAACGCGGGCAGCAGCTACGACATCCTCTTCGGTAGCCGTCTCCATACCAAAAGCAATATTATTAAAAACGGTATCATTGAACAGTATGGTCTCCTGCGAAACGATGCCCATAAGTCCTCTCAGGTCGTTGATGACCATGTTCCTGATAGGGATGCCGTCGATGAGGATATCGCCTTTGATGCAGTCGTAAAAACGGGGCATGAGGTCGACCATTGTGGATTTCCCTCCTCCCGATGGCCCGACCAGGGCTATAGTCTTGCCTTTGGGGATCACCAGTTTAATGTCTTTCAGCACTTCCTCCTGTACATAGGCGAAAGTGACGTGTGAGAATTCAATCTCTTTATCAAATGATTTCTTGCTGACGGCTTGGGGGATCTGCTCAATCACTTCGGGTTCATTCATAACCTGCTCTATCCTGTCCATCGAGGCTGCGCCTTTCTGGAGGTTATACCAGGCCTGGGTGATGGTCTTGGCGGGGTTGATGATCTGCGAGAAGATCACCATGTAGGTAAGGAATGTGGCTGCATCGAGGAGGTTGCCGGGGGTGAAAACCAGCTGGCCGCCAAACCAGAGAACTATGCTGATGACGACGGCTCCGAGGAACTCGCTGAGAGGCGAGGCCAGGTCACGTTTGCGGTACAGCCTCACCATCAGGCGGTAGAAGTGGTTGTTTGTCTTTGCGAACCTCTCGTTTGCAAAATCGATGGCGGTGAAAGCTTTAATGATCCTGAGTCCCGAGAGGGTTTCTTCAATAATTGAAAGGAGCACGCCCATCTCGCGCTGGCCTTTGTCGGAGGTCCGCTTGAGGCTTTTCCCGATCTGTCCAATGATCAGCCCTGATATCGGCAACAGTATCAGTATGAATATCGTGAGCCTGGGGCTGATACCGAAGAGGACGGCCATGTATGCCAGGATGGCGATGGGGTCGCGGAAGAACATCTCGAGGGAGCTCATGATGCTCCATTCAACTTCCTGGACGTCGGTGGTCATTCTTGAAATGATATCGCCTTTGCGCTGCTCATTGTAATACCCCAGCGGCAGGATGAGCGCTTTATAGTATAGCTGGCTGCGGAGATCCCTCACAACGCCGTTCCTTACGGTGGCCAGGAAGAACATGGCAAGGTAGCGGAAAAGGTTGCGGAGGAAGAACAGAACAACGATGGTGATGCTGATATACATCAGCATTTGTTTTTCGCCGCTCTCGACTATCATCTTTCCAAAGAAATAATTAAAGTTATCCTGGATAGATGAGAAGTCAAGCATCTTCGTAAGGTCGCCGAAAGAATGTGCATTTGAAAAGTTCATCGCCGGTGCGACCGGGACTACTTTCACTTTTTGAAAGAGCATGTTCAGGACCGGGATGAAGAGGGTGAAAGAGACCAGTGAAAATAAGGTCGAAAGAATGTTGAACAGGATGTTTAAGCTGGCAAAAAGCCAGTAGGGCTTGGCAAATCCCAGTATCCTGAGCAGTTTTTTCATGATGGCAAATATATGAAATAAATATCAGGGAATATTACCTTTGTGCAATAATCAGGTTGAATGCATTTCAGGGTTACTTCCATCACAACAAAACTGCTGCTCCTGTTCATGTTTGTGGGATTGGCTTCTGTCACCGTAGTGGGGATTTACTCATTTTATTCGGCCCGCGATGCGATAGTAAAACGCACCATGGACCAGCTTATTTCGGTGAGGGCAGTCAAGAAGCAGCAAATCGAATATTTTTTTACCGAAAAGACCAGGAATCTTGAATTCCTGTCGAAGAGCAATGACATGAAGGTTTTTGTTGCAGGGACTCAGGGATTGACTCCCTTACAGGCCACCCGGAGCCGTGAACCGGGAACCGTGAACCGTGAACCGGAAAACGGGAGCCGGAAGGTGGGAGCCGGCGTTAATGAAGCTCTTAACAACATTCGTTTTTTTATCGGCTGTTACGGTTTACCGGGCATTTTTCTTATCAGGGGAAGCCTTGACAAACCATCTGTAATTTCGCTGAACGACAGCAGTGCTGCCCTGTCTGCCAGGGAGTATTCCCGGTTCGTCCAATTATGGAGGTCAATGCAGGATAATGATTCAATGGCTGTTATCGACCTGTTCAGGAAATCAGACACCGATACCCTGCCCGCATGTTTCCTGGGCAGGGGTATCAGGGATGTATCCGGAAAGCTTGCCGCGGCAGTGATACTTGAAGTTTCTTCGCTCGACATCAACCGTATCATGCTGCAGAACAACAGCAGGATAGGACTGGGGCAGAGCGGTGAAGCCTATTTGGTTGGGCATGATTTGCTGATGCGGTCAGAATCCCGTTTTATTCAGGGATCGGTGCTAAAAACCACTGTAAATTCACTGAGCGCACAGAGGGCTATCTCTCACAGGACCGGCGCGCTTGTGACCCCCGATTACAGGAATATCAAAGTATTCAGCGCATACGAACCTATCAATGTGCAGGGGTTGAACTGGGTCATTCTGGCCGAGATAGACTATGCCGAAAGCCTGATTCCGGTTGACAGGATAAGGAATGATATTGTGCTGGTTTCGCTGGTCATTTCCCTTTTTATCCTGGCCATCGCCAGGCTGATCTCCATCATGATCACCCAACCCCTGATCCGTTTGAAGAATGCTGCGCTCAAGGCTGGCCAGGGCGACTACAGCAGCAGGGTTGATGTGCGGTCGACTGACGAGATAGGAGCCCTGGCCCTGACTTTCAACACTATGATTGACAGGATCAGGGAGGAACGTTCGAGAAGGCTTTCGGCCATGTTCGACGGGCAGGAGATGGAAAGGCAGAGGGTTTCGAGAGAGCTTCACGACGGGCTGGGCCAGAAGCTCGTTGGTGCCAAGCTTCAGCTTGAAAACTGCGAAGGTGAGGACTTTAAATGTTTGCAAAAGACCTATGTGGAGATCAGGAATGTTTTCGGGTCGCTGATCGATGAAACAAGGCAGATCTCGAATGACCTCATGCCCCCGGCCCTGCATGAGCTGGGGTTGGCCAATGCACTTGAAAATTTATGTATTACTGCAGGCCGGCAGACCGGGATTGAGATTGGTTTTTTTTCGCATGGGTTTAAAGACTCCCCCGACGACAAGACCATAGTGTACCTTTACAGGATGGGGCAGGAAGCGTTAAATAATGCAATCCGTCATTCAGGGGCTGGAGTCATCAACATGCAGCTTATTGAAAACAAAGAGAATCTCATCCTTATCATTGAAGACAACGGGAGCGGGTTCGAACAGACCCGGGGCTCTGCGGGCGGGAACGGGCTGTATAACATGAAGGAAAGGGCTGATATACTCGGCGGGACTTTCAGTATTGAAACAGGCCCGGGAAAAGGAACTACAATCAGGGTTAAAATACCGAAAAAGGCATGAACAGAAAGATCAGGGTCTTATTGGTGGATGATCACCAGATCATCCGCGACGGCCTCAGCAACATGATGCTGGAGGCGGGCGACATAGAAGTGTGCGGCTGTGCTGCTGATGCAGCTACTGCATTGGAGATGGCAGGGAAAACCAACCCCGACGTGGTCATAACCGATCTTTCGATGCCGGGCAGGTCAGGCATAGACCTGATCCGCAAGATGGCCGAGAAATTTCCTGCGATCAGGGTGCTGGTCCTTTCAATGTATGTGAGTGAGGATTACATTTTCAACGCCCTTAAGGCCGGTGCCAAAGGTTACCTTCCCAAGCAGGACACCACAAAGACAGAGCTTCTTAAAGCTGTAAGGACAGTGGCAGGCGGGGATGAATATTTCAGCGATACCGCGGCACAGGTGATCTCAAAGCTTTATTCGCATAATGTGAGATCGGCAGGAAACCCCGAGTCGGCTGCGCGCAAAGCCAATCTCACCTCCCGTGAGACCGAAATACTCAGGCTCTATACCGAGGGCCTGTCGAACCTCGAAATAGCCGATCGCCTGAACATCAGTATACGCACCGTGGAAACGCATAAGAACAACATCATGCAGAAGTACAATTTCAAAAGCACGGTCGAGATGGTGAAGTTCGCGATCAGGAACAAACTTGGCGAAGCCTGAACCGGATGCGCTTTGCGACGGTTACTGGGTTTGCAACACTTCGTGCTGCGGTAATCCAGTAACCCAGTCACCCTTCCTACGTAAATCCCTTAGTTTTAATTCAGAACAATCAGTATTCCACAGTTAGCGGGGGTTTCCGTTATTTGCAACATTACATATTGCAATACATGTCAGGGTTGTGTTAACCTGGCTTAATAATATCATCTTAACGGATTAATAACTAAAAATTACAAAAATGTTAGAAACTGGTTCAACAGGCTTTATGCTGTTAGCCGCCAGCCTTGTCATGCTTATGACACCCGGCCTGGCGATGTTTTACGGCGGTCTGGCAACCAAGCGAAACATCCTGGGGATCATGATCCAGAGTTTTGTTTCTCTTGGCTGGACGACCGTGTTATGGGTCACCTTCGGTTATTCGCTCTGCTTCAGCGGCGGCGACGGAGGCATTATCGGGAATCTCGATAAAGCTTTCCTTCACGGCATTACTCCATCAACGATGTACAGCAACGGGAAGATCCCCGAGTATGTGTTCATCGCGTACCAGATGATGTTTGCAATCATCACTCCCGCCCTTATCACCGGGGCTTTCGTAAACCGCGTCAATTTCAAGGCGTATTTCATTTTCCTTACCGTATGGCAGGTCCTGGTTTATTACCCGTTCGTTCATATGATTTGGGGAAACGGGCTGCTGGCACATTGGGGAGTTCTTGATTTTGCAGGAGGCGTTGTGGTTCATGCCACTGCAGGTTTTGCTGCCCTTGCCTCGGTGCTTTATGTAGGTGCGCGCAATGATAAAAATTCAACTCCTAACAGCATCCCCCTGGTTGCAATCGGCAGCGGGCTTTTATGGTTCGGCTGGTACGGTTTCAATGCAGGCAGCGAAGTAGCTGTTGACACGGTGACATCCCTGGCCTTTCTGAACACCGACGTGGCCGCATCTTTTGCAACGGTTGTATGGCTTTTCCTGGAATGGTCACATGCAAAGAAACCCAAGTTCGTAGGCCTTCTCACAGGTTCTATAGCGGGTCTTGCGACGATAACACCCTGCGCAGGGTTCGTACCTTTGTGGTCCGCACCTATCATAGGAGGTGCCGCCAGCATACTCTGCTACCTGGCAGTACAGTTCAAGAATAAGATGAACTGGGACGACGCCCTGGATGTATGGGGTGTTCACGGTGTTGGCGGATTTCTCGGGACCATCCTCCTTGGCGTATTCGCTTTAAAGGCTGTAAACGCATCGGGAGCCGACGGTTTGCTTGCCGGCAACTCCATGTTTTTCCTGAAGCAGGTTGTTGCCGCAGCTGCAGGTGCAGCCTATGCTTTCGTATTCACCTACATCATGCTTATCATTATCAATTTCATCACCCCTGTAAAGGTCGACCCGGATGCTGAGAAGACCGGTCTTGACTATGCAATTCACGGGGAAAAAGCATACGACGAAGGAGCAATTTAAACTTTCATTTACCTGAATAAGGCCGGCCCGCTTAAGCGGGCCGGCCTTATTATTTGCCCCCCACAGGAATCAATGAAGGCAAACCCGTGACTGGACCCTGCCCGCTTTCCCGCCGCAAGCTGCAGGGAATTTAACGGGAAAGATTATATTTCATACCTTTGTATCATGGAAAGCATGCGACAACAGAAAATCTCCCGGATGATCCAGAAAGAGCTCAGCACCTCTTTCCTGCGCGAGGGAAGGAATATTTTCGGAGGAGCCATGATCACTGTCACCAAAGTCAATGTCACCAAGGACATGGCTGTGTGTAAGGTATATCTCAGCCTCTTCAATACTAAGGATAAATCAGCCCTGCTTGCCCTTATAAAGCATCATGGCAAAGACCTCAGGTTCCAGCTTGGGCAGCAGCTTCACAACCAGCTGCGCATCATCCCCGAACTCCAGTTTTTTGAAGATGACTCCCTGGATTATATCGAAAAGATTGATACCCTCCTGAAAACCTGATATCCTCATGCAATACGATCCGATAAAACGTTCACTGGGCAAGGTTTTCAACAAGACCCCTTTCCTGAGAAAAATGTTTTACAAGCTGCTCGACATCCTGCTGCTCAGGTCCTGGCATGTGCGTAAAGAGCTGAGAAAATGGGCTGCATCCGGGGCAGTGAAAGGAAATGTGAATGTTCTCGACGCCGGTTCGGGCTTCGGACAGTATACATATTTCATGTCGGGGCTCAACATCCACGCCAGCATTCTCGCTGTTGACGTGAAGGAAGAGCAGATAGCCGACTGTAACGCTTTCTTCAGGAAAGCACTTATACCCCGGGTTGTTTTTGAAAAAGCCGACCTTACAACATTTGTCATGAATGATCATTTTGATCTTATCCTGTCGGTGGATGTCATGGAACATATAGCCGAAGACGAGAAAGTCTTTGCGAATTTTCATGCTTCTCTCACTCAGAAAGGAATGCTGATCATCTCCACCCCTTCTGACCAGGGCGGCTCCGATGTACATGACCATGACCACGGGGAATCCTTTATCGATGAACATGTTCGCGACGGTTATAACATAAACGACATACAGGAAAAACTGAAGAAGGCTGGTTTCAGCCGCACCGAAGCTGCGTATACTTACGGTAAACCCGGACAGGTCGGCTGGAAACTCTCGATGAAATACCCCATCCTGATGCTCAACACCAGCAAGCTTTTCTTCATCCTCCTGCCTTTCTACTACATCCTCACTTTTCCCTTTGCCCTGCTGTTCAATTATATAGATCTGCATTCGAAGCATAAGAGTGGAACGGGGTTGCTGGTGAAAGCCTGGAAATAAGTAGCGAAATAGCGAAGTAGCGAAGTAGCGAAATAGCGAAATAGCGAAGTAGCGAAGTAGCGAAATAGCGAAGTAGCGAAATAGCGAAACACATCACACAAGCCGCATCAGGTGAGCGGATTGCGAAGCAATATGAGGAGAACGATGAATCAGAGACGAAATGTGGAACCCGCGAACCGCAGCGGTGGTGTGATGTGCGAGCGAATATTGCGTTGTAAACATGTGAGCAAAAAATGAACTTCCCGTTTTACATAGCGCGCCGTTACCTCTTCTCGCGTAAGTCCCACAACATCATCAACATCATTTCGATGATCTCGGCCATCGGCGTCATGATAGTGACAGCAGCGCTTGTGATCGTGCTTTCGGTGTTCAACGGCTTCGCCCGCCTTTCCGAATCCCTCTTCAATTCATTCAACCCCGACATGGCCATCTCCCTGAAAAAGGGTAAAACCTTCGGGGCCGCCGCAGTGGACATCCACCGTATAAAAAATATAAAGGGAGTAAAATATGTGACCGAGGTGATAGAGGAAAACGCCCTGATGAAATACCTCGACAAGCAGTCCATAGTCACCCTGAAGGGTGTCAGCAGCGACTTTGAGAAGATGTGCGGCATAGATACCATGATGGCGGCAGGGCATTTTATCCTTCAGGAGGGTGACCTGAATTTCGCGGTGCTGGGTTACGGGATTGCCGATTACCTCGGGGCTAACCTGAGCGATTACAAGAATCCCATCACGGTGTATGTTGCAAGAAGGGATGCAGCATTCTCGGGTGTTTTCGATAATGCGTTCAATACCGCTTCCATCTTTCCTTCAGGGACTTTTTCGATACAGTCCGATTTTGATGTCAAATATGTTTTGCTTCCCCTGAGGTTTATGAAACAGATCCTTGGGTATAATGATGAACTTACTTCCCTGGAGATCGGGCTGGATAAAAAAGCCGACCCGGCACTGATCCAGAAAGCCCTCCAGGAAGACGTTGGTGATAAATTCATTGTCAAAAACCGTTACGAACAGCAGGAACTGATTTATAAAATCTTCCGTACCGAGAAATGGGCTATAGTGATGATCCTTGCCTTTATCCTGCTTATTGCCACCTTCAATGTGATCGCTTCCATCTCTATGCTGATCCTTGAAAAAAAGAAGGATATTGCTGTGCTCCAGAGCCTTGGGGCCGGCAAAACACTGGTGCAGAGGATCTTCCTGTTCGAAGGACTGCTTATCTCTTTCTCCGGCGCTATAACGGGTTTATTGCTCGGGGCGGGTATCTGCTGGGCCCAGATGCATTTCCACCTGATCAGGCTTGGCGATGCGAACAGCACTTTCGTTGTTTCCACATACCCTGTGCATATGCTGCCGCTTGATTTCCTGATTATCTTCGTGATAGTAATGCTCATCGGAGTTTTGGCTGCGTGGTACCCTGTGTATAATATCCGCAAGGTCGATGCAACCATGATGCGCTCCGAGTAGTCTTTATACCGGAATTAACTGAAACCACATACTATGTCATCACTGAAATTTACAAAACTCCTACTCGTCTTTGTTATCATTCTGCTTTCTGCGGATGTGTTCGCGGGCAGCATTCTTACCGGTTCCGGAAATAATAACGTTCAGTTTGGCTCTGAGAGGTTCCGGTCTCTCAATGTCACTATGGATGTTTGCAGGCTGGATTTCCGCGATGTGATGACCAGGCAGGGCGCTTTCACCGAAATTTATTCAGGAGACCTTGGTTTCAGCAATACTGTTGGCGACCCAAAACTCCCTGTTTATCATAAACTTATACAGGTTCCCCTGGGCGCTGATTACGAAATAAGCATCATCAGCTCACATTTCACTGATTACAGGCTCAGCGATCTTGGAGTTGTTTCCCCTGTAATTCCAGCCCAGGCGCCTCTTTCAAAACATATTACCGATCCTGCTCAGCTTCCTTTTATTATGAACCCAGCGGCTTACCTGCAGAACGCTTTCAGCAATTCATCCCTGGTGAGTGTAGCTTACGTCGGGATCATGCGTGCAGTAGCCCTTGCAAGGCTTGACATTTCTCCCGTTCGTTACAACCCTGTAAGCGGCATGCTGCGTATTTATGACCACCTGGAAGCCAGGATCACTTTCAGGCATCCCGATCTTGAGGCCAGCAATCGTCTTCTTGCAAAATATTCATCTCCCTGGTACCAGGCTTTGTACAGCAGGATCCCGAATTATACCAAAGCCGCG
This sequence comes from uncultured Bacteroidales bacterium, assembly GCA_903824935.1. Classification (GTDB taxonomy): domain Bacteria; phylum Bacteroidota; class Bacteroidia; order Bacteroidales; family FEN-979; genus CAIRDP01. The sequence continues at coordinate 1,813 of CAIJYT010000146.1, read as the reverse complement.
GATTCACTGCAAAGTTCAAGCCCTGCAACGTATGTGATCATCTCACCTCCATGCTTTAAAAACGTCCTCAGTCGCTTCATCGCCTGGAAAACCCGAAAGGGGTTCAGGGTGATTGCAGGCTACACCGATGATCCTGCGGTGGGATCAACCAGGGCAAGCATCAAGGATTACCTGCATGGGCTATACGAAAACCCTCCTGCCGGTTACAATGCACCAAGTTTCGTGCTGTTTGCAGGCGATGTGGACAAGATCCCGGCCTACAATACAAACGGGCATCCCTCTGATATGTATTACTGCGAGTATACCAACGACCATATTCCGGAAGTAACCTACGGAAGGTTTGCTGCAGAGGACACGGTTCAGATGAACGCATATATCGACAAGACCCTTGAATACGAGCAGTACACCATGCCTTCGGATGACTTTCTCGGGGAAGCGGTGATGGTGGCGGGAGCCGATCCGAACTGCGGCCCTCTTTACGGAAACGGTCAGATCAATTACGGAACAAGCAACTATTTTAACACGGCCCATGGTATTCTATCGCATACCTACCTTCAGCCCGAAATGGTTCCCGGCACATACGCTCCTGCCATTCATACCAATGTTTCTGATGGAGTAGCTTTTGCAAATTATACGGCCCACGGTAGCGAGAACGGCTGGGCCGATCCTTCGTTCGGGATCTCCGATATTGCCCCCCTTCAGAACATCCATAAATACTGCCTGATGGTCGGGAACTGCTGCAAAACCTCGAATTTTGAGGTTAGCTGTTTCGCAAAGGAAGTGACAAGGGCCACAGGCAAAGGCGCCCTGGGGTATATAGGATGCTCGGACTATTCTTATTGGGATGAAGATTTCTGGTGGGCCTGCGGTTTCAAGACGGTCAGCACGAACCCTGTTTATGACTCGGCCCACTTAGGGTCGTATGATAAAACCTTCCATGACCATGGCGAACCTTTGCCTGAATACTTTGTAACCATGGGCCAGATGGTGCAGGCCGGCGACTATGCAGTTGAAGAATCCTCTTCGGGGATCAAGTTATATTACTGGGAGACATACTGCCTTATGGGTGATCCTTCGCTATGCGTTTATTACTCAGTTCCGCCGGCACTACAGGCAGAATTCCCTCACCTGGTGCTGCCCGGTACAAGCAGCCTGGCCGTCTCAACCGAACCTTTGTCGTACGTCGCTTTATCTCTTAATGACAGCACCCTGCTTGATGCCCGTACAGTGGATTCCTCAGGACTTGCGGTACTGAGTTTTCCTGCAGTCACATCCCCCAGCTATGCAAGGCTCATCATCACGAAGCAGAACCGCAAACCCCTGATCGACAGCGTTGAATTTCATGATTTTCCCGCAGGGATTGCTGGCAGCAACGCCGGGCACATTGAAATTTACCCCAATCCTTTTACAGATAAATTTTCGGTAGTATGCAATTCAGGCAAAACCGACAAGATCAACCTGGAGATTTACGATGCCTTCGGGAAATGCGTTAAGGAAAAGGAGGGGCAAGTAATGAACCCTTACAAGGCAATTCTCATTGACGGCAGCAGCCTGAGCCCGGGCATTTACTTCTGCAGGTTACAGGGCGGAAGCTGGACCGGAATCATGAAAGTAATCAAGGAAAAGTAAATTTGGTTTTATTTTGCCGTCAGGCTTAATTTTACCTTCCTTACACCTATAACTTCACCTTTTGGATTTGCAGTAGGATCGGTAATGGTTGCGATCAGCGAAAGCTGTGCGGGTTTCCAGTCGGTACTGGTCACTGTGAATTTCTTCGTGTAAGCATATGACCTGGCTGTATCTACACTGGATG
>CAIJYT010000145.1 GCA_903824935.1 uncultured Bacteroidales bacterium | reverse complement strand
TATCCATGGGGAGGACCTTATACAAGAAATGATAAGGGGTGTTTCCTTGCAAACTTTAAACCTCTGAGAGGTAATTATATTGATGATGGCGGTTTGCATACTGTCATTGTAGCACATTATCCTGCAAACGAATTTGGTTTGTATGATATGGCCGGTAATGTTGCCGAATGGACCAGGTCGGCCTTCCATCCTTCTTCATACAACTTTACATGGGATCTTAATCCCGATTACACTTATAATGCAAAAGACAGTGATCCCCCGACTATGAAATGCAAGGTTATCAGGGGCGGATCATGGAAAGATATAGCATATTATCTTCGTGTTTCCACCAGGGCATATGAGTTCCAGGATACATCGAAATGCTATGTCGGATTCCGTTGTGTACAGAATTACCTTGGACGTCAGAAGGATGATAATCCTGCAAGAGCCTCCAAAGTGTACAATTAGTATTCGGATTTCGTGAGTTATTCATCAGAAAATCATTCAACCTTAACCAATCTCAATTTAAACCTTCTTCATTATGGGTCTTCTGAATTTTGTAAAATCTAAAGGGTACAAGCAATTCATGGCCAAGCTTTATGGCTGGGGAGCATCAGTGGTTATCATCGGTGCATTGTTTAAAATCAACCACTATACCGGTGCTGACACCATGCTTATCATCGGATTGGGAACCGAATCGCTGATTTTTTTCTTCTCGGCATTTGAACCACCCCATGTTGAGCCTGACTGGAGCCTGGTTTATCCCCAGCTTGCTGGTATGTACCATGATGCAGACATCGATGCCTCACAAGCCCTTGCTTCCGGAGACACTGTAACCCAGCAGTTGGATAAAATGCTTGAGAAAGCAAAGATAGGCCCCGAGTTGATCAACGGACTTGGAGAAGGTTTGAGGGCCCTGACTGACACCACCTCCAAATTGGGAAAAATGTCAGACGCAGCTGTTACAAATGACCAATTTGTAAACCAGGTTAAACAGGCTACCGAAGGTGCTTCGAAACTCAGTGATTCATATAAGAAAACGGCAACTGTACTTGAGCAGAGTGTGACCACTTCCCAGGAGCAGCTTCAGCACATGCAGTCGGCTGCAAAAAGCGCAGCAGGGCTTTCAGGCGCATATACCGATGTTGCAAATTCTCTTAAAGAGGAGATCAGGGTCAATAAAGATATGACTACCAGTATTTCTGCCGCTACCGCCTCCGCCAATAAGTTCATGGAAAAATATAACGAATCGGCAGAAATGCTTTCGAAAACAGCTTCGACCCTGGCATCATCAGCAGCTGAAAATGAGAATTACAACAAACATATGAACAGGGTTTCAAGCAACCTTTCCGCTCTGAATGCATTATATGAACTCCATCTGCAGGGTTCCAACGAACAAATGGAGAGCACTAATAAATTCAATGCGATTCTTGGAAAATTCGCCGACAACCTTACCGATTCAGTTACCAATACCGCGAAATACAAGGAAAACATTTTGCTATTAAATAAAGTTGTGGAAAAACAACTCCAGACTTCCACCAGCCAGGTTGAAGCCTCCTCCCAGATGGAAGACAGCATGAAACATTTCCTGGAAAATCTGAATGCGTCGGTTACACAGACCGCCAGGTTCAAAGACCAAGTGGATGCATTGGCCAACAATATCGCCGCCCTTAATAAGGTTTACGGCAATATGTTATCGGCTATGAATATCACAATTAAATAAACTGGCAAAATTCAAATCCGGATTATTCATCTGAAAACCAAAAATTAAATGGCTGGATATAAAGAGACTCCAAGGCAAAAGATGATCGGGATGATGTATCTCGTGCTCACTGCTCTACTCGCTCTGAACGTCTCAAAACAAATGCTTGATGCATTCATCGTGGTTAACGAAACCATGGAGAATACCAATACGAATTTTAACAGGAAACTCGATAATACTATTGCCAAGTTCAGAATACAGTACCAAATGAACCCGAATAAAGTCGGGCCCTACTGGGAAAGAGCTGAGAAAGCCAGGAAGTTTTCCGAAGGCCTTGCAAATTATATTGACAGCTGCAAATACGTTGTAATTTCAAAAACCGAGAAGATACCTTTTCAGACTGCCAAGACAACTGCACTTGCCGATTGCGACAAGAAAGAGAACTATGATATGCCTACCCATTTTTTTATAGGCAGTTCGCAGGATGGTTCAGGAGGTGAAGCCAGGGTCCTGAAAAACAGGATTGAAGCCTACAAGAAACAAATGGTATCACTTCTGGATCCCAAATACCAGGGAACTATGAAACTCGGCCTGGTAACCGAGGGTAAGTTTAAAGACTCTTATGGCGTGGCACAGAACTGGGAAATGCATAATTTCTATCATACTATTCTTGCCGCTACCGTTACCATTCTTAACCAGATGAAAGCCGATGTATATAATACTGAGTTTGACGTAGTGAACAGTTTGTATGCAGCAGTTTCAGCCGAGGATTGGAAGTTTGATGCAATACGTGCAAAAGTCATACCGAAGAGTAGTTATGTTTTTATAGGTGATGAATATACAGCCGAGATCCTTGTGGCTGCCTATGATACAAAAGCAAATCCCAATGTGCGTTATGTTCTTGGTTCCGATACGCTTACTCCTGGAAATTTTAAAAATGCAACACCCCTGCAGGGTGAAAACGGGGTTGTGACGCTTAAACTCGGAGGTTCACAGGAAGGGCTGAAGAAATTTGCGGGTATTATTAAAATCTTGAGCCCTACAGGCGACACCATGGTCTTCCATTTCCACGATGAATTTATCGTGGCAAAACCTGCGCTTATTATTTCACCGACCAAAATGAACGTCTTTTATATTGGTGTGGATAACCCGGTTTCTATTTCCGTTCCTGGTGGTCCTGAGAAAGTTACGCCGTCAATTTCTGTCGGAAGCATCCGCCAGGAAGGGAAAGACTGGATCGTCAGCGGCCTTCCGCAGAATGTAAGGGAAGCAGTTATTACAGTTAATGCAGTGTTCTCGGGCAAAACAAAGAATATGGGCTCTTATACCGCGCGACTCAAACGGGTACCTGACCCCATCGCCAGGATTGCCGGAAAGAACGAAGGAGTTATCTCAAAAAGTATAGTTCTGGCAAGCCCCTTCCTTGTCCCTGAAATGCAGGTAGGTTTTGACTTCGACCTTAAATATGTGGTTACTTCATACAACTTTGTTACAGATATTACCGGTGACATTTTTGAAGTCAAAGTTCAGGGGAACAGGCTTACTCCCGACATTGTGAGAATGATCACCAATGCTAAAAAGAACAAACGTCTCTGGTTTGAGAATATAACTGTAAAAGGACCTGATGGCGAGCGTACCATCTCTTCCGTTAACTTAAAAATTAATTAAACCATAATATCCGGCGCATCATGAAAAGGATAGTTTTCATCGCATTTGTTGCAGTGCTTTTGGCAGGGATCAGAATGACCGCCTCCGCACAGGTACTGGAAGCTCCTCCGAGAGATGGTGTTTTTGACAGAACTGTGATCACGCAGGTTCAGCCAATACCTTATCCTTACTTACGGGAGGCAGATATTGTCTGGACTAAAAGGGTGTGGCGCATCATTGATATGCGTGAAAAGATGAACCAGCCGTTTTACTTTCCCGAAACCCCGCAGAACCAATGGAAAAGCTTTATGCAGATCCTTCTGGATGGAATGAAAGAAGGTACGATACAGGCTTATTCCCCCGAAACTGACCTCTTCCTGGTTCCGGTTACCCATAAGGAACTCATGGACCAGCTTGAGAGCAAGCAGAAATTGCACCTTAAACGTCCCGATAATCCCGATATCGAATACGACACAGTGATATCAAAACCGTTTTATGCGTCGGATGTGAAGCAGCTCAGGATCAAGGAAGACTGGTATTTTGATAAACAAAGATCAGTACTTGAAGTCCGTATCCTGGGGATTTGCCCGATGATGGAGAGTTTTGCCGATGACGGGACATCCCGTGGTTACAAACCCCTGTTCTGGATTTATTTCCCCGATTGTCGCAACCTGTTTGCACGCAACGAACAGTTCAACCTCAGGAACGGCGTCGCAGGCCGTCTTACGTATGACGATGTATTTCTGAAAAGGATTTTCTCCAGCTATATATATAAGGAAGAGAACGTGTATGACCGCAAAATATCCGATTATGCTACAGGCGTGGATGCCCTCCTCGAATCCGAAAAGGCAAAGAACAAGATACTGGAGTTCGAATCCAGCCTCTGGGAATACTAAGAATTTTAAGTAATTTTTTTTTTTTGATTTTCTGCCCCGG
>CAIJYT010000144.1 GCA_903824935.1 uncultured Bacteroidales bacterium | reverse complement strand
GCAGTCGGCAGTCGGCAGTCTGCAAATGGCAGCCGGCAGGTAGTTTGCTGAGGAACCCTGATTTTTCCAATTGAAACCATGATTTATACATTTCCGGTGAACAAAGACCGGGGTAATTTTGCTGCATCAAACAAAACAAAAACAAACAGCGGAAATCCCGGCAAGAAAACAAACCGGCAATTCCTTAAAAACAAAATCATGGAAACAGCAAAAACAAAATGGGCAATTGACCCTTATCATTCAGAGATCAATTTCAAAGTAAAGCATCTTGTGATTTCAACAGTGACAGGCAAATTCGAAAAATTCGAAGGAATGCTTTTAACAAACGGTGATGATTTCGGCGATGCACAGGTTGAATTTTCAGCCGATGTCGACAGTATCAATACCGGTGTTGGCGACCGCGACGGCCACCTTAAATCAGCAGATTTCTTCGATGCAGCCAATCACCCGAAACTTACCTTTAAATCGACATCCTTTAAAAAGACAGCCGGCGATGAATTCCTGATGAGTGGTGATATCACCATCCGCGGCACTTCCCGCCCCATTGATCTGAAAGTGGAATTTGGCGGCATTATGAAAGACCCTTACGGTAACATCAAAGCCGGGTTTGAACTGAGCGGAAAACTCAACCGTAAGGATTTCAACCTGCATTGGAATGCCATCACCGAAGCCGGTGGAATGGTTGTGGCCGATGAAGTGAAACTTGCACTGAATATTGAGCTTGCAAAAGTTCAGTAAGAAAGGAATCAAATGAAAACAATACTTTACAAGGGGAGCAGCCGTGGTCATGCGAATCACGGCTGGCTCGACACCTGGCACACCTTCAGCTTTGCCAATTATTATGATCCCTCAAGGATACATTTCGGGGCGCTGAGAGTTCTGAATGACGATTATATTGAAGGGGGAGAAGGTTTTGGCCGCCACCCTCATGACAATATGGAGATAACCACCATCGTCCTTGAAGGCAGGTTGGAACATAAGGACAGCATGGGGCATACCCAGCAGATCAGGACCAACGAGGTACAGGTCATGAGTGCGGGAACAGGTATTTTCCATTCCGAATATAATGCCGATAGCGAAGCCACAGTGAACCTTTTCCAGGTTTGGATCTTCCCTTCAAAGAAGAACATTACGCCGAGGTATGACCAGAAAGAATTCGATCCCGCCCTCAGGTTGAACCGCTGGCAAATACTGGTAGCTCCTGATCAGGAAGGAGCGCTGATGCTGAACCAGGATGCATGGTTCTCAAGGATAGCTCTTGACAAAGGTAAAGCAGCGGATTATGAACTTCATGATCCCTCGCATGGTGTTTATATCATGATGATAAACGGGACTGCGGATGTGGAAGGCACCAGGCTTGAAACCCGCGACGGGATTGGCGTTTCAGACACATTGAGGGTGAATGTAAAGGCGGAAACTGCTTCCGACATCCTCCTGATCGAGGTGCCCATGCAGGCGTAAGCCCTGTTCACCGGGCGATCCAGTTATCCATCATTCCTTGTCCGTGATCAGTGATGACAGACTCGGGGTGGAATTGCAATCCGCATACATCGTGCTGCTCATGGGCAAGCCCCATGATGATCCCTTCGCCGGAACGGGCAGTGACCTCAAGGCAGGAGGGGAGTGAATCTTCTGAAACCGCCCAGGAATGGTAAAGCCCCGCTGCGAATACTGGCGGGATACCGGTGAAAACATAATGTACCGGGCTGATGACCCTGACATCCCGCGGCTGGCCGTGGACTACTTTCGGCAGGTTGAAGAGCTCACCACCGTAAAAAAGTGCGATAGCCTGCAGCCCCAGGCAGATCCCGAGTATGGGTTTAATTCCCGCATATTCTTTCAGAATGCTGAACATTGCAGGCTGCTCCTCGGGCAAGCCGGGCCCGGGTGAAAAGATGATTTTATCATACTGCATTACTGCTGCGAGGTCCACCTCATCCGATTTAACCACATTAAAGCTAACTTTGCCGTTATTACGCAGAAGTTCAACCAGGTTGAAAGTGAAAGAATCGTGGTTATCGAGCAGCAGTATCTTCATGAACAGGGATGATGCATGCAGTAAAATTAACGAATATGCCGTTAAGGGGATACCATTTCTTTTCGTTACTGATTTTGAAGGCCTGAATACAGCTGTTCTGACTATTCCCGAGGCCGGGGAGAACGGTGTTTTTTTCAGCATGGGAGAAGCAGGGAATACAGTGCCGGGACCAATACCTGCAAGGGCGTTCAGTTTTATCCCTAAACCTCCTGATTACGATATTTACAAGCTGGCATTCGAAAAAGTGAGCTGGCACCTTAAAAGGGGCGACACCTACCTTATAAACCTTACTTTTCCAACGGAACTTGAGACCTCGTTTAGCCTGCGGGAAATTTTCAATATCAGCAGGGCGCCCTTTAAACTTCTCTTCGCTGACCATTTTACTGTGTTTTCGCCTGAACCTTTTATACGGATTGCGGACGGCATTGTGCGTTCGAACCCCATGAAGGGTACCATTGACGCTTCAGTCCCCGATGCGGAAAACGTGCTCCTGAACGACAGGAAGGAATTCTACGAGCATAACACCATTGTTGACCTGATCAGGAACGACCTGGCGATGATCGCATCTTCGGTGACTGTCGATCGCTTCAGGTACATTGAAAGGATCAACACCAACCGCAGTGACCTTCTGCAGATGAGTTCAGAGATCAGCGGGAGGCTGCCAAAGGGCCACTGGCGCCATCTTGGTGAGGACCTGTTCAGACTGCTTCCTGCAGGTTCCGTCAGCGGCGCCCCCAAGGAGAAAACCGTGGAGGTCATACACGAAGCGGAGAATGAAAGGCGTGGTTTCTACACCGGTGTTTTCGGGTATTTCAGCGGACGGGCTCTCACATCCGCAGTGATGATAAGATTTATTGAGAAGGCGGATGGCATGCTGCGTTTCAGGAGCGGGGGAGGTATCACTGCCCTGAGCGATTGCGAAAGCGAGTATAAGGAACTCAATGATAAAGTATATGTGCCGCTTGTTTGAGACCATACGGATAGAGGACGGGAAGCCGTTGCATCTTTACTGGCATGAAGAAAGGATGAAGCGGAGCATGCAGGGATTGCCGGGCATTGTTCTTGAGAGGGAGATCCATGTGCCGGATGAATTCAGAACGGGTACGGTGAGGTGCAAAGTAGTGTATGATAAAGAGATCATCAGGATCAGTTTCAGTAATTACGAAAGGCGGCCGGTCAGGAGTCTGAGGATGATTTCCAGTGATGCTATGGATTACCATCTGAAATTTTATGACAGAGCCGAACTTGAAGCATTGTTTGAAAAGCGGGGTGATTGCGATGATATCATTATTGTTAGGGGAGGGCTGATCACCGATTCCTGTATTGCAAACCTTATATTTTTTGACGGACTGCAGTGGTTCACCCCCTTGCATCCCCTGCTTGAGGGGACCTGCCGGGCCAGGCTGATCGCTGAAGGTAAATTGCTGGCGCGGGATATCCGGGTTGACGACCTGCCCCACCTCCTGGGCTGCAAGCTCATCAATGCCATGCGTGCCCCTGAAGAGCAGGAGATGATCCCCCTGAACAAGGTATTTTCTTAACCGGGGCTTGCCCGGGTTGTTACCATTGATTGATGCCTTGTTCATAATCGGTAAAAGCAGGTGATTAGTAGGTGAAATAAGGGAGTTTGGAGGATTTAGGAACATCAGAATTGTATATTTTCTAATTTTGTGTTCCGGGACCTGGAATCCACTTCCCGGCTGTAACAGAAAATCAAGGCCAGGGGCATGGCCCTCATGAGACATATGAAAAACAATGTATATTTTAATCTGATCCTTGCAGCTATCCTGCTTATGGGAGGGTCGTGTTCAGGTTCAAAGAAAAAGAATGCCGGGAAAGAGGCACCGACCTTATCTTTTATTGAAGGTTTTATCCTGCATCCAACGGTGGTTGATGAGACCATCGGTATCTCTGGTACCCTGAAGCCTTTTGAAGAGACGGTGCTGATGCCTGAAGCAGCAGGCAGGGTTGTATTGCTGAACCTGCCCGAAGGGGAATTCGTCAAAAAAGGGACCCTTCTTGTCAAGATATTCGACCTCGACCTCCAGGCCCAGCTTGCCAAGGCCCAGACCCAGTATACTATTGGGAAAGAGATCCTCGACAGGCAGGCCGAGCTGTTAAAGGCGGATGGTATCAGCCATGTAGAATATGACCAGCAGGCGCTTGTCGTAAGTTCAGCAAAGAACGACATCGATCTGTTGAAAGCCAATATAAGCAAGACAGAGGTGCTTGCGCCATACGACGGGGTCATTGGCCTGCGAAACATCAGCCTTGGCGCCCAGGTGACTCTTACAACACCCCTTGCCACAATCAGGGAATCGGATAAGATGAAACTTGATTTTGCTGTACCTGGCAAATACAGCCAGTTGATCCATAAAGGCACAAAGGTCAAATTTTCAGTAGAGGGCGATACCAATAAATATAATGCAGAGGTAATGGCAACTGAGGAAGGAATTGATCAGAACACCCGGAACCTCAAGGCAAGGGCTGTAGTCACAGCGCATGCCCCGGCCCTTACGCCAGGCGCTTATGCCAACGTCCAGCTGAGACTTAACGAAAACCGCAATGCACTGATGATCCCCACGCAGTGTATCATTATGAGTGAAAGAAAAAAGACAGTAATAGTCTCAAAAGCAGGTAAAGCGGTGTTTGTACCCATACAGACCGGCGTGCGGCAATCGGGAAGCCTTGAGGTGTTAAGCGGCCTTAATGCCGGGGATACAGTGGTTACAACCGGGGTGCTGTTTATCAAGCCGGATATGAAACTTGAATTCGCCAAAGTAAAATAGGCCATATGACAATTTCCGATTTCGCGATAAAACGGCCTGTTGCCAGCATTGTGATGAGTCTTGTCATTGTGCTCTTTGGTTTCGTAGGCTTTTCATTCCTTGGAGTGAGGCTTTACCCTGCAATTGATCCGCCTACTATCAATGTCCAGACGTCCTATGCAGGAGCCAATGCCGATATCATCGAATCGCAGGTTACAGAACCTCTTGAAAAGTCAATCAACGGGATAGAGGGTGTACGTTCCATTTCTTCTTCTTCTTCGACGGGATCGAGCAATATCACTGTTGAATTCAATGTCGGGGCCGACCTTGAAAAGGCTGCCAATGACGTCAGGGACAAAGTCAGCCAGAGTGCAAGGAACCTGCCCCAGGACCTTGATGCGCCTCCTGTAGTGTCGAAGGCGGATGCGAACAGCGATCCCATCATTACCGTCGCGGTTCAGAGTACCACGATGAACCCCATGGAGCTCAGCGATTATGCCGAGAATGTGCTGCAGGAAAAGCTTCAGACCATACCCGGTGTTAGTTCCGTCATGCTTTACGGGCAGAAGCGGCCGGCCATGCGCCTTTGGCTTGATCCCAGGAAAATGGCGGCATACAACCTGACAGCCGAAGATGTGAATACTGCATTGATGAAGGAAAACGTGGACCTCCCCGGGGGCAAAGTCAGGGGCGGTGCCACCGAGCTCATCGTGAAGACATTTGGCAGGCTTACCACGGAAGATGATTTCAATAATATGATCATACGGCAGACGAATGACCAGGTGATACGTCTTAATGATATCGGGGAAGCCGTGCTGGGTGCCGAAGTAGATGAAACCGGGGTTAAACTGAACGGAGCCACGGGGATTTCCCTTGCTCTTATCCCCTTGCCGGGATCAAACCAGATCGCCATTGCCGATGAGTTTTTCAAACGGTTCAAAGAGATTAAGAAGAACCTGCCGGCCGGGATGCAGCTGGATGTGGGGTATGACAAGAGCAAATTCATGAGGCAGTCGGTGACTGATGTGGCTGAAACTATCCTGATAGCAATAACGCTGGTCGTGATCATAGTCTTTCTTTTCTTCCGCAACACCGTAATTGCTTTACGCCCGCTGATCGATATCCCGGTATCCCTTATCGGATCATTCTTCCTGATGTACATTTTCGGGTTCTCTGTCAACGTTCTTACCCTTCTTGCAATCGTTCTTGCAACGGGGCTTGTAGTCGACGATGGGATCGTGGTCACCGAGAATATCTACAAAAAGATAGAACACGGGATGGACAAGTACAAGGCGGCATTTGCAGGGACCCGGGAGATACTGTTCGTGGTCATCGCCACATCCGTTACACTGGCTATAGTTTTTATTCCTGTTATTTTCCTGTCGGGTTTTACGGGAAGGCTTTTCAGGGAGTTTGGGATCGTCCTGGCAGGCTCGGTACTTATCTCGGCTTTTGTATCCCTTACGCTTACACCAGTACTTAATGTGAAAATGGGTACGGCGGATATTAAATCCCTGAAGTTTTACCGCAAAACCGAGCCTTTTTTTGTATGGCTTGACAATGGTTACCGTGCCCTCCTGGGCCGGTTCATGAAAAAGAAATGGATCAGCCTTGTGGTTCTTGGAATCTGCCTGGTACTGGTAGTTGTACTGTTCGTTACTACAAAATCGGAACTTGCACCTCTCGAGGATCACAGCATACTGAGGACCTCAATCACCGCACCCGAAGGGACGGATTTCGATTATATGGAAAGGCTGGTCAGCAGGATCTCCGATACATTGCGCGTCAAGGTGCCCGAAGCGAGGCTGATCTTTGCGAGAACAGGTTCGGGATTTGGCAATACCTCAACCAATACAGGAGGCATCAACATTTTTCTTGTCGAACCAAACGAGAGGAAAGCAAGCCAGCAGCAGATTTACGACAGGCTGGTGAAGATCTACAAGAAGTTCCCCGAGGCAAGGATCATACCCAACCAGGAACAGACGATATCTACTTCCCTTGCGGCAGGCTCCCAGCTTCCCGTGCAGTTTGTTTTACAGAACCTTGATTTCGACAAATTAAAGGAAGCAGTACCCAAGTTCCTGGACCTGGCCCGCAAGGACCCGACTTTCGGAAATGTGGATGTGAACCTTAAATTCAATAAGCCGGAGATCAACATTATTGTCGACAGGATGAAAACCACCGACCTTGGGATCAACACAATCGACATATCAAACACGCTTCAGTTTGCACTCAGCGGGAAACGATACGGGTATTTCCTGAGGAATGAGAAACAATACTTCGTGATAGGCCAGTTTGACCGGGAGAACAGGAATAAACCTGCAGATATAGCATCGATGTATGTAAGAAGCAGCAGCGGGCAGCTGATTCAGCTGGATAACCTGGTTAAGATGCAGGAGAGCAGCGAACCACCTACTTTGTACCATTATAACAGGTATAAATCGGCCACTATTTCAGCATCCCTGGCGCAGGGCAAGACTTTGGGCGAAGGCATAGCTGCCATGAGAAAGATCGCCAAGGTAACGCTTGATGATACTTTCCAGACCGACCTTCTCGGCCCTTCACGCGACTTTGCCGAGAGCAGTTCCAACACTTCATTTGCTTTCGTGCTGGCCCTTGTTCTGATCTACCTCATCCTTTCGGCACAATTCGAAAGTTTCATCGACCCGTTAATCATCATGATCACGGTCCCCCTGGCAGTTACAGGGGCATTGCTTTCCCTCTTCATTTTCGGTAGCACGCTGAATATTTTCTCAGAAATCGGGATGATCATGCTTGTGGGGCTTGTGACAAAGAACGGGATCCTGATAGTTGAGTTTGCCAACCAGAAGAGGAAACTGGGGTTGTCGAAAAGCGAGGCAGCATTCGAGGCCGCCGCTGCCCGACTGCGTCCAATCCTGATGACTTCCCTGGCGACCATCTTCGGAGCCATGCCGATAGCACTGGCCCTTGGAGCAGGCGCGCAGAGCCGCACCCCTCTGGGGATCGTCGTTGTAGGAGGACTGCTGTTTTCACTTGTCCTGACACTTTTTGTTATCCCTGCCATGTACGTAATGATGTCCGGTAAAAAAACACAAACACCTGATTATTCCGAAGGCTATGCAGAATAAGATAATCACGCTGTTATTTGCAGCCTTCCTTTGTTTTACCAGCGGGTTCGGCCAGAACATAATGACGGTGGACCAGGCGGTTGATATAGCCCTGAAGAACAACTACGACGTATTCGTTGCAAGGAATAATGCTGATGTCGCTAAGGTCAACAATACCGCCGGCAATGCCGGTATGCTGCCTAACATCGGGATTCTCGGCACGGATAATTACTCGGTGAGCAATGTATATATGAACCTTTCCAGCGGAAGCACAATCACTGCCGCCGCAGGGACTTCCAATGCATTCAACGCCGGGCTGGCATTGAACTGGACCCTGTTTGACGGGACTAAAATGTTCATTACAAAGAACAAACTGAACCAGGTTGAAAAACTGGGCGAGATACAATTCAGGGACCAAGTGATGAATACCGTGTTTAACGTCATTGTAACATTCTACCAGGTGGTTCAAACCAAGCAGCAGCTCCTTGCCATCCGCGATGTCATGGCATACAGCCTCGAGCGGGTGAGGATACTCCAGAAAGGTTATGAAGCCGGAATTGCGCATAAAAATGACCTGCTCCAGGCGAAGATCGACCTGAACGTAAACAAGGAAGCCGAGATCAGCCAGATCAATATCATAAGGAATACCAAGCGTGCACTTAACCAGTCACTTTCCCGTGATCCGGATACCCAGTTCGAAGTGGCCGATACCATTCCCCTGAACTATGTGCCCGACCCTGTCGACCTTATGAACAAACTTTATTCGAACAACACTTCGGTACTGAATTACCAGAAACAGGCAGATATTGCGCTGCTGAGCCTGAACGAATATAAAACCTACAGACTTCCGAAACTGAGCATGGTGGCTTCGTTCAATTATAACCAGAACGATAATTCCGCTTCCAATGTGATTACAAGCCGTACCTACGGCCCCCTGTTGGGAGGTGTACTGAACATCCCCATATACCAGGCAGGCAATGCCCTGAGGCAGGTGAAAGCTGCAAAAATTCAGCTCCAAAGCGCACAATACACCGTTGAGAACGTAAAGCTCCAGGTCAACACGGAATTGAAATCGGCTCTAACCGATTATGATGATCAGAAGCAACTGCTAACCATTGAAAGAGACAACCTGACCCTTGCAAAAGAAAACCTCAGGATCTCCATGGAAAGGCTCAGGCTTGGGCAGACCACAGCTCTGGAAGTCCGCCAGGCCCAGGAGAGTTACGCCAACTCCCTCGCCCGCTTCTATAATTTCGAGTACAACATGAAGGTTGCCGAAACCAGGCTGAAACAGCTGGTGGCCGGGTTGTAGGACTTCCGTAACAGAGGAATGCACGAAATCATAGCAATTACGATATTAAACATTCAACACTATGGAAGAAAAATCAACAAAAACCCCAGGCCTAAAAGCAGAAGTCCAAATGACCGAGCTTCAGAAGATGAAACTGATCTTTGATGTGGTGAAATGGCTGATCGGGTCGGTTGCCCTTGTCATTGTGACCATGGTGATCGACTACGGTTTCAGGGACAGGGCGGCAGGCCTGAATGAAGTGAAACAGTACGACCATTATGTCACGAACCTGATCGTTCTGAATAATGAAATCGGACCGAGACGGTTGCTGGCCCAGTACTTTTCACTGGTAACCCCATCTGAAAAACTGAGGAAATGCTGGGAGAATTATTACTGGGTTGTAAACCTTGAATACCAGGCGACAGTGAAAAAAGATTCACTGCTGAATGCCAGGATGAAAAAATTCGTGACCATGAAGGCCATGAGCCCGGAGGAGCAGGTTGAAGCCGCAGACCTTGCGAAACAGAAAGAATATACCGAGCATGAGTTGCATGCCGACCTGAAGCTGCCCCAGTTTAAATAGGGGAATTATTTCATCACGATCAACACGATCGTAAGGGTCATCACGTTTTTTAATATATTTGCCTTGTTGATACCCAAGCCGGTACTATGAAAAAACTTCATGTCGTCTGGTCGACCGGAGAGAAAGATGTAGCCATGAGAATGATCTTCGTTTATCTTATGGATGCCAAAAGTATGGGTTGGTGGGATGAGATAAATGTTGTCATATGGGGACCTTCCGCCAAACTGCTGGCTCATGACAAAGAGGTTCAGGCCGAACTTGATTTTGTAAGGCAGTGCGGGATCCTTGTCGAGGCCTGCAGGGGGTGTACCGAAGCCTACGGCGTGACCTCGGTGATAAGGTCATTGGGTATCGAAGTAAAATATATGGGCGATGTGCTGACCCAGTATCTCCATACCGACGACAGGGTCATTACCTTTTAATTGTACTTTGTGCCTCCTTTATAAAAGTCTACTGTCCTGCGAAACGCTTCCTCCCTGCTATATTTCGGTTTAAATGAGAAGCCCCTCTTTGCTTTTTCAGCTGAGAAAGTAAAATCATTGCAGGTATAGATTACCGCAAACCTGCTGAATGTCACGTTTACTTTTTTTACAGGGCGGATGAGAATTGCCGAGAGCTCCGAAAGCGCTCCCAATGTGATTGCCACAGGACGGGGGATCCAGAAATTTTCGGGCCATATCCTGTACCCGGCTGCAGCTACAATTGCATCATAAAAATGAAAGAAGTTGGTGCCTTCCGAATCGGTGATGAAATATACCTGTCCGGGCACATTCTCATTCCCGCCAAGCAGGGCTTCGGCAGCCTGGATATGTGCCACAGCCATATTCCCTGCGTAGATATGCTGGGACTTTGATTTGCCGTTGCCAAGTCTAACATAGAAGCCCCCTTTCGCCATTTTAATCAGCGACCCGATATGAAAAGGGTCTCCCTCTCCCCATATGTCGGCAGGTCTGAGGGTGACTGTCTTTAACGCAGGGCTGTTGGCGGCAGCCACCAGTTTCTCAGCTTCGGCTTTGCTTCGGCAATACATATTGGGATACTCTGAAGGATAAGGGAGGCTTTCATCAATGTTGACCAGTGACTTGCCTCCGAACACTGCGTCGAGGGAGCTCGTGAAAACAAGCGCCTTCACGCCATCCGCCGTACAGGCTTTAATAACATTAGCCGTTCCATTGGTGTTAACGTTATAAACTTCTTCAGGAGGATGGGTCCCCCAGTCGACGATTGCTGCAGAGTGTATTACAACGTCAATTCCCATACAGGCTCTGTTCAATGCCTCCATGTCGAGGACATTACCCTGGATATATTCAATCCTTGGATCGGCGGGGCCTTTGTAAGGAGCGGGATCGAAGATGCGTAATGTTTTCAGTTGAAGAGGGGAGTCGGGAGAGAGCAGTTCCGCGACAAGGAACTTCCCAAGGAAACCTGACCCTCCGGTCAGCAGGAGATTTATCATGATAAGGAGTATGTTTTATTTTCCCGGCGAAGATAAAAAATCAAAACAAATTTTTATGTTTGTATTACCAATCTATGTGCTATGAAAACCAAAATCAAAAAATTCTATACCTGGGCCATCATCATCCTCCTGCTGGTGTTTGCAGCGTTTATTTACGGGAAGTATTATTTCACTTACAGCGAAGGTGAAAGAACAGGAATTTTGCAGAAATTCTCTTACAGGGGTCAAATATTCAAAACCTGGGAAGGGGAAATAATATTAAGCAGTGTGACCAGCAGCCAGAATGTGCCGCTGGCATCGGAGAAATTCCTCTTTTCAGTCCTTGACAAAGAGGTTGCAGACTCACTTACAAAACTTACGGGCAATGCCGTCACGGTTCATTATAAACAGAAAAACGGTAAGCTTATGTGGAGAGGGGATACTGAATATTTTGTTGACAAAGTAACACGAAAATAAGGATGGCCGAAAAAGCGGATTATCTTATTATAGGGGCGGGTATTATCGGGCTTGCCATTGCGAGGGAACTGAAATCACGTTTCCCGGGTGCACAGATAGTAATGATTGAAAAGGAAGCTGATGTGGCGTATCACAGCAGCGGAAGGAACAGCGGCGTTCTTCATGCAGGGTTTTACTATTCGGCTGATTCACTGAAAGCGAAATTTACTCGCGACGGCAATCAGCAGTTAAAGGAATATGTAAAAAAGAATGGTCTTCGGATCAACGAATGCCAAAAAGTAGTCGTTGCCACGAATGAATCGGAGACAGACGGTATTTATGAACTCGAAAAGAGAGGCAAAAAGAACGGGGTAAATGTGAGCGTGATCAGCGAACAGGAACTGAAAGAGATAGATCCCAATGCAAAAACCACCCGGGTGGCGCTTTTTTCTCCTGATACCGCAACCGTTGATCCTGTGGAAGTGAATATTTTCCTGAGAAAGGAATTGCAGGCGGCTGGGATAAAATTTCATTTTTCCGAGGGGTACAAACGTAAAATTGACGCCAACACTGTTGAAACAACCGGAGGTTTGCAGATCACTGCCAACAAGATCATCAATGCAGCCGGGCTTTATGCCGACAAGATCGCGAGGGATTTCGGATTCTCACAGCAGTATACCATCATTCCGTTCAAAGGAATTTACTTAAAGTATACTAAGAAAGACAAGCCGATAAGGACGAATATTTACCCTGTCCCCAACCTTAAAAATCCCTTCCTGGGAGTTCATTATACAGTAACGGTTGACGGCATTATAAAGATAGGGCCGACTTCCATACCCGCTTTCTGGAGGGAGAATTACAAGGGACTCGAGAATTTCAGGGGAGGAGAACTATTCAATATCCTCAGCTGGGAAGCAAAACTGTTTCTCAGCAATGCCTTTGGCTTTAGGAGCCTTGCCTTTGAGGAGATGGCAAAGTACAACAAATCACATTTCGTTAACATGGCAACAAAACTGGTCCACCATATCGATAAATCAGGATTTACCGAGTGGAGCAAACCAGGAATCCGTGCACAGCTTATGAATATAAAAACGATGGAACTGGTGATGGATTTCGTGGTTGAAGGCGACGGGCAGACCATTCATGTGCTGAATGCGGTCTCACCTGCATTTACCAGCAGTTTCCCGTTTGCAAAATGGGTCGTTGAAAATTATATAAATAAATAATCGTTGTACATCGAACATTGTAAATCGTAAATTTTTAATTATGGAACCAATTCTCAGATTTCAGAGGAGCGACCTGATGGATTTCGTGATCCGCTACATGACGAAACTCGGGGTCTCACAGGAAGATGCAAAGACCGTTGGCAGGGTGCTGATCTGTGCCGATATCAGGGGTGTTGAATCACATGGCATGCAGCGACTTGGTTCGTATTACGGAAGCAGGATCAGCAAAGGATGGCTGGATCCAAAAACTCCGTTTAAAATCATCACCGAAAGCCCTTCCACCGCGCTGATCGACGGAGGGAACGGTCTCGGGCAGGTTGTGTCGTATAAAGCAATGCGCATGGCTATTAACAAAGCGAAAACGGCTGGGATCAGTGCCATTACGGTGAAAAACAGCAATCACTACGGGATTGCAGGGTTCTATGCATTGATGGCCCTGAAGGAAGGCATGATAGGGTTAAGCCTTACAAACTCACAACCCCTGGTCGCTCCAACCTTTGGAAAAACGGCCGTGCTGGGAACCAATCCAATCGCACTGGCAGCGCCTTCAGGGAAACGGCATCCTTATCTTCTCGATATGGCAACCTCAGCAGTATCGTATGGCAAAATACAGATCTATGATAAAAAGCATGAGCATATCCCGATAGGCTGGGGTATTGACGAGGAGGGACAGGTTACGAATGAACCTTCGAAGATCAAACCCGGCGGCCACGGCGCCCTTCTGCCCTTGGGAGGGATGGAAGTCACTGCAGGTTACAAAGGCTTCGGCCTTGCTTTGCTGGTTGAGGTCTTATGTTCCATGCTGTCGGGGGGTAATTTCCTTACCAATGTTGGTGGACCAGGTCGTCCTGAACCTACCGGTGTCTCCCACTTTTTCATGGCAATAAATATCGAAGCTTTCCGTCCCCTGGTTGATTTTAAGGATTCAATGGACAGCATGATCGACCTGCTTAAAAATTCTCCTATCGCAACGGGCCGGGATGAGATCCTGATTGCAGGTGAAAAGGAATTCGAATATGCAAAATACAATGAGAAACACGGAGTCCCCCTGATAAAACCTATTGTTGACGACCTCAGGAAAGATGGTGAAAAGGTGGGAGTTCCCTTCGATTGCCCGGTGGTGAGGGAGGACTAGCGGACGCTCGCACATCACACAGCCGCTACGGTGGCAGCGGAGCGACGTGATGATATCCTATGCTGGCTTATAAGAAGCTCCTCGCACCTGATGCGGCTTGTGTGATGTGCTTCGCTCCTGACAATTTCGCTACTTCGCTACCTCGCTATTTTTATTCAGGAACTCCAGTAAAATACTGTTAAACCCCCGGGGATGCGTTTCCATGGGCATATGCCCGGCTCCCCTGATAGTATGGATCTCGGCCTGAGGAACAAGGGTCCGTATCACTGTTACGGAACGGGGAGGCAGCCAGCTGTCCTTGCTTCCCCAGATCACCAGTACAGGTATGTTTTTCAGGCTGTCGGAATTCAATGATACCACTTCACTGCAGTTTGAGAACGTACTCAAAAAGGCTTCAGCGGTCTCCGGCATCCTCAGAGGCATCATGTATCCGGTTACATCCGACGAATCAGGCTTTGTTTTATACCCGTTTTCAAGCAATTTCGACATACGGTCGTAGGTCAGGAGATATTGGCCCACGTAATCCACATAAAACTTTGTTAATTGCTTGTTCTTAGCCGGAGAGAATGCAACACTCATAGGCCCGCTGTTCTGTTTAAAGAACATAGCATCAACCAGGGTAAGGCTTTTCGTACGGCCGGGTTTCATCAGGGCAACGGCCTCGGCAACCGCTCCTCCCATAGAATGACCTATGATGTTCCATTTGGTGGTGTCACTTTTATTAATGAAATCGATCAGTTTCCAGATCAGGATTGCCCTGTGGCTCTGTGAATGATTGATCCAGGTTCCCCTGTCACTGTAGCCAAAGGCAGGAAGGTCAAGGGCCAGGATATCATAACCCGCATTCGCCAGGCTGTCATAATTCTTCCTGAAAGAGTAGGTGGAACCTGTGAATCCATGGATAAACAGAACTCTCCCCTTTGCCGGCCTGGTGTTTGAAGTCCACAGTCTGTAATGGATCAGAACAGAATCAACCTCAAGGATATGGCTGTTCTTGAAAGGATTTTTAAAAGTCCTGGGAATCGGAGAGGATATAACCTGCCCGGCTGTTATACCAAGCATTGCAATAATCATCAGGAATATCCGTATTCTATTACTCATAATTTAGTCATTGATCCTGCAAAATTAGGAATTCGGTATCTTTGGCGGTAATATTTTTTAGAATGGAAAAGAAAAAGATCAATCCATACATGCCTGTATGGTTCGCCCTGGTTATGATAGCAGGGATGTTTCTCGGGATCTGGCTGTACACCCACTCATCGGGACTCAGTGTTTTTAAGATACAGGGTTCGGGCAAGCTTGAGCAGGTTTTGCAATATGTTCAGAAGAATTATGTGGATACCATCGGCAAAGCAAGGCTGGAGGAGAAAACCATCAGCAGTTTGCTCGAAAGCCTCGATCCGCATTCAACCTATATCACTCCTGCCGAGTTTCATGATGCGACGGATCCCCTCCTTGGCAGTTTTGAAGGCATAGGCGTGCAGTTCAGGATCGAGAATGATACGGTAACGGTGATCCTCCCGATCGCAAATGGCCCATCGGAAAAGCTGGGCATCAAAGCTGGAGACCGTATTGTTAAGATCGAAGGAAAAAATGTTGCAGGCATCAAGATTGCCACCAACGATGTAATGCGGAAACTGAAGGGGCCCAAGGGAACCCGGGTCAATGTGAGCATCTTCAGGCGGGGTGTGAAAGGTCTTATTGATTATACCATCACCAGGGATGTCATCCCAACTTACAGCATGGACATTGCCTACCTGCCCGAACATGGCATCGGCTATATCAAGCTTAATAATTTTTCGGCTACCACCCACGATGAGGTACATGCGGCCCTTGAACAGCTTAAAAAGGATGGAATGACGAAACTTATCCTTGATCTTCGAAGTAACGGGGGAGGTTATCTTACTGCTGCTGTTGACCTGGCGGATGAGTTCCTGCCTAAAGGCCGGCTTATTGTGTATACCAAGGGGGCCAACCATTCGAGAGAAGAATACTTTTCCGACGGACAAGGCATTTTTCAGCAGGGTACACTGCTGGTAATGATCGATGAATTCTCGGCTTCCGCTTCAGAGATCGTGACCGGGGCTATTCAGGATAACGACAGGGGAATTATCCTGGGAAGACGTTCATTCGGCAAGGGCCTGGTGCAGGAACAGCTTAATATGAAAGACGGCAGCGCGGTGAGGCTTACTGTTGCCCGCTATTACACCCCCAGCGGGCGTTGCATACAGAAGCCCTATAAGGAAGGCCTTGATAAATATAACAACGATTATTACCACCGTTACCTGAATGGGGAACTGGAGCATCCCGACAGCATTAAATTCCCGGATTCGCTGAAGTTCAAGACCCTTGCGGGCAAAGTTGTTTATGGCGGGGGCGGGATCATGCCCGATATTTTTATCCCTATAGAAAAAGATTCCACACTAAAGTTTTATAACCTGGCTGTAAACAAAGGGCTTATTTTCCAGTGGGCTTTTGATTATACCGATAAATACAGGTCACAGCTGAGCCGGTTTAAAAATGTGGATGACTTTGAGGCAAAGTTCCAGGTTACCGATGCGATGTATGCCGATTTTCTTGCCTATGCCCTGAAAAAAGGACTGAAGCATGAAGGCCGCAACCTCCCCGAGAGCGACCACAGGGCAAAGGTGCTGACCAAAGCTTATATCGGAAGGAACATTCTCGACAACGAAGGATTTTATCCTGTGTTGAATACAATAGATCCCGCATTCAATAAGGCGATTGAGGTAATTAAACGGCAGCCGGGTAAATAGCCGTGACGGGCGTAACGAACGTTACGATCGTTACGCTGAATAAGAATCATTCTAAATAATTTTATTTCACGCCCGGGACTTATTATCTTTGCAATAGAAAACTTAAAAACAAATCATTATGACACATGAATTGCCCAAACTTCCGTATGCATGGGATGCATTGGAACCTTATATTTCAAAAGCCACCATTGAGTACCATTATGGCAAGCATCACCAGGCTTATGTAAACAACCTGAACAAGCTGGTCGCCGGGACTGAATTTGAGAACGCTTCACTTGAAGACATTATCCGCAAGGCATCCGGTGGTATTTTCAATAACGGTGCCCAGGTTTGGAACCATACCTTTTACTGGAATTGCCTTAAACCCCAGGGAGGTGGTGAACCTTCAGGAGCGATAGCAGAAGCCATTGTGAAGAATTTTGGTTCTTTCAGCGATTTCAGGGATAAATTCTCAACCGCAGCTGCGACCCTGTTCGGTTCAGGCTGGGCCTGGCTGGTGAAAAAAGAAAACGGCACCCTGGAAATCGTCCAGGAGAGCAATGCAGGCAATCCCCTGAAGGGAGGTGCAAAGCCCATCCTCACCTGTGACGTCTGGGAACATGCCTATTACATCGACAAACGTAACGCCCGCCCCGACTATATAGCTGACTTCTGGAAGCTGGTTGACTGGAATGCGGTTGCATCCAGGTTTTAACCGTGAACCGTGATCGGATCACGGTGATGGTTTATTCCACCGTTACACTCTTGGCCAGGTTACGAGGTTGGTCTACGTTGCATCCGCGCATTACGGCAACGTAATATGATAAGAGCTGCAGCGGGATAGTCGCAAGAAGGGGCACCAGCATTTCGGCGGTGTCGGGGATTTCGATAAACTGATCGGCCAGTTTGCGTACACTTTCATCTCCTTCGGTGATGATTGCGATGATGTTGCCTTTGCGGGCTCTTACTTCCTCAATGTTCGTGATCACTTTTTCGTAGATCCCATGTTTTGGGGCAATGAACAATACAGGCATATTCTTATCAATCAGCGCAATGGGGCCGTGTTTCATTTCGGCGGCAGGATATCCTTCGGCGTGGATGTATGAAATTTCCTTGAGTTTAAGGGCTCCTTCAAGAGCGACAGGGAAATTATACCCGCGGCCAAGGTAGAGGGCATTCGTGCTGTCCTGATATATAGTTGCAATTTTTTTAATGGCATCGGCCCTCTGCAGTATTTTTTCAACTTTAGACGGGATCAGTCCGAGTTCAAACCTAAGCTTGTGGAGCTGGGATTCAGGGATGCTGCCTTTCTTTTCGGCAAGCAGCAGGCCTATCAGGGTAAGCACAACAACCTGTGCTGTAAATGCCTTGGTGGATGCGACTCCGATCTCTGGCCCGGCATGGGTGTAAACCCCTGCGTGAGTTGCCCGGGCAATGGATGATCCGACTACATTGCAGATACCCAGTACAGTAGCCCCTTTCGACTTTGCCAGTTCAATGGCTGCCAGTGTATCAGCGGTTTCACCTGACTGGGAAATGGCGATAATAACGTCTTTTTCGCCGATCACCGGGTTCCGGTATCGGAATTCGGAAGAGTATTCAACTTCGACAGGGATGCGGGCGAGGTCTTCGATGATGTATTCCCCCACAAGGCCGGCATGCCAGGATGTTCCGCATGCGGTTATGATGATGCGGTCGGCATTGAGAATCTTTGGAAGAAAATCACTGATACCGCCGAGCGTCACGCAATCCTGGTCAAGGTGCAGGCGGCCGCGCATGGAATCCTCAATGGAATGAGGCTGTTCAAAGATCTCCTTTAACATGAAATGAGGAAATCCGCCTTTTTCAATGGCAGTCAGGCTCATCTCAAGTTTCTGGATATAAGGTGTCCTGGCCTGGTTTCGGATAGTCTTCATTTTGAGTTCCTTGTGCCGTTCCATCACGGCGATCTCCTCGTCGTTCATGAAAACCACGTTATCGGTATATTCTATAATGGGAGTAGCGTCGGAGGCGACGAAAAACTCATCCTCCCCGATACCGATGACCATAGGGCTGCCCTTGCGTGCTGCTATGATCATATCGGGATGATCCTGTGAAAGAACAACTATGGCATAAGCCCCTATAACCTGGGTGAGGGCGATACGTACTGCTTCTTCAACACTGACGTTTTCGTTATGCTGAATATCTTCAATAAGGTGTATCAGGACCTCGGTATCGGTATCGCTTGTAAATTCAAAGCCTCTTTGCAGTAATTCCTTGCGGAGGACAAGATAGTTCTCAATGATCCCGTTATGGATGATCGAGAGATGCTTGCTCTGGGAGTAGTGGGGATGGGCATTGACCTGGTTGGGTTCCCCGTGAGTGGCCCAGCGGGTGTGTGCCATTCCGATGGTACCTCCCAGGTCCTGGCCTTCAATATATTTTTCCAGTTCCGAAACTTTACCCTTGCATTTCCATACTTTCAACTCGCTGTTCAGCAGGCAAACACCGGCACTGTCATATCCTCTGTATTCAAGCCTGCGCAAGCCTTTAATAAGTATAGGGTAAGCTTGTTTAGGGCCGACATATGCTACAATTCCGCACATAACAAAACCATTTAAAGTTCAAAGATAATAATTAATAGAAAGAACTTAATTGAGCAGTGTGTAGGTTATAAGCAACCTGAACCTTGAAGGAAGTGCGCCAGGTAATAATGGTTTATAACCATTGATGGTGACACGGTTGGGATATATAATATTCTTCAGTGGATCATTTACCTGAATATACAGATCCCGGTTTATTGAATAATAACCTGTTATGAGTTTCTGTATATGGCGGGTAAGTCTGAAGAAATATGAACCGGAGGACTTATTGTAAGACCCGCCGAAGTAAGATGTGCCTTCAAGTTCGTCGATAACGGAACCAACAAGACCGGCGCTGTCGCGGATACAGATCAGGAGAGGGGGCGGTTTCAGTGTAGTGTCGGTAGAAGCATTGTTGAACTGCAATAAAGCATCGTTGATTGCAACCTTCCTGTTCTTTGCAAAATTCATGATATAAGGCATGCGGAACCTGATCCTTGTACCTCCAAGCCCCTGGAGGTAAAGCATGTTTTTACCAAGCAGTGTATCCCTGTTAAAAATTTGCTGTTTAAGATCCTGGGCAGCATTGAAATAATTGTGATGATCTATATGAAGGAACCTGGCACAGGTTGAATTCAGAAGGTAGGAATAGGCGAGTGAGTCGGCAGTTGAGTTATGGAAATACATCAACATTTTTGACAGGCTTGACGAGATGTCGAAATGCAGCAATGCCCCTCCGGAGTTCACCGCCTCGGTTTCTATATACAAACCTTTCATAAATGTACTGAACATAGCGGTTGTGGAATAAACCGAAGGCGGGCCGTACAATAATTTATTCGCAAAATAATTTGAATACTTGCTCAGGTTCAGCCTGATGTGAGCAGAATACATGGTGCCCTTAATTTTAACGCTGTCTTTTGGATGAGGCTTAAATGAAAGGTCAGCCAGGAGGGTCGGATAGACCTGCATCTGCCTGTTGGAATAATATCCCGAATCGAGGCGCATGTCCTGTGCCACTTCATATACCCTGATCTTTTGCTGGGTTGTAGTATCACCATAGTAGCCCGAATAATAAAGCATGAGGATAAGTGAATCAACTGCAGGGGCTGTGCCAAAATCTACCGATGTGGAGGAAGGCTGTAGTTGTGTATATAGACTAATAGTTGAATTGCCGAATATCGGATCGGCAATGCTTCCGAGTGACAGCTCTGAACAGTTGCTGGTTGCAACGGAATCAACGCGTTCAGTGTAAGCAATGACAGTACAGGTATCGGTTGATTTAATTTTAAGGGTGTCGCTTGGGGGCAGCAGGTCAAGACCTACCTGGTATGGATCTTTCTTGCACGAATAATTTACCAGAATGGTCAGGCAAAGCAGGACGAGCGATGGCAGAAGATAACGGAGTTTTGACTTCAATGGCTTATCGAATCTTTTGGTTAATCAACTGAAACCGGCTCAGCGACAAGGATCTCATCATAGAAATCAGAAAATGTGTCAATATACCTGTCCATTGGCTGAAACTTCAGGAAAGGTTTATCGGTATTTTTCAGGTAGTCCATTATTTCCTTATTAACAGAAGGTGATCCTATTATAACGCCATCTGCGAAATCTATCGCTGATTTCATAAGATTAACGAAGTTTGCCGTCTTATAGTGTTTAAGGTCCTTGGCATTTATTCCGTCAAGTTTGACTTTCTCGGCGAAATTCTTGTTCATGACCTCTGTAAAATCATCATCATAAAGCGAGATAATGATCTTGGTGTCGGTAAACAGGGGATTTTCGTAATAAGCTTTTTTGATATACAGAGGAACGAGGCTTGTCATCCATCCGTGGCAGTGAATGATATCGGGGCCCCAGCCCAGCTTTTTAACTGTTTCTATAACCCCCCTTGAGTAAAAGATCGCCCTTTCGTCGTTATCGGTGAAGAATTTGTTGCTTTTATCGTGGAAGGTATATTTTCTCTGAAAGTAATCCTCATTATCAATAAAATAAATCTGCATCCTGGCCTGCTGAATTGAAGCCACTTTGATGATAAGCGGATGATCAGTCTCGTCTATGATAAGGTTCATCCCGGATAAACGGATGACTTCGTGCAGCTGGTTTCGCCTTTCATTGATATTTCCGAAACGGGGCATGAATGTACGGATCTCCCTACCTTTCTCCTGGATACCCTGAGGAAGATAACGCCCGATCATTCCCATATGACTGTCTTTAAGATAAGGCGTGATTTCCTGTGTAACAAAAAGAACTTTTGTTTTTTCCATGTTTTCCTTTGATTTTTTATCCTGATTCAAATCCGCTGCAAAGATACTAAAAATTTTTTAGATAAAATCCAAGCGTTTATCCTAAAATAATGATTCCTATTGGATTAAATATTTTTTTTCTTATAACATATCACTTTCAGGTTTATGCCGGATTAAGAGGAAAAAGAAAGGGGGATCTGTGGATACAAGTTGACGAAAGAGACATTTTCAATGTTAGGATTTGTGTTAATGTGCGGGAATTACGGCCTTCCCGCTTTATCAAGGGCCGGCGGAACCTCTCCCCGCATCAGGAGAGGGAAAAATAAAATCTGAAAGCCATGAAAAAAATTATTGCAATCTTTTTAGTAAGCATGCTTACTGCCGCCGGTGCAGTGCATGCAGGACAATTTGTTTCTGCAAATGTTAACCCCGGGCCGTCGCCATGTTACTCGGTCTGGATCAAGCTCATTATAACGTTTCATCGCCCGAAGCTGCAATGCCAATCAGGCTTCGGTATCTGCTTCGATATTGAAGTCGGCACTGATAAAGTTGCAGGATCGGGCTCAGGCCAGTGCCAGGCACAGGCAAGAATCAATGCTGCAGGGCAGCTTGAACTTATGGTTTCCGAGGGTGACCTCCAGAAATACGAGAACGGATCTGCCCTTCCTTATTTTAGAAGCGGAACCCTGGCATTTGAAGATCCATATACTTTTTCAGAACCTGTAGCCAGGAAACTCGGAACGAACAGCCAGCTCACCATCAAATCGGGATCGTACACTGTTGTGTATGATGCATCCGCACGCTCTTACCTGGTTACTTTCCCGATATAATAATCAGCCGGGTGTTGCATTTTTCGATAGATGTTAAGGTGAGGGGGTGCCGGGATTTCATCTGTATTCCCGGCATCCCTTATAAAAACGACATACAGGTTCTTTCTTCCAAAAAATCAAGCAGATTATGAAACGAATGATGTTTGTTTTGCCGGCCCTCATATTGGCAGGATTGTTTGCCTGCAAACCGGCAATGATGAGAAAATACGCTATCAAAGATCCTCAGATAGAAACAGTTGAATCGGTGAGGCATGACCTGGATCTTTATTCCCCTGCCTATCCCTCATACTTATGTGTATTCAGGGATTCTGCAGGCCTGGTAGACTGGTGCAAAAATAAAAACCTTCCAGGGAGGTCCCAGTTTTATAATTCTGCAGGTTACCGTATCATCACACAGGATTCAACATTCTGCTCGGGGGTTGAGACTGATTTTGCAGGGAACCTGAAAATCAACCAGTCATGCAGGATCGACTCATCGACAACTTTCGGCAGGCTTAAAAAGGACCTGATGCCCGTAGGGGAGAAGGTTGATCTTGATCCTTCAAAATATGCTTTTACCTGCGTTATTTTCTGGGCAAAATTCATGGGCAAATTTAACGAATCAAGTTTTTGCATTGCAGCTTCTGCGCTTAAATCGCAGCCTGCTCAGTCGGGGAAAGTGAATGTATTGTTTGTCGATATGGACATCCTTGATTTCTGGAATGCTTCGGGGAAATTAATAAGGACTGAAACAAAAACACGATAAGAGGTCGTTCATGCATAACAAATCACTGAATGGCAATGGGGAAAATGGTATTCCTGGGCTGCCTGTTTGCAGCATGTCTGCTTCCGGCGTCACTTGATGCCCAGGGCCTGAACTGGGATAATTCGGGCCATTCGCTGGTTTTCAGGCCAAAATTGCCGGCATTGCCAGGTCGGTTCAGCCTCAACGATGAATTCGATTACAGTATTTCAGCAACAGCCTATTCCAGCATTAACGGCAAGGACGATAAAACCGCCGGCCAGTTGGCCTTCCTCCAAAGCATAAAATACAAGATCAGCATTATTTCGAAACGGGTTCAGATCACCAACGATCTTGTTCACAACCTCGGGCTTGTTTATTATCTTGACAGCATCTCTAAGTTCCAGACCGACGAAAACACCCTTAATACAAGGATCAGTTATTCCCTGGAACAGGGTTTAAGGTTTATGCTGTCTTCCATTCTTACAACAAGGCTATTCAATGCCTGGGATGCCTCGGCGGGAGCTGGAGGTTCAGTTACCAGGACAATAAATTCATCTTTTCTCACCCCACTGGTCTGCACCTTCTCGGGCGGCCTTGGCTTCGAACTGAAAAAAACCGGGATAATCGATATCGGCCTGAGTTCAGCTAAACTGACCTGGCTGCTCGATCAGGGTATTTTTGATAAAACCGGCCGTGATACATTTTACGGAGTGGAAAAGGGACAGAGAAAGCACATCGAATACGGGCTAAGCATGCACCTGCTTGTGGACCGTGCAATAGGTAAAAAACTTCAATGGAATTGCGATTTATTGCTGTTCAAGGCCGACCAATCACAGGTTGATCTGACATTGAAAAACCTCTTTGCGTACAGGATCAACAATTATCTTAAAACCAGCCTCCAGACAAGGCTGTTTTACGATGAAGACGTAAGCAAACAACTCAGGATGGAAAACTTACTGTCGTTCGGATTTGATTTTCATCTGTGAAAATATTCACAGGCTGTGTGGGTTCATGCAAAAAAATGTAATTTTGTATTCTCGTTTTAATCACTTCCGGTAAATTCCCCGCCAAATGAGGAAGAACCCGGGTTCAGGGCTCTGCCCTGGGGTTATTACCGATCTAACTTGGATACTACATTATGAACTCCATTACCAGAACCCGGCCAGGATCCCCCGACCGGCAATCCATCAACCAATTTTTTATTTCGCTACTTCGCTACTTCGAAATTTTTTAAGTATGTATAAGATCACGAAACACCCCATCCTTGACATTCCCGAACCGAACACCACTACTTTCCTTTTTGAAGGAAGGGCGGTTACCGGAGAAAAAGGGTTCACTATTGCTGCTGCCCTGCACCAGGCAGGATTCCCGGTCCACAGCCACAGCTTGAAAAACCGTGAACGAAGCCTTGAATGCGGCATTGGGAAATGCGGAGCATGCGAGATGCTTGTCGATGATCAGATCAAAAGGATCTGTATTACAAGGGTGGATGGCATAAAGGAAGTAAGAGAGATCCCCCATAATTTCGAGCCAAATCCTTCAGAGGTGAAAAAAAACGAACCTCTGAAAGTGTATAAATCGACGGTAGTCATTATAGGATCCGGCCCCGCCGGGCTGGCAGCCCGTGAAGAACTTAACAGGCATAAGGTCGACTGCATAGTGATCGATAATAATGACAAGATTGGCGGACAGTTCCTGATGCAGACCCACCAGTTCTTCTTCTTTGAAAAGGAGCAGAAGTTCGGGGGAATGAGAGGTTTCGACATTGCGAAAACACTTGCAGGTGAGGATCATGAGGGCATATTCCTTAATTCTACGGTATGGGATATCCTTGAAGGAGGGAGGCTTGCAGTAAAGAATATCCTCACCGATGAGATCTACTTTGTTGACAGCGAATTCCTTATCGTTGCAACCGGCGCAGTCCCGTTCATGCCCACCTTTGAGAATGATGACCTCCCGGGGGTATTCACTGCGGCCGTGGTTCAGAAAATGATGAACAGCGAACTGACCCTGCTTGGGAAGAATGTACTCACCGTCGGGGCAGGGAACATAGGATACCTCACCTCATACCAGCTTATGCAGGCCGGGGCCAGCGTAAAGGCCATCATTGAAGCTCTTCCGAACGAAGGAGGCTTTCCTGTGCAGGCAAACAGGGTGAGAAGGCTTGGAATTCCTGTCCTCACATCCCATATCCTGCTTAAAGCCATCCCGAATGAAACACACGACGGCATTATTGGAGCCGTGGTTGCCGAATGTAAAAATTTCAAACCCATACCGGGAACAGAAAAAATTATTGACGGCATCGATGCCATCAATATCTGCACAGGCCTGGTCTGCGACGACCAGCTTCTTATCAAGGGAAACGAGGTCTTCGGCAGGAAATGTTTCGGGGCGGGCGACGCCATCCGTATTGGCGAAGGAACCAGTGCGGTGCTCAGGGGACAGCAGGTTGCTTATGAGATTATCCAGGAGATGGGCGAACGTTATGATTATGACGCTTTTCTTTCCCTCTCAAAGGAATATATTGATTCCCAGCAGCATCCTGTCCGTATCATCCAGGATCCATACCTGCCCGGCCTTGACAGGATGAATGAGAAAGGCTTCGTACTGATCGACTGCCTGTATGGTTTTGCCTGCAATCCCTGTGCATTTTCATGCCCGAACGGGGCCATCACCAAGTCATCCACAAGTAATGTACCTGAAATAGATTTCAATAAATGCACTGGATGCATGGACTGTGTTTACCAGTGCCCTGGCCTGGCCATCTTCGGTTATAATTTGAAAAAAGACTGGCTGTTCCTGCCTATAGAATATGCGGTAGAAGAAAAATCGGAATGTTTCCTGGTTGACAACAATGGTAAGAAACTTGGCGAAGGCGTTGTAGAGAAGATCTTCCGAAAGCATAATAAAACGAATATAGCAAGGGTAAGGACTGTCGACATACACGGTAAGGACCTTACCGCTGTGAGGGGGTTTATTGTCAAACCGGCTTATCCTGAGCCTGTTGAATTCAAGCCGTACCAGAATACAGCTGAGGGAGCTACATACGTATGTCATTGCGATGATGTGACCCTTGACGAGATCATGGAAGTGATAGGTGAATGGAAATTTATCTCTGTGGATGAGGTTAAGCATACCACGAGGCTTGGAATGGGGGCGTGCAGGGGAAAGCGTTGTATAAAACGACTCAAGACACGCCTTGCCGGAACAGGGATCAGCATAGTTGGTGAACCGACACCCCGGGGACCCCTGTCGAACCAGGTTGCCATGGGAGAGCTTTATCCCAGGAACGTGCATGAACAGGTCATCACGGAGATCAACGGGAAGAAGACGAAAAAGATCAGGGTCAATGCAGTGATTGCAGGGGGAGGCATTGGGGGAAGCGCTTTGTTCCGTTACCTCAGTGAAGCCGGCAAAGAGCCAGTATTGCTGAATTTCGGGCGAGGTGCTTCCTGGCGTAACATAGCAGGCGGCCGTCCCAACTTCTCTGTGCCTGAGCTAAGCGATATTGCAAATCATAATCTCGAAATATTCACTGAACTTCAGCACATCCATAACATTGATTTCAGGCCAATACTTTATGTAACGTTTGCCCACGATGAGCAGATGTTAAGTGCCCTGGAAACATCCAGATCGTGGTCCAACGCTTTCATGGTTGAGCCAAAGGATTTTCGAAAAGAGATATCTCCCAGGATCAATCCATCAATGAACAATTACCTGGCCGCACTTATCACCAAAGACTGCTGGCAGGCAACCCCGGGAAGGGTTATCGACCTGATCCGGCGCATTGGATTAGAAAAAGGCGGAAGGATTGAAGAAGATTGCCGTCTTGTGGATGTTAGCAGGGTGAACGGCCATTACAAAGTCCTTGCTCTGAACCATGAGAAGGAATATATTGAATATGAGACTGAGATCTTCATCAATGCACTTGGGCCTGAAGGAGGCAAATTTGCTAAAATGCTCGGCTTTGACACGGGGCTTTATTCTGTAAAGCACCAGGCCTTTATAACACGCCGCCTGCCCATGCTTGGAAAAGACGGAAGCCCGCTTCCCATGCTGATCGACAGGAGAAAGTATAAGGGATTCTCGGCAGTGTATGGTCAGCAACTGGCCGAAACAGGGCAAATCATTGGTTGTGCCTCACCGGCAGTAGATCCTCAGGAATCTGAAAAAAACATAAAGGTCAACTCCGAAGATTTTGTTGAGATCGCTTCCGAAGTATTTACAAACTGGATACCTGAGCTTTCTTCAGTTGGTTTCCAGGCGGTATGGGCAGGCTATTATGTTGAACCCAGGATGGTTATCGACCCGGAATCAGGTTTGTTCCTCGGCCTGAGGGGCCAGGGTTTCATGCTGGGACAATACCTTGCAAAAATGTATGTGGATAGCCTGATGGGTAAACCTGTCCCGACTTATTTTGCAAGGCTGGGACTCAGCGGTGACGGGATGCCGGAGAAAGCGTTTAAGTAATTGGTACATCCTTCTTATCCTCTGACGAAAATCGCCTTAATAATGAGGCTTGCCATTTTCGGGTTTTCCTTCAACCGGCGTGTCGAATAACCGAACCATTCCCTGCCGAAAGGAACGTAAACTCTCATCGTATGCCCTTTATCAACTATGCTCTTTCTTAAATCGGGGGTTACACCGTAAAGCATCTGGAATTCGTACATTTTCCCGGGGACATTGTATTTTTCAATCAGTTTATACGCGCCTTCAACCAGAGGCCGGTCATGGGTTGCAATGCCCGGGTAATAACCGTTGGCAAACATGAACTCAAGATCCTCAAGGTAATGCTCATTGACCTCGGGGTACTTTTTATATGCAATTGCCTCAGGTTCAACATAAATACCTTTACAAAGCCTGAAATTCAAAGGAGTTTCAGCCGAATGAATATCCTTCAGGTTTTTAAGGTCCTGTAGCGTTCGTCTCATATAGGCCTGGACTACCAGCCCGACATTCGCCGGGAATTCCTGTTTCAGCTTCCTGAAGAGTTCGATCTCAAGGTCGGTACAAGGTGAGTCCTCCATGTCGATACGAACAAAATTGCCGTAGGAAGCGGCTTTGGCAACGATTTCGAGGATATGTGCAAAACATACCTGCTTATCAAGAAGCAATCCGAAACTTGTTGGTTTCAAAGAATAATTCCCGTCAATCTTTTCTTTCTGGATCCTGTCAATGATAGTGAGGTAGGCCGCTTTATTTTCGGCAGCCTCATCAAGCGTTGTTATGAACTCTCCGAGAAGGTCAATGGTGATCTTTATACCATCGGCATTGAGCGCCCTGCTTACTTTTACCGCATCATCGATAGTCTCGCCGGCAATGTATTTTTTAGAGAAGATCCATACCAGTTTTTTGGGCATGAAAGGGATCATCCAGGTTATAATCGTATTGAACATAATCTTGAATTTTATGGGGCAAATATATAGAAATACAAGTATATGGCTTATAACAGTTTTGGTAGTCATCAAATAAATTTTTAATTTTGCAGGCTTTTTGAAGTCAAGTGGACAAAATGGAGAAATACCAGATCCAGTTCAGTGGATTGAAACCCGGACTGCATAATTTTGAACTCACTTTAGATCATTCGTTCTTTGAACATTATAGTTACAGTGATATCACTGACTGCAAAATAAAGATCCTCACTGAGATGGAGAAAGATGAGCGGATGCTTGTTTTCCTTTTCGATATCCTTGGGACCCTCGGTATGGTTTGTGATCGATGCGGGGATCCGCTGGTTATTGAAATCGCCGGCAAGCAGAACCTGGTTGTAAAGCTCAGCGACCACTATGAGGAAGAAAGTGAAGACATCCTGATTATCAAGGAATCTGATGGCCGGGTTGATATCAGTCACTTCCTTTATGAATATGTGTGCGTGATGTTGCCGGCACACCGTGTTCACGGGAATGACAGTAAAGGAAAAAGTCTTTGTAATCCTGACGTTATAAAGAGACTTGAAGATCCTGACTTTACTCATGAGCCTGATCCGCGATGGGAAGTCCTAAGAAAGCTTAAAGAAAAGGAATAACGAATAACGAATAACGAATAACGAATTTTGAATTTAATTATCAGATTAACATTAATACATAAATAGTATGCCACATCCTAAACGAAAAATTTCGAATCAACGCAGGGATAAAAGAAGGACACATGATAAAGCTGAAAGCCCTACCTTTGCCCTTTGCACCAATTGCGGCGCACCGGTTCTTTACCACAGGGTATGTCCGGAATGCGGTTATTACCGTGGGAAGCAGGCTGTTGTAAAGGCAGCTGCGGAATAATCCGGAAATGCGGGATTATTCGCCGACGAATTAATCAGTCGTTCACCAAATTTCTGTCTAATGAGGATCGGGTTAGATGTTTTGGGAGGGGATTTTGCACCTAATGCTACTTTGCATGGTGCATTAATGGCTCATAAAGAGCTACCTCCCAGCGACAAGATCGTTTTGATCGGGGACAAGGATATTATTCTTGCTTTCCTGAAGGAAGAAAATGTAAGTCCTTCGATATTTGATATCGTGGATGCTCCCGATCTGATAGAGATGGATGAAAGCCCCACAAAGGCTCTTGTTAACAAGCCAAACTCAAGTATTTCAACAGGTTTCCGGCTTCTGAAACATGAGGAGATCAATTCCTTTGCCAGTGCGGGAAGCAGCGGTGCCATGCTTGTCGGAGCGATTTACAGTGTCGGGAATATCCAGGGAATTATCCGCCCGAGTTCTCCTGCTTATATTGCAAAAGAGAACGGAGGGATGTCCATTCTTATTGATGTGGGAACCAATCCTGATGCCAAACCCGACGTCATGTACCAGTTCGGGCTGCTGGGGTCGCTTTTTGCAGAATATGTATTCCATGTCAAGAATCCCAGGGTAGGCCTTCTCAGTATAGGATCAGAAGAAAAAAAAGGCAGTCTTACCACCCAGTCGGCCTTCCAGCTGATGAAAGATTCGAAAGACTATAATTTCATCGGAAATGTTGAAGGAAGGGAATTATTCAGGGATAATATTGATGTCATCGTATGCGATGGTTTTGTCGGAAACATCGTGCTGAAACAGATAGAAGCCATGTACAGGGTCCTGGTGAAACGCGGGATCAAAGATTCTTATCTCGACCGTTTCAACTATGAGATTTATGGAGGCACCCCAATCCTGGGCGTGAACGGGAACGTGATCGTCGGCCATGGGATCTCAAACAGTACAGCAATTAAAAACATGATCCTGCTTTCGAGGGAAATCACCTTAGCTGAGCTGCCTGCCAAAATCAAACATGCGCTTGAGCAGTACACAATCAACAATTTTTAAACATCATCCAATGACCAGGATCAGGGCTGCAATCACAGGAATTCAGGGTTGGGTTCCTCCTTACATTCTTACCAATAAAGAGCTGGAATCCATGGTCGATACCTCGGATGAGTGGATCATGTCGCGTACAGGCATTAAGGAAAGGCATATCCTGAAGGGAGAAGGTCTTGGAACTTCCGATATGGGAGCCGAAGCCGTAAAAGCCCTGTGTGAGAAAACAGGAACCCGTCCCGAAGAGATTGGTCTTTTGATCTGCGCTACTGTTACACCTGATATGGTATTCCCTGCAACAGCAAATATAATCTGTGACAAGGCCGGGATAAAGAATGCGTTCAGTTACGACCTGAATGCTGCCTGTTCAGGTCTTATTTATGCACTGGTGACGGCATCCAAATTCATCGAGACGGGCTCAATTAAAAAAGCCATTGTTGTGGGGGCCGATAAAATGTCATCCATCGTAGACTACACCAACCGGGAAACCTGTGTCCTGTTTGGGGATGGCGCAGGTGCGATTTTACTTGAGCCTACCGAAGATGAAGTAGGGATCATGGATTCCATCATGCAATCGGACGGATCGGGCAGGGTACACCTTCACATGAAGGCCGGTGGTTCACTGAAACCATCATCATATGAGACAATTGATGCCGGAGAACATTTCGTATACCAGGAAGGTCAGCCTGTTTTCAAATTTGCAGTGACTAAAATGGCGGATGCGGCAGCAGAGATCATGGCAAGGAACAACCTGAAATCGGAAGATGTTGCATACCTCGTTCCTCACCAGGCAAACCTGCGCATTATAGATGCTACTGCCCGACGCATGGGAGTCGGAACAGACCGGGTCATGATAAACATTGAACGTTACGGCAATACCACCGGAGGCACCATACCGTTATGTCTCTGGGAATGGGAAAACAAACTGAAGAAAGGCGACAATGTGATACTTGCTGCTTTCGGGGGAGGGTTTACCTGGGGAAGCGTATGGGTTAAGTGGGCGTATTAAAAAAGTAGC
Source organism: uncultured Bacteroidales bacterium (assembly GCA_903824935.1). Taxonomy (GTDB): domain Bacteria; phylum Bacteroidota; class Bacteroidia; order Bacteroidales; family FEN-979; genus CAIRDP01. Next base: position 11,520 of record CAIJYT010000144.1, on the reverse strand, counting down.
GAAGTAGCGAAATAGCGAAATATTTCGCCTTTTATTCATTCAGCAACTTCTCTATAAATTTCGTGGTTTCTTCAGAATAGTCTTTGTAATGCTTCCCGGTTCCGGGGCCGTAAAAACCTGTTTCTACCTTTCTTATCACCCCTTTCCTGTCAATGTAGATTGATGACGGGTAGGCCCAGCGGCCTTCCAGGTTATACAGCACTGAATGCAGGGCTTCGCTGCCGCGGGGGCCTGCATAAAGGAAGGAGTATCCTGCCCCTGTATGGGCAATAAACCTTTCCATAGGCTTTTTCGATGCTTCAAAAGACTTGCCTTCAAAGCAAAGGGCCACGATCTCAAGCCCCTTGTCCTTGTATGAAGTGTAAAGGTCTTTAAAAAACATGGTTTCATCAAGGCAGTTCGGGCACCATGTGCCTATAGCTATCACAATGACCACCTTCTCCTTGAATTTCGGATCATTAAGTGTAACTATGTCACCATTGATATCGGGCATGCTGAAATTGAACAAAGGGGCATTGGGTTTTAACTTTAGCAGCTCATCCATCTTAGGAAGCATGTAAGTCTCATTTCTCTCAGCTTTCCAGCTGGTTTTCCATCTCGGGCCTCCTGTTAACCTTCCGTTCTCAAGTTTACCACCTGGGGAAATGTCGGCTGTCAGTATCAAGGTATGAGCGCCGTCCACTGCTGAGATCATGAATTTATTCCCCGAAACTTTTCCTTCGAGGAATCGATAATCGCCGGCGGGATCAAGAATAGTACCTGCAATATGGTTACTGTCCTGAACAAATTCACCAATCAGGAATGCTGAATCGGTATTGCCTCTGTTTTCGCTGATCTTCCAACGGCCTGTAAGGTTTGCATCTGGTTTCTTATTTGCCCAGGGAAACCTGTCGGTCATCCCCTGAATAGCATAAAATTTATACCAGGATCCATCTTCTTTGCCTTTCGGATAATATCTTCCGATAAGTGAATCATGCCTTATCAAAGCGATGATCTCGGAGGTGAAAACAGGAAATTTCATAAAAACCGTATCCCCGGAGACTGCAAATTCATTGATCATAATCACCTCACCTGCATTGCTCACCTGCATGACTTTCTGACCGTCGGGTGTCTGTGCGTAGATCATGTTGAAAGGAAGGTCTGTTTTATCATCGGAACTGTCGATACGGATGACGCCGAGATAAGGCCCTTGTTTCAGTGTATTGCGATGCATACATCCGCCGGAAAGAATGGCTGCCAGGATTAACAACCCGAAAATTTTCCTCATATTTTGGTTTTATTACTCTCGTACAAAATGAGGCAGGTTAAAAGGGATCTCAAGAGATAATTCCACAAGCCCTTTCAGCTCCCCGTCAACGATCCAGGGGGTCTGATAGATCAGCTTCTTCCTGCCTTTTTTTTCAATAGTATATACATTCTTAACCCTTGATTCCATTATTTCCCCAATAATCTTTTTTGAATTCCCGTTATGGCAGCTCATCAGGTCACGGCCAATCAGGGGCGGTTCGCCGGGTTTGACAAAAACTCGTCCTGCTGTCTCATTAGCGTAAATCACTTTCCCATTAAGGTCACTCACTATCACCGACCCGTCAAGCTTCTCAATCCATTCCATCATCCTGTCAATTAGATGTTATTTTTCTGTTTTAGTTGCCCGGTAAAGCTATTCCCATTTCTCCCAATGTATTCTTTCGGGCCTGAATTTGTCTTTCGGCATCTCGTCACCTGCGGGATGTCCGATCGGAATAACAGAGAAGGGCTGGATATGAGCAGGCAGGCCAAGGACTTTCGCCACGTGACCTGACCTTTCTTCATATGGATAAAGGGCGCTCCACACCGCACCCAGGTCCATTGCCTGGACTGCCAGCAGGATATTCTCGGAACAGGCCGCTGCATCAATGTACCATAAGTCGGCAGCCCCATCCTGGAGTTCGACAGAGGAATCCCCGCAAACGATGATAGCGGCCCCTGCCTGGTAAAGCATTTTCGTTTTTGGAAGTCCTTCGGCAAGCTGATCCAGTATGCTGCGCTCTGTAATCGCAACAAAGGCCCACGGCTGGCGGTTCCTTGCCGAAGGTGCTGACATTGCGGCTTTCATTAAAGTCATCAGTTCACTATGATCAACAGCTTCACCCGTAAAGATTCTCACACTCCTTCGCTGAAAGATATTTTCAAGTACTATTTCTGAGGTTTCCCGCATAATGCAAAAAAATTACTCAAATATAGTAAATGGTTTTAACATAACATCTTTTTATTGTTAGGGATTCAATTCACAGGACCCTGTTCAAAAAAATCCGGTTGCTGTAAATTGAATCTGATTGAAAGAAGCGATATTCACAGGTTCAAATCTTCTTATATGGAATCCCGGAATTTTAAAATACTGGCCATCGATGATAACCCCAAGAACCTTAAGGTGCTGGCTGCGCTGCTTGCACCCCTGAGTTACCAGGTCGATTACGCATTCAGCGGTCCGGAAGCAATCAAATTGCTTGAAACCGAAAGTTATGACCTGATACTGCTCGATATCATGATGCCCGGGATGGATGGTTATGAGACCTGTATCAGGATCAAAAGCATGCCAGCAAACAACCATACGCCCGTGATCTTTCTCACGGCAAGGACCGATATGGCCAGTCTCAACAGGGCATTTACAAGTGGCGGTGTTGATTATATCACCAAGCCGTTTTCACCAGAAGAGCTTCTTGCAAGGGTCAGAACTCATCTCGAACTGAAATCCAGCCGTCAGCAGCTCCTCGAAGTCAATTCATGGCTTGAGCAGAAAGTGGAAGAAAGGACAGAAGCACTAAGGTCGGCCCACGAGGAACTGGAAAAAGCATACCGCAGCCTGCAATCCCTTGATAAGGCAAAAACAGACTTCCTTCACATGATCCATCATGAAGTGCGCACTCCCCTGAATGCAATCCTTGGATTTACCAATATCCTCCAGGATGAAGTCGAAACTCCTGAATTGAAAGAGCAAGTCAGTTTTATTTACCATTCTTCGATGCGCCTCGAGAAATTTCTTGCCGTGGTGCTCCAGCTCACCGAACTTATAGCCAGGGAGAACCCTCTTCCGAGAAAACCTGTATCCCTTGGAAAAACCCTTGAGGCCTCTCTTAACGAATATACTCACCAGATAAGCCGGAAAGGTCTTAAAATCATGCTTGATCCATCCCTGCCGGTGCTTATGGTGAACGGCAACGAAAAGCTGATGAAAAAATGTTTCCTTGGAGTGGTTGAAAATGCAATTGAATATTCACCCGACGGAGGGGAGGTCAGCATAATCCAGGTTATACGGAAAGGATATTCAGGCTGTGAAATTACCGATCACGGGCCCGGTTTTAATGAGCATTCGCTTAAAAACCTGTTTACTCTTTTCGGGGTGGGGGACCAGCATGTAGATGAAAACGTGGGGCTTGACCTCTGCCTTGCCAAAATGGTCATGGATGCACATGGCGGAAAGGTCGAGGTAAGGAATAATCCCGGAGGCGGCGCCAGCGTCACTCTGATGTTCCCGGATTAACCGCTCGCATCTTTGCAACGCGGCTACGGTTGAGGCGTCGCTTTATCCACTGAAATTTTTCGCGAAGAACAAATTTCGCTACTTCGCTATTTCGCTATCTCACTACTTCTTCTTACCTTTGCACACTTTTTTTAATGGATGGAAACGAAATACACCGAATACTCAAATCTCGACCTTACAAAAACCGGGAAAGACATACAATCATACTGGAAGGAGCATGATACTTTTGAGAAAAGCCTTGAACTGACAAAAGGCAAAGCTCCCTATGTTTTTTACGAAGGCCCCCCCTCGGCAAATGGCAAACCCGGCATACATCATGTGATGGCCAGGACCATCAAGGATATATTCTGCCGCTACAAAACCATGAAGGGGTTCTATGTGAGCCGTAAGGCAGGCTGGGATACCCACGGACTCCCTATAGAGATTGGCGTCGAGAAAAAGCTTGGGATCACCAAGGAAGACATCGGTAAAAAGATTTCCATAGAAGATTACAATAAAGAATGCCGCAGCGAGGTGATGAAATACAAGGACCTCTGGGATGAGCTTACCGTGCAGATGGGATACTGGCTCAATCTTGACGATCCTTACATCACTTACGACAACAAATACATTGAATCGGTATGGTACCTCCTGAGCAAACTGCATGAAAAAGGACTGCTTTATAAGGGTTTCACCATACAGCCATACTCTCCCGCAGCCGGGACCGGCCTGAGCACCCATGAACTTAATCAGCCTGGAGCCTATAAAACTGTAAAAGACAATACGGTTGTTGCCCAGTTCAAGGTCATCCGCAACGAAAAATCGGATTTCCTGTTCAAAGATATGTTCGGCGATGTGTATTTTCTTGCATGGACAACCACTCCCTGGACACTGCCCTCAAACACAGGCCTTGCTGTCGGGAAAGACATAACATACCTGGTTATCAGGACGTTTAATCCTTACACCTTCCGTGAGCAGACAGTGATCATGGCGAAGGACCTCCTTCACCAGTATCTCCCTGAGAAAAATTCAACCCTTGAACTTGAGGACTACCACGAAGGCCAGAAGAATATCCCTTACAGGATCATTGCTGAATATAAGGGTTCTGATTTTGAGAACCTCCGCTATGAGCAGCTTCTTCCCTATGCACTGCCTGAGGATGGTGATCCTTTCAGGGTTGTTTTAGGTGATTTTGTTACTACGGAAGACGGAACGGGTATTGTACATATCGCGCCGAGCTTCGGGGCAGATGACTTCAGGGTTGGCAGGCAGTATGGCCTTGGTTCCCTGACCCTGGTTGACAGGCAGGGCCGTTTCACCGAACAGATGGGAGAATTTGCAGGGCGGTATGTCAAGGTAGAATATGATGACGACTGCGCAAACAAGGAATGCCCACCCGTTGATATTGACATCATTGTAAGGCTGAAACACGAGAACAAAGCCTTCAAATCAGAGAAATACGAACATTCCTATCCGCATTGCTGGCGCACCGACAAGCCTGTTCTGTATTATCCCCTCGACTCCTGGTTCATCCGCACGACGGCCTACAAGGATAAAATGATCAGCCTGAACAATACCATAAACTGGAAACCTGAATCCACAGGAACTGGCAGGTTCGGGAACTGGCTCGAGAATCTCGTCGACTGGAACCTGAGCCGTTCAAGGTTCTGGGGAACCCCTCTTCCTATATGGCGGACTGAAGACGGCAAGCAGGAGATCTGCATAGGATCGGTTGGACATCTGAAGAAGGAAATCGAAAAAGCGTTTGCAGCAGGGATCATGAAAACCAACCCCCTGGCTTCATTTACCGAAGACGATCTGAGTGATGCGAATTATCACACCTTCGATCTTCACCGCCCGTTTGTAGACGATATTATTTTGATCAGTGACGACGGAAGTCCCATGTACAGGGAAACCGACCTTATCGACGTCTGGTTCGACTCAGGCGCCATGCCTTATGCCCAGTATCATTACCCCTTTGACAAGTCGCGCAGCCTGGAATCCTATTTCCCTGCCGATTTCATTGCCGAGGGGGTTGACCAGACCCGCGGCTGGTTCTTTACACTGCATGCCATTGCGGTTATGCTGTTTGACTCGGTTTCCTTCAAAACCTGTGTTTCTAACGGGCTTGTTCTTGACAAGTCAGGGAATAAAATGTCGAAACGCCTTGGAAATGGTGTGGATCCTTTCGAGACCCTTGCAAAATTCGGGCCCGATGCCACACGCTGGTACATGATCACCAATTCCCAGCCCTGGGATAACCTGAAATTTGATACCGACGGTATAGTCGAAGCCCAGCGCAAGTTTTTCGGGACCCTTCATAATACGTATGCCTTCTTTGCCCTTTACGCAAATATTGACGGGTTTACCTATTCTGAAACTGAACTTTCCCTATGTGAGCGCCCCGAGATAGACCGCTGGATATTGTCGGAACTCAACTCACTGATCAGTGTTGTTGATGAAAGCTATGCCGATTACGAACCTACCAGGGCCGGAAGGGCAATCATGGACTTTGTGGATGAGCATCTCAGCAACTGGTACGTTCGCCTCTGCAGGCGGCGTTTCTGGAAAGGCGATTACAGCGCCGATAAAGTCAGTGCGTATCAGACCCTCTATCACTGCCTTGAGGCGATCTCCAGGATGATCGCACCCATCGCACCTTTCTTCGCCGAACGCCTGTTTATCGACCTTAATAATGTGACAGGAAGAAGCAGTGCCGATTCGGTGCACCTTAATGAATTTCCCAAATCTGATCCGGCAGTTATAGATAAAAACCTTGAAGAGAGGATGGAAATCGCCCAGAAAATCTCTTCGCTTACCTTGTCTATCCGTAAAAAAACCAACATCAGGGTTCGCCAGCCGCTGAACCGCATTCTCATCCCTCTTCTTAACGAAAAGCTGAAAGAACAGGTAGAGCTGGTAAAAAATCTCATCCTCTCGGAAGTGAATGTGAAAGCGATAGAATACATTACTGATACAGAGGGGATTATATCCAAAAAGATAAAACCCGATTTCAAAAAGCTCGGCCCGAAATGCGGCAAGGATATGAAAATGATAGCCGAGGATATGAAAGAATGGAACCAGGCTGTCATCGCTGAATTCGAAAGGGAAAGATCATATACGAAAACTTATCCCAACGGGAGCACCTATATTTTTGAAACAGGCGATGTTGAGATACTGACCGACGACCTCCCGGGGTATATTTCAGCTGCCCTCGGGCCATTGGTGGTGGCATTGGATACAACCATCACGCCAGAATTGAAAAATGAGGGCATTGCCAGAGAACTGGTCAATCGTATCCAGAACCTTCGCAAGGATAAAAAATTCGAGGTAACCGATAAGATCCGCGTTAAAGTACTGTCTCATCCTGAAATGGATGAAGCGGTGAATCAGAATAATTCTTATATTTGCAACGAAATTCTGGCTCAGTCATTTTCGGTTATTTCAAAATTAGAAGGCAATGACATCGATGAGATTGAGCTGACAGAAACTATAAAAACCAAAATTTCCATCGAAAAGGTGGATTGAACTGAAGACGGCAGGGAGCTATATTTCTGTCGTTGTTTGTTTTAGAACCTTAACCTGAAGAGCTATGAAAAAAGCAACAGCACCGGAGAAAGCCAAAACAAGATATACTGATGAAGAGCTTGATGAGTTCAGGCAGATCATACTTCAGAAGCTTGAGAAGGCCCGAAATGACCTGCAGCTGCTAACTGATGCATACACCACGGGTAATGAGCATGATACCAACGACACCTCGCCAACATTCAAGGTTCTTGAGGAAGGGTACCAGGTATTTTCAAAAGAAGAGAACAGTAAATTTGCTGCACGCCAGGAAAAATTCATCAAATCCCTTGAGAACGCTCTGATCCGTATCGAAAATAAATCTTACGGCATCTGCCGGGTTACAGGCAAACTTATTCCCAAGGACCGTTTACGTTCGGTTCCCCATGCAACCTTGAGTATTGAAGCAAAACGCGTTCAGGCAACGCCTTCACTTACACCACGTCAGGCAATAGACCTCCCGGATCACGAAGAATGAAAAAAGCCTTCTGGATCGTATTTCTGATCCTTGTCCTGGATCAGGTTCTTAAAATCTGGATCAAATCTACTTTTTACCTGGGAGAAAGCCATCCGGTGATAGGCCATTGGTTTTATCTTCATTTTACAGAAAATGAAGGCATGGCATTCGGGATGAAGCTTGGCGGGCAATGGGGCAAGCTTATGCTTAGTATATTCCGCCTTTTTGCCATTGTCGCTATTTTTATCTGGCTTTACAATGTCACGAAAAAAGGGGCAGGAAACCTGCTGATCGTCTGCATTGCCCTGATCCTTGCAGGCGCTATCGGGAATATTCTTGATTCGGCTTTCTACGGACTTTTCTTCAGTGAGAGTTCGTTCATGCAGCTGGCGACAGTGTTCCCGAAGGGCGGGGGATATGCCTCCTTCCTTCATGGCAAAGTTGTCGACATGTTTTATTTTCCCATCATTGAAACCCATTTCCCTCACTGGGTCCCCATCTTCGGAGGCGATGAACTGGTGTTCTTCAGGCCTGTCTTCAACGTCGCTGATTCAGCCATCACTACCGGTGTGCTGATGCTTATTGTATTTCAGAAGAAGGTATTTCCTGGTGCAGGTAGCGAAGTAGCGAAATAGCGAAGTAGCGAAATCGCTCGCTCCTTGCACCTGATGCAGCTTTTGTGAAAAGCTTCGCTCACTACAATTTCGCTTTTTGCTACCTCACTCTTATCGTGCTCCCCACCCTCAGCTTCGAATTCTGCTTGATCTTGTTCATGGCGCAGATCTCTTTCACGTTGGTGTGATATTTCCTGGCCAGGTGGCCGATGGTATCTCCGTTTTTGATCTTATGGTAAACGGCATTGACATCGTAGTTGTTCGGATAAAATACTTTTTTGGTGATCGGGAAACGGGCAGCGATCAGTTTCTGGTTGTCGAAGTCAATGACTCTAAGGGCATCCAGTGGAACATCCTTGTACCGTAGTTCAAAATGGCAATGAGGTCCCCTGCTGCGGCCGGTGGACCCTCCAAGAGATATCGGGTCGCCCGACTTTACAACCTGGTTCACCTTGACCAGGAGTTTTGAATTATGGCCGTAATAAGATTCAAGACCGTTATAATGACGGATGATGATAAGGTTGCCAAAGCCTCCCCTGTTGTATTTTGCATAACGCACCACGCCGTTGAATGCAGCCCTTACAGTATCTCCTTTATCGAGTTTGATATCAAGGCCTTTATGCGTGTAGGTGAATCCACGGAAAAGATGGCCGTATACCGGCATGTGAAAACGATGCAGGGAATCGACAAGGACAAGCAGGGTGTCTTTTATAGAATCCCTTTGTATACGGTAGGCGAATATCTGGTCGTTAATCCATTGTTTGCTGAATACCCCTGTTGAATCCTCTTCGATGCTCATCATGACAGGCTCATTTTCGAGGAACTCCCAGGTATGGTTTTTGTAAAGGAGCACAGTCCCGCTTTTTGATTCAACAGTGTCGACAATAGCATCGACATTACGCTGTGCGTAAGACATAATAGGGACAAAGATCAGGGCAAGCAACCATTTCTTGCTCATGTACATGTTCGAAAATTTGTTAGGGTTGACTGAATGAGAAACGGTAAAAATACTGATTTATTCTGTCCATGCTTGGACATTTCGTCAATTTGATGTAGGTTTGTATAAATTTTCCAAAGGTATATGCAAGCGAAAAGTCCCAAGAAAGATCTGGTCAAGGGGAAAATTCTGCAGATCATCGGTCCGGTCATTGACGTGGCTTTTGACGAAGGAATGTCTCTCCCGAATATTTATGATTCACTTGAAGTAAAGAATGAGAATGGCGATGAGATCGTTCTCGAATGCCAGTATTTTATTGGTGAGAATACGGTCAGGACCGTAGCCATGGACTCTACCGACGGTCTTAGCCGGGGGATGGAAGTCCGTGAAAGAGGAGGTCCTATCTCAATGCCTGCCACTGAAGAGATCAGGGGAAGGTTATTCAATGTGATTGGTAACCCTATCGACGGGCTCGGACCTGTCTCCAAAGAACATGTTTATCCCATTCACCGTGATCCTCCTCCATTTGATCAGTTGACTACCACCAAAGAGGTGCTTTTTACCGGAATCAAGGTCATTGATCTCATTGAGCCCTACTCCAAAGGAGGCAAGATCGGACTGTTCGGCGGTGCCGGAGTTGGGAAGACGGTCATCATCATGGAGCTGATCAACAACATCGCAAAGAAATATTCCGGCATGTCGGTTTTCGGCGGGGTTGGTGAGCGCACACGTGAAGGCAACGACCTCCTTCGTGAAATGATTGAATCGGGTGTTATCCGTTACGGTAAGGAATTTACCGAGGCTATGGAAAAAGGCGGATGGGACCTTTCAAAGGTTGACCATAAAGAACTTGCTGCATCCCAGGCTACCCTGGTGTTCGGGCAGATGAATGAACCTCCCGGAGCCCGTGCACGTGTTGCCTTATCAGGTCTGACCGTTGCAGAATATTTCCGCGATGGTGACGAGACCTCGGGCGGCCGCGACATCCTGTTTTTCATCGACAATATTTTCCGTTTCACCCAGGCCGGTTCCGAAGTCTCGGCATTGCTCGGACGTATGCCTTCGGCAGTGGGTTATCAGCCTACATTGGCTACTGAGATGGGTATAATGCAGGAAAGGATCACCTCAACAAAAAGGGGTTCCATCACTTCGGTTCAGGCAGTATACGTGCCTGCTGATGACCTTACCGACCCGGCACCTGCGACGACCTTCGCCCACCTTGACGCCACCACGGTACTTAGCCGCAAAATTTCCGAATTGGGCATCTACCCGGCTGTTGACCCCCTTGATTCCACTTCAAGGATCTTATCACCGGATGTTGTGGGTGATGAACATTACAACTGTGCCCAGAGGGTAAAAATGATACTTCAGAGATACAAGGAACTTCAGGATATCATTGCAATCCTTGGTATGGATGAGCTTTCCGATGAGGATAAGCTGGTTGTTGCAAGGGCACGCCGCGTTCAGAGGTTTCTGTCACAGCCTTTCCATGTTGCCACGCAGTTTACCGGTATCCCGGGAACTTTCGTAAATATAGAAGACACCATCAAGGGTTTCAATATGATCATGGATGGCAAGGTGGATGAATATCCCGAATCGGCTTTCAACCTGGTCGGTACCATTGAGGAAGCTATTGAGAAGGGCAAGAAAATGCTGGCTGAAAGTAAGTAGCGAGGTAGCGAAATAGCGAAGTAGCGAAAAAGTATGAAAGTTGATATTATAACCCCCGATTCCACGCTGTTTACCGGCGACCAGGTTGAGCTTGTTCAGCTGCCGGGGATCGACGGTTCTTTCGAAGTACTGAATGACCATGCACCCCTGATCTCTATCCTGAAAAAGGGCAGGGTCAAACTTCAGAACAAAGGGGAAAAAGAACAGTACTTTGAGATCAACGGAGGAGTTATTGAAGTGCTTTCAAATAAGATCCTGATCCTGGCCGAATAAACAGCAGCGATGCATGAGAGTGTCAAAAGCAATATCGATCGCGGCATTCCTCTTGATTATTTCCGGCGGATGTTACAAGAATGAGCCTGTCCCGGTTGCTTCATTCACTTATAAAGGGACTAACAGTTTTAAAGTTCCCTGCAGGATAACTTTCATCAACAACAGTGTAAACTCATATTCCTGGGAATGGAATCTCGGAGACGATTCCACTTCCTGGGCAAAGGAACCCGAGAAGTTATACACCCGGCCAGGAAGTTATATCGTAACCATGAGGGCCTACACTCAAAGCTATAAAGAGTGGGCGTCAACAGCTCAGACCATAGTGATTAAAGACACGGTAAAATAAAAGCGTTCGCCAAAGGCGAAATGAGCACACAAATGGAATAAGCAATTGGTGCGAATAAAGGCGAAAGGCGAAAAGAAAAAAGCGAAAAGTGAAATTCACTTTTCGCTTTTTTCTTTTGTTTTTATCCTTGGCAGCTTAGAAAAATTTCAGCCTGGAATC
>CAIJYT010000143.1 GCA_903824935.1 uncultured Bacteroidales bacterium | reverse complement strand
CTTGTCGCCTTTGAAGATCTTAAAACCCAGCAGAACGGGAATGTCTATCGATCCTATCGTGATCTTCTGGTGCCAGCTCCCGGTATTGCTGGGGTCGTTGAAAATATATTCGGCTCCCTGGAGGGTGTAAACCAGTTCGGGCTGAACAAAAAACCGTTTACCCGACCCTCATGAAGACGCCAATCTGCATGCCCGATTTGAACTCGGAACTCACCGAGTCGATGTTTACCGAAAGCTTATTGGCGTTGTAACCGGCTTTTATGCCAAAATTTATTCCTGCGCATACCAGGCCTGAGATCAGCAGGAACAGGGTAACAAGGGTGCACCTTCTCATCCTCTCCGGGGATTAAAAACAGCGATAAATATACGATAATTTATATCAGTACAGGGAGTGGCAGGATTAATTATAGTGAATTATCAATAAGGCGGTGGCATGGTGCTTGCTACAGAGACCTGCTCAGGTTCAGTCGATTAACGAGAAACCGCAATAAGGCTGAAGAACTGCCGGTATTTTGATGCCTTCGGGTACCTGGTTCAGTTCGAGAAGGGAGGCCACAATCCTGGGCAGGGCGAGGGCGCTGCCGTTGAGGGTGTGGGCAAGATGCATTTTGCCTGCCTCGTCTTTGAACCTCAGTTTAAGGCGGTTGCTCTGGAAAGCTTCGAAATTTGAAACCGAGCTGACCTCCAGCCAGCGTTTCTGTCCGGCCGACCAAACCTCGAAATCATAGGTGAGGGCCGACGTAAAACTCAGATCACCTCCGCAGAGTTTGACTATACGGAAAGGCAGCCCGAGTTTCCTGAGCAATGAAGCCACGTATTCACGCATTTCTTCAAGGACCTGGTATGATCTTTCGGGATCTGTGATCTGCACAATCTCCACTTTGTCGAACTGGTGAAGGCGGTTGAGGCCTCTCACATCCTTGCCGTACGAACCGGCTTCGCGGCGGAAACAGGCCGAATAAGCTGCATTTTTAACAGGAAGCTCGCCTGGTTTAAGAATGGTGTCCCTGTAAATATTCGTCACCGGGACTTCGGCGGTGGGGATGAGATAAAGGTCGTCGATAGCGGCATAATACATCTGCCCGTCCTTATCGGGCAACTGCCCTGTAGCGAATGCCGAAGCAGCATTGACCATATAAGGAGGCTGTACTTCGGTATAGCCTGCAGCCCTGGCCTCGTCAAGGAAGAAATTGATGAGTGCCCGCTGCAGCCTTGCGCCGTAACCTTTATACAGCGGAAATCCCGAGCCTGTAATTTTGACCCCGGTAGCAAAATCTATGATATTGTATTTTGAAGCAAGGTCCCAATGTGGCAGGTATTCGCCCTGGGTTGGAATCAGCGCATCTTCAAGCAATACTATTTCATTGTCTTCTGCTGATCTGCCGGATGGCACGGTGGGGTGGGGCAGGTTGGGTACGCGCACAAGCAGGTCGTCAAGCTCTTTACGCGTAGCCTCAAGCTTTTCGTCGAGTTCTTTGGCTTTTATCTTGAGATCTGCAGTTTTTTCCTTAAGCGCGCCGACTTCGGCAGCCTTGCCCTGTTTGAACAGTATGCCTATCTCTTTTGCAAGGATATTGCTTTGGGCCTGCATGTCGTCAAGGGCTTTCTGGGTCTCCCTGCGGGTATCGTCAAACCTGATTATATCAGCGATGATCAGCTGCCCGTCATAATTTTTAACTTTCAGCCTGTCAATGACTTCGACGGAGTTTTCCCTGATGTAGGATAGTTGGAGCATAATGTGGTGGGTTTAAAAGGCAAAGGTACAAAAATCGTGACTCGTGAACCGGTTCACGAGTTACGGTTCACGGTTCACGGTTCACGAAAAAAAAAGCTGTTCCTTTTTCGGGAACAGCTTTTTTTTGTAAGCGAATTGCATCTACTTCGTTTCTTCTGTGGCAGAAGGAATGATTGAAACGTAGGACCGGTCCTGGCGCTTCCTTCTGAATTCCACTACGCCGTCGGTAAGTGCGAACAGGGTATGGTCCTTGCCGATGCCGACGTTAAGGCCGGGGCTGTGGACGGTTCCGCGCTGGCGCACAATGATTGATCCTGAAGAGGCGAACTGGCCTCCGAAAATTTTGATACCTAAACGTTTGCTGTGGGATTCGCGGCCGTTGCTTGAACTTCCCGCACCTTTTTTATGTGCCATATATTCTTATTCTGATGATCTGTTGATGGATATTATTCTTCGGTTTCGGCTTCGCCTTCTTTGGTTTTCTTTGCCTTGGCTGCGCCTTTTACACTGATATTCTCGATCAGTATCTTGGTGAAGTCCTGGCGGTGGCCTGTCTCTTTCTGGAAACCTTTTCTTCTCCTCTTCTTAAAGACGATAACTTTGTCGCCTCTTGCATGATCAATGATCTTGCCGGTGACCTTGCAGCCTTCAATGTGAGGTTTGCCTATATTGATCTTGCCTTTGTCGTCAAGCAGCAGAACGTCATCGAATTCAACCTTCGCACCTGCTTCACCTTCAAGCCGGTGCACGAAAATCTCATCTTTCTTTTCTACAAGGAACTGCTGGCCGGCTATTTCTACGATTGCGTACATAGTATGTGTTTGATATTCAAAATTGGGAGTGCAAAGATAGGGATTTTT
>CAIJYT010000142.1 GCA_903824935.1 uncultured Bacteroidales bacterium | reverse complement strand
CTCGGCTATAACTTTTGCTGCGGTGGATGGAGGATTCGTGGAAGATATCGTGGTGGACAGCCTGCGTTCAATCAATACTGGAAATGTGATCTTTCTGCGGATAGGAGAGAGGCGTGAAGGGAAAAAAGGGAGGATGAACAACATCTCCATTTCAAATGTGTATGCTGAAGTGCCTTCTGCCAAACCCGATGCAGGTTACCGCTATGAAGGTCCGGTCGAAGACATGCCCAGGAACATATCCCCGGCTTCTATCGTCGGAATGCCTGATGCAAGGATACAGAACGTCAGCCTGAAAAACATGGAGATACATTACCCGGGAGGAGGGGATCCGTCCTTTGCCAGGGTCGGGCTGGATGAGCTCGACAAAGTCCCGGAAATGGCTAATGCCTACCCTGAGTTTTCAATGTTCAAAGAACTGCCTGCCTGGGGTTTCTATATCCGTCATGCCGGTATTATCACTTTTGACAATGTAAAGCTTGTTTGCGACAAAAAGGATTACAGGACTGCAGTGGTGATGGATGATGTCACAGTTGCCAGGTTTTCAGATCTGAAGGTTTCAGAGCCTGGCGGGGATAAAAAACCTGTATTTACCTCCGGATGTTCCGGTGTGGAATTCATAACAAAATGATGTTATGAATCAAAAATCCCTGGTCACTTTATTCTGCCTGCTTTTAGGATTCTTCAGGCTTGAGGCTCAAAACCCCAATCTTATCACCATCGCAAACGGGGCCGCATTTGAAGCTTCTTCGGTTTGTTCAAATCCGCCGTCACTGGGCCGGCCTGCCAATATCGCCAGGGAAATCTACGAGAAGCGCTGGGAATCGGGCAAGGAAAAAGAAGGCGCCTCAATCAGCGTGAAATGGGGGAAGGTGCAGACCCTTAAGGAAATTTGGATCATGACAGGCTCAAAGCCATACGACATTGCCTTTGAACCTGATGAGTATGATGGGCGGTATGCTCTACCGCGAAAAGTCAGGATCTCCTTCTCCGACGGAACCGGCATGGAAACTGAGCTCCGTAAAGCAGACTATTTCCAGGTCATTACCTTACCTCAAGTTGTTCAAACCGACCTGCTTAAAATTACCATTGAACAGGTATGGGAAGGGTCGGGAGCAGAAAACACAGGGCTTTGCAAGGTCAAAGCTTTTTCCGCATCGCATGAGCCGGGTTTTGACCTCCAAACCTTCGAAATGTACGATGTCAAAGATGGCTTACCCATTCAATCGGCCACGCTGGAAATTGTCAATACAGGCGGAGCCGTTCATGGAGCACACCTGCTCATTGAGAGTGAAGGAAAAAAAACCGCTACGGTAGATCTCGATGAGATCCCGGCTAATTCAGTAAGTGCTCAGCAAATAAGGATGCCCGCTCCTTTCGCCGAAAGTAAGTTAAATTGTACAATCAGGACCAAAGACGGGCGTTTCCACAACGCCCAGACTTTCATACTTAAACCGTATAATAAAAATTATTTCGACGGGGGCGAAATCGACATTATTGCCGCCAGCCACAACGACCTGGGCTGGCTTAATACCCAGGAAATCACCGCAGATTACCGTGCGGATATATTGATCGCGCCTGCGCTCGACCTGATGAAAACCAATCCTGAATTCAAATATACCATGGAATCGGTGGAATACCTTAAGGAATTCCTGGTACGTCATCCAGAACGTAAGGATGAACTGGTTCAGCGCATCCGCGAGAAGCGTTTTGCATTTGGCGCCAGCTATGTTCAAAATCTTCAGGTGCAGGTGGGGCAGGAGAAACTGGTAAGGCAGTTTTATTACGGGAAACGGTGGCTCAAAGAGAACTTCCCGGGTTGCGATACCCGCTTTTACATCAATACCGATGTTCCCGGTATGACTTACCAGCTTCCGCAGATACTGAAAAAATCAGGCATCGATTATATCATCCAGGGCCGTTTCCCCTGGGGATTTTATTACTGGCAGGGACTCGACGGTACAGCCATACCGGTATTCGCTTTTCGCTATGGTTCCGATTCCAGCCTGATGAATCCCAAAGGCAATGCAGGGTACCTGAAATTCCTGGACGAGAGGGAATATTATTACAAACCCCGTCAATTGCCCAAATCGGTGTTGTACGACTTCAATTCCGACTTCCTGCCTCCATGCCCGGCCCTCATAACCTTTGCAAGGGACCAGAATACAGCTATGGAAAAATTTGCATTTCAATGGAATGCTCATTTTAAAAATGAACCCGGGAAACAGATCAATCCACCCAAAATCTGTTTTGTCGAGCCGGATGAAGCATTAAAAGACTTTTTTGGCCGGGGTGAACTGAATATTGAAACGGTAAAGGGAGACTGGCCCATGTCGTGGGCCTATTACGATGAACCGGGACACCGTGAAGGCCTGCTGATGGGGAGAAAAGGCCATAATGCGTTACTGAAAGCCGAAGGGCTTTTTGCCTGCCTGAATGCCGTGGACAGGAAAATTAACTACCCTCAGGATCAACTGGACCGGGGCTGGATGGCTAACTGCTGGCCCGATCACGGATGGGGCGGGAACCGCGGAATTATTGGCGACCAGGTTTGTGTGGATTCATACGCCAGGTCGCTGAACATCGGCGACTCCCTGGCAGATGCTGCCCAGGAACTGCTGCTGAAGCTGGTCCCCGGTGGAACATCTGCTCAAATCCCGGTGGTGGTTTACAACACCTGCAGCAGGGTCCGCAGCGATGTAGTCATCTGCAGGATCAACTATCCGGTGAACTGGAATGGACTGGAATTAAAAGATGAGGGCGGCAAACAGGTTTCCGGCGAACTCATCAGTCATTCACCCGGGAAGCATGAGATAGAACTGGCGTTGCTGGCTGCCGCTGTTCCTCCGATGGGCTATAAAATTTATTACGCTTGTGAAGCCACCGCCTTTCCCCGGGGGTACAGGGAAATCCAGGGAGATTCGATTGAAAACGACCTGCTCAAAGTGAAGTTCGGCCCAGGGGGGATCTCGGAATTGTTCGATAAGGTCAGGAAACAGGAGATACTAAAAACCGGCAAATTCTTTGGTGGGGAAGTCATACAGCTGGAAGCGCCGACAGTGGCCTGGGAAAACCAGGAAGCGGTGAACATGAACGACTTCGACAAGACCAGCCTTCACGAATTCAGGACTATACGTGCCGTGGAAAGTCCTCTCAGGTATATCATCGAGAAAGAAGCTAAAATGAAATACTTCACCCTGCGCGAACGGTTTATCCTGAATAAACATGCCCGCGAATTGATCGTTGAAGCTGATATACTGGACTGGACAGGGGAGAAGTCCAGGGAATTGCGTATTGTTTTTCCAGTCAATATGGACAGATCTTTCGAGGGAACTTACGATGTGCCTTTTGGCCGTGTCGAGATGAACCGAGACAATGTGGATTATTCCTGCCTGCCCGATAATTATGAATGCCAGTTTGTACCTGAACGCTATGGACGGAAGGACCTGCCTTTCAGGGAAGCCGTAAACTGGGTGGATGTCTCGACAGGAAATTATAAAGGCTACGGTTGCCTTTTTGCATCCGACATGACGGTTCACCTCTTTCGTGATGAAACCGCCAACCCGGTGAATTATCCATTGGTACAGCATGTTCTGCTCTCGACCCGGGCAAGCTTCGGATGGAACCCGAAATATTCTTTTACCCAGCAGGGATATCATAGTTACCGCATGGCCCTGTATCCCCACGACGGGAACTGGAGGTTTGCTTATAATGAGGGGATGGAATTTAATAATCCGCTTACTGCATTTTGCGGAAAACCGGGAACCGGGACAGAACCCGCCCTGCTTCCCGTTTCAAAAAGTTTTCTGGATGTCGAGCCTGCAAACTTCATGGTCTCAGCTATGAAAAGGGCCGAAGACGGAGGCGGGACCATCATACGGTTTTACGAGTCGCAAGGGCGTTACACCAAAGCCAGGATCACCGGTCTCAAACCCTTTACAAAGGCTTTCCTCACCGAGATGCTAGAATACAACCTCAGTGAACTGCCGGTCAATGCCGACGGAAGCGTGGAAATACAGGTAAAGCCGTATGATATTATTACCATTCGCACTTACATGGAATAGCCTCAGTTCTACAGGAAAGCTTTGCGTAGCTCTTCCACCTGCTCGTCACTGATGGGCGTCATGGGTCCAAGGGGGGCGCCAAGCAAGATGGATTTTGCACTGAATTCAGCTATCTCGAGGCGGTCGAATGCCTGTAAAAGCGTGTCCCCTGTGAAAAGCACTGAGTCGTTGCTGATAATAAGCCCGGGAATGCCTGTGGATAAAAGTTGGGGGATGTTCGTACTGAGAGGCGAAAGTGCGTCAAACGACAGGGTTGGCAAATCCTGCAGGAATATCCAGCTTTCGGGTATGGTCCTTACGTTCATCCTGGTGTTGGTGATCCCGAATGCCATCAAACAGGGGCTTTGGGTCTGAATGATGGAATTGACACCGGGATTTTGAGCGTAAATTCTCTCATGCAGCCATGCCGCACGACTGGGTGTTTTACCTGGTTCTCTTTTGCCATGACTGATTTTCACGATATCCTCTGTCCTAAGGTCCCGTTTGGTTTTACCCGCAGGGGTAATGAGGAAATCATTTTCAGTGCACCTCACCGAGGCAGTTCCATAGCTGCCGATCATCAATCCCTGGCGGCAGGCACGGTTCATGATCTCACAAACAGTGGATCTTTTCACTATTTCATCCTGCGGATGAGATCCCGTATCCATCTCAGGCATGAGTCCGGGCAGCTGGCTGTCAAATGAAGTGATCTGCCCATCGGTCAGGGGCCTGACATCGCCAAGTATTTTCCCGTAAAGAATGGCCCTCGCACAATACTCCAGTGTTTCAAAACGGTGATAAACATCCGCCAGGCTTGTGCCGCCTGTAACAGCCCCATGGTTTTCCATGATCACCGCATTAAAGCCTTTCCTGAACTGCTCCTCGATCTTCAAACCCAGGGCCTCGCTACCGGGTAATTCATATCCTGCATAACCGATTTCCCCGCAGATCCTCCGGGCCTTTGCAATAACCCCGGTATCGGGGATCTGTCTTGCAATACTAAAGGATACCAGTGCAGGCGGATGCGCATGAATGATGGCTTTGATATCGGGGCGTGAATTATAAACAGCCTGGTGAAAAGGATGTTCTGAAGAGGGTTTATGCTTACCGCTGAACTTCGAGCCGGCCCCTATGCAAATAATATCGGCAGGCTGCAGGGAGCCTTTATCAACGGCCGATGGGGTGATCCAGATATCCCCGTTTTCGTCTTTCATTGAGATATTGCCTCCTGATGTCGTGGTAAGTCCGTCCCGGTAAATCCGTTTGATGATGAATGATATTGCTTCGGCAGGATGCATGGAGTTCATAACCTTGGCTTGTTAATGTTGAATGGTTCAATCTTTTTCAATCCCAGCATTGCTTCGGGTTCATTCCCCGCGAAAACTTTATTCCAGGTCACCATGGCCGCACCCAGTGCGGTGGCATTATCCATTTCCGATGCACAGACCGTTTTACCCGGCAAGAGGGCAGACAGCAGGCGCATGAAAAGTTCATTGCGGGCAAACCCGCCGGTGACATATACAGTCTTCGTCAGATCATGTCCGGGGATCACCAGCTGAAGGGATTTCATTCCCGCAAGAACCAGGTCAATGATCAGCTTATGATAGGCCTCTTCGAAAGACGCAAAGGCCGATAAATCAACAGTGGGGCATTGATTCCCGTCAAATTGTTCCCCTGTGAAAACAACGGCTGTGTGCAGGAGTTTATTCAGCAGGTGTTCATCGGCCACTACCCGTTTATAGCTTCCGGCTTCCCGCTTAAAAAACGAAGCGATCTGCCCTGTATAGACGTCGTGGATGTGACCCATGAAAAACCGCGATGATTTGACCTGCTTGCTATTTACATCCAGGTAGCATAATGCATCCTGTTTCAGCTGATCCAGGCTTAATGCTTCCTGGTTGAAGGGATTCATAAAAATGCACCAGGTCCCGGTGGAAATCAAAATAAAGGGTTCAGGACTTCCTTTCAAATAGGGAACCAGGGAGGAAGAACTGTCGTGGATCCCTGTCCCGATATGGATATTTTTACCATCAAGGCTGATCTCTGTTGTTACATCATTTGGAACGGGAACGGGAAGGACTATCCCTTCATCTGCAAGCCATGGATGATAGCATTTCTTATCGAAATTCCACAGTGCGGTATGACAACCTATGGAGGTAAATTCCGAACGGATATCCTTACTGATCAGGAATGATAAATACTGGGGGAAATGCAGGATGGTATGCACGCTCGCAAACAGTTCCGGTTTATATTTCTTAAACCAAAGGATCTGCAGCCCCGAATTGAGCATTCCCAGGGCGGGCGAAGCGGTATTCCTGCAGAACTCCTCCATGCCGCCGTAGCGTTCGTAAAAACCGGCAATGACATCCGCAGGCATGGGCTTTAAATAATTATAAACAGGCGTAAGCCTCCTGCCGTCTGAGTCAAGATAAACCAGGGAAGCCCCGTATGTAGCGAAATTTACTGCCCTGAGATCATATTCAGTGCCCAGGGCAAGCCGGTTGATCCAGGTGGTGATCCAGGTTTCGATTTTTTCGATGTCGTCGCTGGGGAAACCGTCTTCATCCATACATTGTTCGAATTGCTGCTCCTCCTGGCTGATGAGTTCCAGGCTGCAGTCGAAAAGAAGCATCTTTTTATTGGTCTTCCCTATATCGAAAACGGCTATAATTTCCCGGGTCATTGGCTATTGGTTTACAGTAAACCTGTATTTCCCTGAACCTGATGTTACAACCACGAAACCGGGAAGTCTTCCCTTGACTACAAAGTCTTCCGAAGCATTCAAAGGCTTCCCGTTTTCAGTGACCGAAGCTTCATCCTTTGCCGGGATATAAATGGAAGCGGTGGTATTGGCGGGAATTTCAACGTTGAACTCAAGCCTGCCTTCAGAGGAGATCCATGAGGATGAAACCATACCGTAATTCGTTTGCAGACTCGCAGAGGCATTCGTAAGTCCTTTTTCAATAAAAGGCTGTATCCTGATTTTTTTATACCCTGGCCCGCTTGTTTCAGTGTTAATGCCGGCCACCACCCGGTACATCCATCCGCCTATAGCTCCATAGGCATAATGGTTGAATGAATTCATGTCGGGGGTCTGAAGAGAGCTGTCGGGCTTGATTCCATCCCATCTTTCCCAGATGGTGGTCGCTCCCATTTTTACAGGATACAGCCAGGAAGGATAGGTATCGTTTAGGAGTAATTTATAGGCGAGGCCGGTTTTGCCGAAACGGCTGAGGACATCGCAGAGATAAGGTGTTCCAAGGAAACCCGTGGTAAGATGGTTATTGTAATTTTTGATGTTCTGAACAAGGCGTTCAACCGCCTGCTCTCTTAAATTTTCGGGTAGCATGTCAAATTGGAGGGCAAGGACGTATGCTGTCTGGGTCCCCGAAACCAGCCGTCCTCCTGCTGTTACATACTCATGATTGAATGCTTCTTTAATATTCCTGAGAAGCTCTGTGTAATGGGAAACGTCGGCGGTTTTTCCGAGAATGCCTGCGGCATCAATAAGCAAAGCTGTCGAATGTGCGTAAAAACACTGGGCGATCAGGGATTTATCGGTGACCGCGGCACGGCCGCCGTCGTCGGGGGACGGACTGTAAAAAAGCCAGTCGCCCCAATGGGAGCCTGTATTCCACAGATTATCCTTACACTGGGATGTCATGTAGTCAACCCAGGCTTTCATGCTGTTATACTGCTCCGAAAGTATCTTTTTGTCGCCGTAGGCCAGGTACATGTTCATGGGAACTATGGTAGCGACATCGGCCCAACCCGTGGCTCCTCCCGATTTTTTCCCAAGAACGTTGGGAATTACGTGAGGCACCAGGCCACCGGGCTGCTGATCCAGGGCAAGGTCTTTCAGCCATTTGACAAAAAAATTGTGCACACCCATGTTGAATGCTGCGGTTCCTGAAAACACCTGTGCATCCCCTGTCCAGCCGAGGCGCTCATCCCTTTGAGGACAGTCGGTGGGAACATCCAGGAAATTCCCTTTCTGCCCCCACTGTATGTTGTGCTGCAGCTGGTTGACCAGGCTGCTCGAGCAGGTAAATGTCCCTGTGGATTTCATGTCGGAATACAAACCGACGGCAGTGAAATTATCCGGGTTTATTGCCTCGTGCAGGCCTTCGATTTTGATATACCTGAAACCATGAAAAGTAAAATGGGGCTCAAAAGTTTCCACTCCTTCTCCTTTGAGAACATAGATATCCGTGGCTTTTGCCGCCCTGAGATTCTTGGTGTAGAAATTTCCGGCCTTATCCAGGATCTCGGCATGCCTTATAGTGATGGTGTCGCCATTTTTCCCGGAAACCCTCACAGTTACAAAACCAACCAGGTTCTGGCCAAAATCAATGAGTTGTTCCCCTGCAGGGGATTTGAATACTTTGACTGGTTTGAACTGTTCGTGTTTCCTGACGGGCTCGTTGTAAGTGGCGATAATGTTTGCATCCGGAGATGGATGTATCATCACAGGGATCCATTTTGAGTCGTCGTATCCGGGCATTTCCCAGCCGGTTTTTTCGTTACGCATGTCAATGGTTTCACCATGATAGATCTCAGAGCTCATGATGGAGCCTGTTGATGACTTCCAGCTTTCATCCGATACTATGGTTTCGCCCGTTCCATCGGTGTACCTGATCTCCAGCTGAAAAAGCAGGGCAATATATTTCCCGTACTCATGATTATGGTTGCCCCAGGCAATAAAGCCCGCATACCAGCCATTTCCTAGAGTCACCCCTATGGCATTATCCCCCTGCTTTATACTGGAACTTACATCGTATACCTGGTACTGTATCCTTTTCCGGTAGGCGGTCCAGCCGGGGGTTAAAAAAGAATCCCCCACACGCTGGCCATTGATTTGTGCTTCATACATTCCCAGGGCTGAAACATAGGCGGTGGCCGAAAGGATCTTCTTTTTGGCAGCAAAGGTTTTACGGAATACAGGGCAGGCTTCGGATCTGGCGAAGCGGACGGTATCCTGCATGATCCATTTTGCTTTCCAGTCACCGGCTGAAAGAAATGCGGTTTGCCAGTCTGCAAGCGGGCTCCATGCAGAAACCTGGCCCTTGTCATCCCATACCCTCACCTGCCAGTAATACCGGGTTCCCGGCCGAAGGTCTTGACCTTTATAAGTCACGTATACCGAAGAATCGGAAAGAACTTTCTTTGAATTCCAAACCAGTTTTTTCTCTTTTGAAAGACCGGTTATGCTGGCGCTTACCCTCAGTTCGTAAGCGGTTTGTATTACATTCCGCCGGTCG
>CAIJYT010000141.1 GCA_903824935.1 uncultured Bacteroidales bacterium | reverse complement strand
ACGACCTCGGTTTCACGGGAAGCCTTGGAGTGGAATTCACCCTTTGGAAAGACATGGCGTTGAACATCAGCGCCTGTGACCATGTGGGGCTTATTAACACCCAACTATTCCCGATAATCAGGTCTCCTGGTAAAACCTACGGCTCAAACCCGAAATCTTACCTTAATTCGGTCATTATCAGCTTTGGATTAACATGGTATTTTGGTAAACAGAAGGGGCGGAAATAAGGTTTTATCTCAATTCAGAAGTATTTCAGTTTTTTCACAGGCGACAGGCATCTTAAAATTCTTTTGCCTACTTTTCAACAAAGAGACAAAGCATCTGGCAGTGAGTAGTACTTTTGGAAACGCGCCGGGGGAGGGAAGAATTCATCCGCAGTCAAAAAAATAATGAAGGAGAATACGAAGGAAATAGCCGAAACGCCTTTAATGAAGCAGTATAACGCGATCAAGGCTAAATACCCTGATGCGCTGTTGCTGTTCAGGGTGGGTGATTTTTACGAGACTTTCGGCGAGGATGCCGTGAGGGCTTCTGGCATACTTGGCATTGTGCTTACCAGGAGGGCTAACGGTGCCGCAACCTATATTGAGCTTGCAGGCTTTCCTCATCATTCGCTGGATCTGTATCTTCCAAGGCTGGTCAAAGCCGGTTTGAGGGTTGCCATCTGCGATCAGCTCGAAGATCCTAAACTTACCAAGACCATTGTAAAACGAGGGGTTACGGAGCTTGTAACTCCGGGGGTTTCTTATCATGACAAGATACTGGAGCAGAAGGAGAATAATTTCCTGGCCTCCGTGCATCTCGATGCCAGGGTCCCGGGAATTTCTTTCCTTGATATATCTACTGGTGAGTTTTACCTGGCCCAGGGCAGCATTGAATACATTGATAAGCTGATCCAGAGTTTCAGGCCCAGCGAAGTGGTGGTGGAGAAAAGCAAAAGGCAGAAGTTCACCGAGCTCTTCGGCAGCAAATTTTACATCAACACCTTTGATGACTGGGTATTCACTCCTGATTTTTCGGTTGAGTTGCTGTTGAAGCATTTCGGAACGACATCCCTTAAAGGCTACGGGGTCGAGAACCTCGATATGGCGGTAATCGCGGCAGGTGCAGCGTTTCACTACCTGGCCGAGACACAGCATGAAAAGGTCGCTCATATTTCCAAGCTTTCCAGGATAGAGGAAGACCATTATATGTGGCTTGACCGCTTCACCATACGCAACCTGGAACTGCTCAGCTCAAGTAATGAGAATGCGAAAACCCTGCTCGATGTGCTCGACCAGACGGTTTCTCCCATGGGTTCGCGACAATTACGCCGATGGATGATCCTTCCGCTGAAAAACCTGCAGCCTATTGAAGAAAGGCTGGATATTGTCGAATACCTGGCGCAGAACCCCGAAATGGTCGAAACTGTAAGGCATGAGCTGACCATCATAGGCGACCTGGAGCGCCTGATTTCGAAAGCAGCGGTTGGAAAGATACAGCCAAGGGAGATGATGCACCTGAAAAAAGCCCTGGATTCTGTTGAAACGCTGAAAGAGCTTTCGTCTTCGGTACCTAATGAAGGGCTGCGCAAAGCCGGGGAGCAATTCAATCCCTGTCTCCAGGTAAGGGA
The DNA here is from genome assembly GCA_903824935.1 of uncultured Bacteroidales bacterium. Classification (GTDB taxonomy): domain Bacteria; phylum Bacteroidota; class Bacteroidia; order Bacteroidales; family FEN-979; genus CAIRDP01. Next base: position 3,104 of record CAIJYT010000141.1, on the reverse strand, counting down.
AAAGATAGGGAAGGACCTGAATCCTGATCCCCCTGCACTGGCGACCAAGGGAAATGTAATAGGTGAGGGCGTCAATTCTGAACTCGATGAACTGAGGAGCATTGCCTTTTCAGGCAAGGATTACCTTGTGAAAATGCAGCAGAGGGAGACCGAACGTACAGGAATTTCTTCCCTTAAAGTGGGCTATACCAATGTATTCGGTTATTACCTCGAGGTGACCCACACCCATAAGGATAAGGTGCCGCCCGAATGGCAGAGGAAACAAACCCTTGTCAATTCCGAGAGGTACATCACCCCCGAACTGAAGGAATATGAGGAGAAAATCCTTCATGCCGAAGAGCGCATATCGGAACTGGAAAGCAGGATCTACAATGACCTCATGCTTTTCGTGAACGACTATATAGTTCCGGTCCAGCTTAATGCAAACCTTGTGGCCAGGCTTGATGTGCTGGTCTCTTTTGCCCTCAGCGCATCAAAATACCGTTACACCAGGCCGCAGCTCAACGATTCTTTCGAGCTCGAGATCACAGGCGGCCGCCACCCGGTAATCGAACGTCAGATGAAACCAGGTGAGGAATATATTTCCAATGATATATACCTGGATGACTATTCCCAGCAGATCATCATCCTCACAGGGCCAAACATGTCGGGGAAGTCAGCCCTTTTACGGCAAACAGCGCTCATTGTCCTGATGGCACAAATGGGAAGTTTCGTACCCGCCGAACGGGCAAGTATCGGGCTGGTCGACAAGATATTCACAAGGGTCGGGGCGTCCGACAATATTTCATCCGGAGAATCCACCTTCATGGTGGAGATGAATGAAACAGCCAGCATTCTTAATAATATCTCGAACCGCAGCCTGATACTCCTTGATGAGATAGGAAGGGGAACCTCTACTTACGACGGGATCAGCATTGCCTGGGCTATTGCGGAGTTTTTGCACAGCCACCCGCTTTACAAACCAAAGGTTCTGTTTGCAACCCATTACCACGAGCTCAACGAGATGGCTTCTTTGCATAAAAGGATAAAGAATTTCCATATCTCCATCAAAGAGATCCGCAACCGGGTGATCTTCCTCAGGAAGATACAGCCAGGCGGAAGTGAGCATAGTTTCGGAATCCATGTAGCGAAAATGGCAGGAATGCCCTCAAGCGTTATCGAAAGGGCGACGGAGATACTGCACCAGCTTGAGGAGTCACACCAGGCGGAGGCTCTTGGGAACCGTGAACCGCGAACCGTGAACCGTGAACCGCGAACCGCGAATTCTAAACAGGATCACGGATCACGGATCACGGATCACGACCAGGGTTTTCAGCTCAGTTTCATCCAGCTTGACGATCCCCTGCTTCAGCAGATCAAGGAAGATATCCTGAATACCGAGATAAACACCCTTACCCCGGTAGAAGCCCTGATGAAGCTGAGCGAGATCAAGAAACTTCTGAAAAAATCCTGAGTTCGCGGGATTGAGCCTGCTGCAGTGGATTCCGGCTTCTGCCTTGAGTTTAAATACCAGGCGGAGTTCCAAGGTTCATCAGTCTTCAATGAAAATTTTCAATAAACATTTTGTAGTGTTGCAGACTTGTTTTACTTTTGCACCCTCAAATTAACCCTGCAGAAGTAGCTCAGTTGGTAGAGCATGACCTTGCCAAGGTCAGGGTCGCGAGTTCGAGTCTCGTCTTCTGCTCAGAAATGACCCTCCCCGTTGAGGGTTTTTTTTTCCGCGGATGAGCCTCAGTTAAAGGCCGGGCCGAAGTGGTATCTGCAAGGATACTGCAGGAAATGTTCTTCATAGTATTGCCCCGGTGGTGGAACTGGTAGACACGCAGGACTTAAAATCCTGTGACCATTGCGGTTGTGCGGGTTCAAGTCCCGCCCGGGGTACAGATAAATATATGTATAGGCCTGTAAATAAATTATTTACGGGCTTTTTAATTTCATGTGGGGAGGGGAGAGGGGAGGGTAAAACCTTTACGGGCTGTCTGCCAAAGAAATTGCCCTGATAGAAAATTCAAGGTAAACCGCATAGCTTAAAGGTTTCTGACCCCTGAAGCCATTAATTCATTCCACTGTATAATCGTAATTATGCAGCTGGAGTGTTATTTTTTTTGCGGGAATATAAGCCTCGGCATAGGCCATGTAATTGAGACCATTTTTTAGTCTCGTGAACGTACCTGTAAAATATACGATTTCTTTCTGGAAAACAGTTTGGACTTCAATTTTCACAGTACTGCAGAATAAGTCTTCAACCCACCACGTAAGTTCGTCCCCTTTACCTTCTACATTCCTTCCTGTAAATATAAATTCATGAGTTGAATCAATCACCTGCCACGAAGCAGATTCAATAAATTGTTTTACCTGGTTCGCATCAGGCAGGGTGTATTTTTTAAGGTAGTCACGTAAACCGAAAAGAAATTTCTCAATGTTCTCTTTTTCTTCTTCAGCAATTTTATGAATGATGAATGCTTTTGGCATCTTAGCCCCCTGTTCATTCAATACTTTTTTTATAACCTTGCCATCAGGGCTATATTGGTTTTTCTCGATCATGATATTAAGGACCTCCTTTGATTTTAGAATTTCGGTCCTGGAAGTCCAGCAATATCTTAAAAGAAGGTCATTGCTGGACTTTCTTTCACCAATTATCCGGTTTACAAGTTGTGAAACTTCGGCTTCCTTGTTTTGTGCTGAAATGGATTGCCAGGATTGCATTCCACAGAATAACATGATCAATAGAGCGGTTCTTCTCATAATAATGACCTTTGTCTCCGATATAATTGATCACAAGTTACAAAAAATTGTCTGACAGCCGTAGTTAGTTCCATCTGTAATAAACTGAAAAACCCTGCCGACATAAGTCAGCAGGGTTTTCGAGATCAGCCCCACTTTCGCCCTCATGGGGAAGGGGTTTAATTCTTTTAGTTGTAGTTTACAGTTACTGTAAACGGTGTGGCTGAAGTATACGATCCGGCGGCCTGGCTTGCACCTACGTTAAGGGTTGCGCCTACGTTAAGGGTCTGTGAACCTGTTGCACTCAGGGTACCTGTTGTGGCAGGGTTGCTGGTGAAAGTTGAAACTGTCATACTGTTTGCACCACTGGTGATGGTTGT
>CAIJYT010000140.1 GCA_903824935.1 uncultured Bacteroidales bacterium | reverse complement strand
GATAATTACAGGTTCGAATTCGGAACTATCGTGACTATCGACAATAAGCTGAACTGGGTGATCAGTTTTTCGCCTGCCGTGGTGAAGGAAGAACCCCTGTATAACGGGAAGCTTTACATCCAGCAGGATAATTATGCAATAACCCGCGCTGAGTTCAGCCTTGACCTCAGTGATGAAGAAAAAGCAGCCAACGTATTTGTACAGAAAAAGCCTTCAGGATTGATCTTTATGCCTACCGCAACAGGCTACCTGGTAACCTATAAGGAGCAAAACGGGAAATACTATCTCGATTATGTAAGGGTCGACCTGAAATTCCGCTGCGACTGGAAGAAACGCCTGTTCAGGAATTCCTATACTCTGATGTCGGAGCTTGCCATAACCGACAGGCATGCCGATAATATCGTTAAATTTGGTAACCAGGAGGTTTTCAGGTCGAACATGGTATTCAGCGATAAAGTCCAGGCTTTTGAAGATGTCGATTTCTGGGGTGAGAACAATATCATCGAACCTGATAATTCAATAGAGAACGCCATTAAAAAGCTTTCGAAAAGCATGAAAAAATAAAGGCCGGTCCCGGCCTGTAAACGCTTCAATTCCCTATGAACCTGAATGATCTTAACGTACAAAAGAGAATCCGCTCCGGCGACATCAGGGAATTTGAAAGCCTGTTTTTAAAATACTATGAGCCTTTGTGCCGGCATGCAGATAAAATTCTTAATGATATGGATACTGCCGAAGATCTTGTGCAGGAGTTTTTCTACCGGTTCTGGAAGGACAGGAAAAGCTTCAACCTGAAGTTTTCCCTGAATGCGTACCTGTACCAGGCTGTCCGCAACAATGCCCTGCATTATCTCGACCACCTTGCTGTTCGTAAAAACTATGCTGCAATGGTCCTGGGTGAATTCAGGGAGGTGATGCCGGCAAATGTTCAAACTGATCTTGACATGGACGAGCTGAACCAGGCAGTAAACTCAACCTTAGGGCAGATGCCCGAACGCTGCTCAAGGGTGTTCAGGATGAACAGGTTCGAAGGAAAAAAATACAGGGAAATTGCTGAGATCCTCTCGGTTTCGGAGAAAACGGTGGAGGCCGATATAAGCAAAGCCCTGAAGATGTTCAGGGAGTCGTTGAGGGATTACATAAGTGAAAAGAAGTAGCGAAATAGCGAGGTGGCGAAATAAAAGGAGAGATAAATTTATGAAAGAGATTAAAGATAATATACCAATTCATACGCGGGTGGCGTGGGATAAGCTGTATGCGCGGCTTAAGGCTGAGGACCTGGTCCCGCTTCAGGATGTGAAGCCGGGAAATAGCCTGGCTTATTATGGACTGCGGATCGCTGCCGTGGGATTTATCCTGCTTGGTATCGGTTTTGCGATATATCTGAACCTGTATCACAGGCCGGAAGTTGCCATGCTTAAGCTGAATACTTCAAATGAAACTGCAACCCTTATTAAAACCCTGGGGGATGGTTCGGTGATCTATCTTGCAGAGAATTCAATCTTCTCTTTTCCTGCTGAATTTAAGTCAGGATCACGCAATGTTGAACTGAAAGGAGAGGCATTTTTCGATATTGCCCGTAATCCATCCAAGCCCTTTATCATTGAAACTGATGAAGTCTTGATACTGGTCCTGGGGACGGCGTTTAATGTAAAAACAAAGAATGGTAACGGCTTTGAACTCTTTGTTGACAGGGGGAAAGTAAAAGTCACGATGAAAAAGCATCCTTCGCACAGCGAAATAGTCGTTGCCGGGGAAATGATATCTACGGTGGATAACAGCCTGGTTAAATCGAAACATCCTGCCGAGGGGGCCGGCTCATGGTATACCAGGCGAATGCATTTTAAGGATGAAACACTCAGTGATATCATTACTGTGCTGAATCGGAATTTCAACACTAACTTTGTGCTGGCAGATGAGGAAACCGGGAAACATAAACTGACGGTTACGTTTCAGAACGAAACTGCGGTAACAATGACTGAACTTATTTGTGTGGCCCTGAACCTGAAAAGCCAAACCATCAATGGGTCTGTTGTATTCTCTGAAATCAAAAAAGGCGCAAAACGCTATTGAGTCTTGCAGACGCTGCCATTGGCATTGCCGGGGGTATACAAGTTTTTTAAGCCTGCTTTTTCTGCTCTGTTCGCTTAATGTAGCTTTCGGGCAGGCGTCCATTCTCGATAAAGTCATCAGCATACAAAAACAGAATACCACATTATACGAAGCCTTGAACCTGGTTTCCCGGAAGGCTGACTGCCTGTTTATTTATGAAAGCGAAACGATACAAAGCGATAAAAAGGTTAAACTGCATGCCGAAACCCAGGCCCTGCGTATCGTTCTGGATGAGCTGCTCTCCGATCCCTCACTAGAATACAAGGTCCTTGGAAAGCATATCCTGATCTGCAAGGCTGACAAGGTGCTGCCCGTAAACACAGTGCAGGCGGAGGTCGGTGCAAGGGATACTTTGAAAAACGTCATCATCGGGGGGCATATTTACGACAAGGAAAACAAGGCTGCAATACCTTATGCCACTGTAGGTATCGTTGAAGAAAATCTCGGGACTGTTACCAACAATGACGGGGTTTTTAGGATCAAAATTCCTACCCGGCTTATTGGAACTTCGCTGGTGGTGTCCCACCTGGGTTATATGAGCCAGGCCATCCCGGTACGCCTGCTCAACGAGCAGAAAGTGGATCTTTATTTAGACCGCAGGGTTATTTCCATACAGGAGGTGATCATCAGGTATATTGATCCAGAAGTAATCATAGGGAAAGCAATGGAAAGGCTGAAGGCAAACTACTCTCTTGATCCTGTTTATCTTACCACGTTTTACCGTGAAGGGGTACGCAAAAATAACAAGTATATCAGCTATTCGGAGGCAGTTTTCAGGATTTACAAATCACCATTTACTGCCGGTGAGCATGCCGACCAGGTCAAACTTCTGAAGTCGAGAAAAGTAAAGGATACAAACCCGAGCGATACTGTCCTGGTGAAACTTAAGGCCGGTGTTGAATCGGCATTGTTGCTTGATATTGTTAAAAACATCCCCGGATTCCTGGATCTGGAACCTCCTTCGGAATACACGTATAAGTATTCCGACCTGGTTTCCTATAATGCCAAAGATGCCTATGCCGTGACTTTTATCCAGAAGGACGGGCTGAAAAAACCTTTGTATGCCGGAACGGTATACATTGAAAAGGAAGGGTTTGCACTGCTTGGTGCCGATTTCGAGATTAATCCCGATTACATGGATCTTGCAGCAGATGCCCTGGTCCTGAAAAAAAGCGGCAGGCTCAAAGTAAAGCTTGAAAAAATAACGTATTCAGTGAGTTACATGCCTTTCAATGGCAGGTATTACCTGGGGCATGTGCGCTGTGAAATAAAGATAAAAACGCGCCTGAAGAACCACCTTTCATCCGATAATTTTTACACCTTCCTCGAGCTCGCCACCTGTTCTATCGATACTGCAGGCGTTGAAAAATTTCCCAAACAGGAAACGATGAAACCGGGCATAGTGTTTTCCGATCAGCCTTATAACATTAGTGATGCTTTCTGGGGAGATTTCAACACCATAGCCCCCGAGGCAAAACTCAGCGAAGCCCTGTCAAAGATAATAGGCAGGATAGAGGAGATTCACTAGAATTTTTTCAGTGCGTACTTCGCCCTGATCTCGTCTTCCCTGCTTTTATCAGTGACGTAAATAATGGTACGGCCGTCATTGAGGATGATGGGATACTTGCCTGTGAGGTTACCTGTGTAGGTTTTATTTTTCGGGACCCTCCTTGGGTGGTTCGAAACACTCAGGTGGTTATCCAGGATATCGTTGGTTGATATATGCCGTGAAGTTTTCATTTTCCTTTTATAATTGATGGTTGACGGAGTGCTCTATATCCTCCGTTTACTATTAAACACCGATATTCCTGAAATATTCTATCAGCCTTTCAATCTTAACGTTATTTTAACACTAAAGACTAGACGGTCGTAACTAACGTAATTTAATATTGCCGACTGCCGACTGGAGACTGCCGACTTTCTTTATTCCCTATCTTTGCTGTATGAAAAAGAAACTGTCAGGATTGGGAATCCTGTTCATGCTTATTCTCAAACACCCGCCCCTGCCGGAGATCTCCCTCTTCAGTAAAACATCCATCGTGGAGGTCCGCAGTTTTTCCCTTAAAAAGACCGCCCTGGATTATTTCCTGAATTAAATTATCATTTCCCTTTCCCGGCAGGATATCCGAAGGTATGCCCGAACAATATCTTCTGTTCCCGGCCAAGTTTAAGTTTTGACTTTAATGTGGCTTTGTTGCAATTGTGGAACCATGAGATAAGACCCACCGATGCCGCATATACCGAGGCATTCCCTGCGATCATCCCGGTATCTACAAAATAATAAGATTTCTGTACTTCGGCATCCTGCAAGCCAGGTTCCTGGTATCCTTTTGTATGTGAAAGACGGTGGATGTCGGCCACATAAATAAAATGCAGGGGGGCATCGGCGAGCAGGTCTTCCTGTGCCTTGTTGATTGTCAGCAGCCGCAGGTCGCCTTCAACCACAGGTAAAAGCCTGTACTTAAAGGGGTCATATAAAAAGGTGCCTTCCCTGAAAACCACGTAAACGTCAATTTCCTGGGAATTGCTGGCGCTTGCAGCTGTTCTCCCGGGTATTCCGAACGGCCCTTTTTTACGGTTCACCCCGCAGGCCGCCCACAACAGGTTCGACAACAGCTGAAGCGGGATTTTTTTGTCACCGACTTCACGAACGGTCTTTCTCTGCTTCAATACGTTCAATACCGGCTTGCCTTTACCGTATTTTACCGGGGGCAAGGCAATGATCTCCTGAAAAGTTTTTTTCATGATATGCTTGTTTATCAGTCCCTCGTTGTGATCACCAGGGCTGCTATCACTCCGGGAATCCAGCCGCAGCAGGTGAGAATGAATACCAGGAGCAATGAGCCGCAGCCTTTGTCGATGACTGCCAGGGGAGGGAATATGATGCAAAGGATGACTCTCCAGAGTGACATAGGATTCTTTTATCTCTTAGATGTTGAAAAAGTTGAAAGGTTTCAATTTAATGATCCTTTAATAACAGTATTTCACTGCATACCATACCGCCACGAACTCTTCGATGGTGAGGTCGCCGCTAATCGTAAATTCTATGTCGGAGGTGTAAGAGGAAGTCCCCGAATAAACCTTGCCTTCCTTCAGGGTAGCCACAATGTCGCTGGTGTACGATGACGTTCCCTTGTATATCTTGCTATCCTTGATGGTAAACGCGATATCAGAGGTGTATGAGGATGTCCCTTTGTATACCTTTCCATCAGTTACTGTGTAGATCACATCGGAAGTATATGATGATGTCCCCTTGTAAACCTTTACCTGGGCCCATATCGGGAGAGCAGTAAACATCATGGCAATCAGGATAAGTGTCAGCCGGGTTTTGATTACAACGTTTTTCATGCCTGCCGTTATTTTGGATTGAGAACCTTACCTGCAGAATTTACCGCTGCAGAGGTAAGATCCGTCGGTCCCCGCAAGACGATATAAAAGGATACGACTTCCGGCTGTGCCTGTAAGCCTGACCGTCATGAAACGTGAAGTAACCCTTAATTCCTTAAGGCTTCGGCCGGTGATGTCGAAGATCTGCAGGTTTGACTGCAGGTAATTCCTGCATAGGCTGAAATCAAATACCAGGCTTTCACCTTCTCCCCGGTACACCTTTATTTCGGATGGGGGAAAGAGTTTGGCGCCATTCACCGAAGTGGTGGTTTTCCAAAGGTTGTAAAGGGTCTGGAGGGAATCAATGGGATCGACCGGGAAGGGCCCTGAATAGTTTGTGGGGTAGGCCATCCAAAGGTCGCAATACAATGAATCTGCAGCATCGGTCATTCGTCCCACCCTGATGAAGGCCGACTGTGAAGAGGTGCCTCTCACCGCGCATCGCGTATCTGCTCCCACCACTTTGGCTCCCTGCAGTGTTGCCATAAGCCTGTCGCCCAGGAATCCGGCGGCATTCAGGAATCTCACCTGCATGGAGTCGAGTATTTTCTGACCCATCAGGATGTTGCCCTGTATGGAATAATTCAGGTGGGCAGTATCATTTTTATAGTCGGAGCAGTTCACGCCGGTGTAAGCTGCTGAGCGGGGATGCCCCGAATTATAATCGATTATCCCGTATTGCCTGACCGTAGGGTTGCCACCTGCATCGTTAACTACCAGGGAGTCGATGATCTGCTGAGGTGAAAGGCCCATCATCATCCAGTTATGGGCATTCTGCTGGTTTGCCGACATCCATGCGGCCTGGGTGTGGATCACGCCTATCCCGGGGATCACATCGCTGAGGATCTGGGCACCGTGGGGATAGCTTGAGGAGGATCCCACGCAGGAGGCGCCTGCGCTGCCGAACAGCCCGTTCACCGAATCTATGGCAACAATTGAAAAAGTATCCTGTGAAAATACTCTGCCAAGGGCAAAGCCTATCATCAGCAGGATTATGCAAAGGCGTTTAAAACTGGTAAATCTTTTCATTATCGGGCTGTTAGGATGACCCAAATATATGAAATTTCCCCGGTGGTCGCAAGAACCGCCGGGGAAATCTGCTGCTGACTCATGGCGGGTACCATGAAAGAGAAAGCTCTCCCAAATCCGAAGTCAGTGTTATTTTTCAGGCACTTCTTTATTAGTTTCAATGCAGCTTGAACTGCAGGGGCAGAACCATGTGTACATTCACGTTCTTGCCTTTATTCTGGCCGGGTTTCCACTTCGGCATGCCCTTGACAACCCTTATTGCTTCTTCGTCGCAGCCGCTGCCTATACCCTGCAACACCTTGACATCACTGACGGATCCGTCTTTCATGACGTTGAACGAGACCATGACTTTGCCTTGGACCTTGGTGGTTTTTGCGGCTTCGGGGTATTTAAGGTTCGTCATGAGATAGTTAAACATGGCTTCGGAACCGCCCGGATACTCGGGATAAACTTCCACCCTGTCATATACCTTCCCTGAACTTTTCTTTGTGGAATTGGATTTATTGTCGGACTGCGGTACGGCGGTAGGGCTTGTCGTGGCCTGCGGGCTGGCGGTCACTTTGGATGTGGTTTTGTCCTGGGTCCCCGGCAAACCGCTGAAAGAACGGGCCGAAAGGAGAAATACCAGGACCATGATGGCGGGAACAACCAGGATCATCTTGACCCTTGCCCGCTTTTTGGATTTTGTTTTTGAGATCATAAGAATTCGTTTTTTAAGGAGTGAGACATTGAAATTATTGGTCAGCCCGTTCACCTGGATGCCCATGGATTCGTCCAGGATCATTTGCTGGTATTGCGAAGGGCTGATGCCGGCGGTTAACACGCCTTCATCGGCCAGGAATTCATGTACCGCTTTCATCTCCCTCCCTGTAAGCCAGGCAAAGGGATTGAACCACTGTACGATGCAAAGGAATTCACCGAGGATGAGGTCGAAGGTGTGGCGCTGCCTTACATGGACCTTCTCGTGGGTTAATATAGCCTGCAGCCTGTCGTCACTGATGTTCATTTCGTTAATGAAGACCAGGTTGAAGAATGAAAAAGGGGAATAACCCCGATCGACAAATACCAGCCGTATCCCTTCCCTGCGCTCTATACCGCTGCGCTTTACGATGAGGTATAGCTGGATAAGCTGCGCGGCGAACCTTGCCAGGAAGATCGCCAGCCCGGTGACATACACAATGCCAGCTATCTGCATCCACTGCAGGTGGCTTGTTACGGCTTGTCCGACCTTTTCGGGAGTAATCAGGACGGGGTCAAGCAGGTATACTACAGTGGCGGCGGTACCTGAAGCTGTAAAATGAAAAGGGATCAGGGGGAAGATCAGCGAAAACGCCGTAATCCCGAGGAGGTACATCCTGTTCATCCTGAAGAAGGTGTCGCGTCGCAGGAACAGCCAGTATACGCTGTACAGCAATGCAACGCACAGGGCTGATTCAAGCAGGTATAAAAGCATGGCATTCATATTACTTTGATTTTTTATGTTTCATAATCTCCTTGTCGATAGTCTGCTGTATCTGCTCCAGCTCTTTCAGGCTCAGGCTGTTGTCCCTGGCAAAAAATGAAACCAGAGAATGGTAGGAATTCCCGAAATAATTCGAAACGAAATTTTTGAAGTACATGCTGGTGTAATCCTTTTTACTGATAAGCGGGAAGTACTCATACGTGCGGCCGTAAGCCTTATGTCCCACGAAACCTTTCTGCTCGAGTATCCTGATGATGGTCGATACCGTATTGTATGCAGGTTTAGGGTCGTCGAATTTCTCAAGCACCTGGCCGGCCATTCCTTTTTCAAGATCCCAGAGGATCTGCATCACCTGTTCTTCGGCCTTTGTGAGTTCCCTGATCAGAGGTTTGTTGCTGGTTTC
>CAIJYT010000139.1 GCA_903824935.1 uncultured Bacteroidales bacterium | reverse complement strand
GCATTGATCTTTGCCGAAGCTGCCATTGCCGACTGCACCGATTCGGTTATATTTTTAGGACCCTGGCAACTTCCGCCGAGGAAAACCCCGTTAATCACCGTTTCGACAGGTCTCAGCTTCGGATGTATCTCGTTGAAGAATTTGTCACTCCCGATGGGTATCTTAAGTTTGTTTGCGATATCCTGACTGTCTTTACGGGGCACCATGCCGGTGACCAGTACAACCAGGTCGGCATCAAGCTCAAGCTCCCTTTTCTTTGTAAGGGAGTCCTTGACCTTTACATTTACTGTTTTTCCATTCTGCACAACTGCAGGGGGGTCTTTTTCCTGGTACATCAAAAAAGTATCTCCAAGCCGTGATGACTTTTCGTACAGTATTTCATTTTTTCCGTAAGTGCGGATGTCGCGGTACAAATGGAATGCTTTTATTCCCTTGAACTTTTCATGAACCGTAATGGAGGAATGAATAGCAGCAGTACAGCAACTCCTTGAACAGTATTTATTCTCTCCCTTGGTCTGCCTCATTCCCACGCAGTAGATATAGGCAATGGTCTTTACAGCTTTTCCCTGGTATGACAGGCTGCCGTTCGAGGAATCGACCATCTTATCAAATTCTTTCATGGTGATCACCCGGCTGCCTTCGGTGAAACCAAATTCTCCTTCTTTGGGAACATAAGATTCATAACCTGTGGTTACCAGTATTGCTCCAGCCGGGAAGCTCATGACTTCGCCCGGGGTACCGTTTACCCGCACATCTACCTTGAAATTTCCAATGCTACCGGTGACTTTATCAACAATGGCTGAGGTGAACAGGGTTATCTTCAATAATTTCCTGATCTCTCCAAGAAGCGTATCCACCAGTTCCTGTCCTTTTTGGTTTGTAGGGAATACCGGGCCTTTGCCTGCCATTTGTCCGCCTGCAACCGGATCTTTCTCTACAAGCACTACCTGGTTGCCCATGCGTGCAAGGTCAATGGCGGCACGCATTCCTGCAAGTCCAGCACCGATTACGACTACCGCTTTGGTGGCTTTTACTTCAATATTTGTGAGGGCTTCTGAACTTGAAACCCTTCGAATACCTGCGCGTATCAGTCCTGCAGCTTTATAGGATGCCTGGTCAGGATGATCGGAATGAGCCCATGAACACTGTTCACGTACGTTAACCTGTACGTAATTATAAGGGTTCAGACCGGCGCGTTCGGCTACACCACGAAAGGTATGAAGGTGAAGCTTGGGTGAACAGGATGCGACCACGATGCCATCGAGATGCTTTTCCTGTATGTCTTTGATCATTTCCTTCTGGTTCGAATCGGCACAGGCAAACATCACATTCTTTGAAACTGCCACGTTCTCTTCCTTACCTACTATATCGCGAAGCTGCTCCACATCCACGTAATCGGAGATATTACCCCCGCAATGGCAGATGTAAACACCTATTCTCTGTTTTTTCTTTTTCTCTTCCATAATAAGTTTCAATTACATAATTGACAAGTAGGCTGCAACTTCACTCGCTGCTGCTCCGGCCGATAAGATCGAATCAGGAATATCCATTGGTGCGGCAGATGTGCCGGCTACAAAAACTCCTTCCACGCTGGTCCTGCTGGGATTCAGCTGAAGGTCGATCTGTTTGATGAAATTAAACTGGTCAAGAGCAGGGCTGCCGTCTTTAAATGACCTGAGTACTGCATTCTCGGGCATCATGCCTACAGAAAGCACCACCAGATCATGGGTCATATCCTTTACCTGTCCTGTTTCAACATCCTCGATCCTCAGAACCACATCTCCCTTGCCGTCTTCCTTGCCTTTGATCCTTGCCACCTTGGCCTTTACCAGGTTAACCCCCATTGATTTCGTCTGCTGGTAAAACTCATCGTAACCCTTGCCAAAAGCGCGTATGTCCATATAATAAATGGTGATATCCGCCATCGGCAAAGCTCCCATAAGAAGCTGGGCCTGCTTGAGAGAATACATGCAACAGATCTGGGAACAAATAGGGTTATTGGTTGCCGCCACAGAACAGGAACGGAAGTTTTCAAGACTTGAATCCCTCGACCCTGTACATAATACATAGGCAATATTTCCAGGGGTTTTGCCATCACCAGGCCTGAGTACGTTATTATAGGGACGGGTAGGGGCGATGAGCCTGTCCATCTGCATTGAATCAATAACATTCGGAAGCTGGTTGAACGAGTACTGGGGTTTAAATGCAGCATTAAACAAATTGAAACCAGATGCAATGATCACCGAACTCGCATATGCTTTTACAATTTCTTTTTTCTGAGAGAAATCAATGGCGTAAGCAGGACAGGCCGAAACGCATTGATGGCATTCCCTGCAGTTGCTGCAATCGAGGCAGCGGTCGGCGCTTTGGTGAACCTCTTCTTCAGTGAATGTAAATTCAACTTCATTGAAGTCTTTAATTCGTTCTGCAACCGGCCTTACTTTTTCATCAAGAGCAGGTTTCAATTTAATGTCTGGCCTGGCTAAGATTTTCTTTTTGTCGACTGCAGGAAGTTTATCGCCGAATTCAAAATCGCTCAAATCAAGACCCTGCAGGTATTTGTCCATATAAAAGGCTGCACGTTTTCCCTGGCCTGCTGCTTCAATAATAGTACTTGAACCACTCACCGAGTCGCCCCCGGCAAAAATCCAGGGTATTTCGGTTTGAAGTGTAGTTTCGTGCGTCTTGATCCTTCCGTCTTTCTCTAATGCAAGTTCTTTGCTGAAGGGAGAAGTTGTGGGGGATAAGCCAATGGCCTCAATTACGAAATCGACTTCCTCGGTATATTCTGAGCCTTGAACTTCGCTTGGTTTCCTGCGGCCGCTTGCATCCGGTTCACCCAGGGCCATCTTTATCAGGACAACCTGGGTGAGCCTGCCGTTCGCGCCAACAAACCTGACAGGGTTCCGGAGCAACTCAAACTGGATTCCTTCTTCTTCAGCTTCATGAATTTCCTCTTTCCAGGCAGGCATTTCTTCCCGGCTGCGGCGGTATATGATCGAGACTTTCGATGCTCCCAGCCTTAGCGCGGTTCTGGCCGAGTCCATGGCGGTGTTTCCTCCACCGATCACCATGACTTTTTTGCCTGTGAGATCGGTTTTTAACCCAATCTTCGATTCCCTTAAGAAATCAAGACATGACACAACCCCTTTAAGATCGGAACCGGGGATGTTCATTTTACTTGTTTTATGCGTTCCAACAGCAACAAAAACAGTATCAAAACCCTGTTCTTTGATCTTGTGCAGGCTGCCAACAGGGTGGTTGCACTCTATCTCCACACCCAGGGAGGTGATATTTTCGATATCGCGGTTTACGACGGTATTGGGAAGGCGGTAAGCGGGAAGTGTAAGCTTTAACATTCCACCTGCTTCCGGGGCTGCTTCAAAAATCTTCACTTTATGGCCGGCCAGGGCTAGGTGGTAAGCAGCGGTAAGACCAGCAGGACCTGAACCCACTATGGCGACTTTCTTGCCACTGTTCTTTTCGATAAGCCTTGCCGGTGCTGAGGGGTATTTAATATAGTAATCTTCTGCAAAAAATCGTTTTATCCTGCGGATGTCGACCGTGGCTTCGAGACTGGCCCGTGTGCATTCCCCCTGGCAGGGTGAATAACAGGCACGGCCAAGGCTTCCCGGGATGGGAATGTCTTCCATATGCAAATGCATGGCCTCTTCATACTGACCATTGCGGACCAGCGATATATACCCATAGGGTTTCACTCCACCGGGGCAGGCTGCAATACAGGGAGCCGAGGTATCCTGGCGCTCGATGACGGCAATCCTGGGATTGGCAAGGCTGAAGGGGATATAGGCAACTTTGCGTCCGGCAAGATGAGCGTTGTATTCATCGGAACGTACTTCGGGGCATGCCATTTCGCATTCCTGGCAGCCGGTGCAGGCTTCAGGCTTTACATACCTGGGATTTTTATTGATCTCAAGATGGAAGCCTTTTTCATTCCGTTTTATACTGTCAATTTCAGAATTCAATAACAAGGTAATGTTTGAATGCCTTGCCGTTTCCGACATTTTCGGTGTAGTGATACATGCTGCACAGTCCAGGGTCGGAAATACCTTGCTCAGCTGAATCATCTTGCCTCCAATGGATAAGCCTTTCTCGACAAGCAATACTTTATAGTCCATGTTGGCAAGGGATAAGGCCGCCTCCTGTCCTGCAATGCCGCCCCCTATGACCATTACATCGTATTTTTTTTCTTCTGTTCTCATGAAAGTTCAGCTAAGATTTTTGTGAAATTGGCCATGTGGCTGGCAAAGGGTTCTGCACATACCGAACAGATGGCCGCCATCCTGATGCGTTTGGGGCTTATTCTTTTTTCGGTCATTTGCTTTTGACATTCTTCGATGATTTTATTGGTAAACTCCGGGCATCGTGAACTGTAAGAGCATTCATGCCCGTCGGCAGCGATGAATACACCGTCGAAGCCTTGCTCAAAAGCTCGCATGACCCAGCGGGGCTTGATGCCCGATGAACATGGAAGGCTTATAGTATATACCGTTGGCGAATAATGTATCTTACGTAATCCTGCCTGGTCAATTCCGGGATCTGAGATTTTGTCGGTAGAGAATACCAATATCCTGGGCGATTTTTTTGTTTCCATATTGTTCTTGATTAGTTAAACCAATCCCCGGAAGACCTTTCATCGGTCTTCAAATCAGCGTGTTGAATCAGTAGCAATTATTTGGAACGGGTCTTCCGGGGCACAGGTTTATGCTTTCTTCAGAAATAATCTTGTATAGCTGTCTTCTTCAACCATCCCTAAAAATTCATGGGTCATTTTATTACACCACTTGGGGATATCGTTCTTTGTACCTTCATCCGAAGAGTAGATTTCCATGATTTCTCCTGATTCAATCTCTCCGATGGCTTTCTTTGCAGCTAATAACGGACCCGGACAAGCAGTCCCGCGTGCATCAACGATGGTGTTCGATTTGAGGTTTTTTAATTCTTCTGTGCTCATTGTGTT
>CAIJYT010000138.1 GCA_903824935.1 uncultured Bacteroidales bacterium | reverse complement strand
GGGCCCTGATAAAGGATCTTCCTGAATTCATCATGGTCGACATCAGTCCCATGGACATTGGTGATTCCTGCAGGATCAGCGACCTGAAAATTCCAAACGTTACATTCCTCGATGCACCGACTAACGTGATCATTGGCGTTCGCACAGCCCGCCAGGTTGTTGAGGAAGTTGTTCCCGGAGCTGCAGTTGCTGCTGAAGGCGCTGAAGGTGCCGAAGGTGCTGAAAAGAAGGAAGAAGGGAAGAAAGAAACAGGAAAGAAAGAGGAGAAAGGAAAGTAATCCCTTATTCAGAATAAATTTTATGAAGACGCCGGGCGATTGTCCGGCGTTTTTATTTTCAGCAAGTTCCAGTACCCCCGGGCCGGGTCAGGCGACATTATTTTCTCGGCTTCCACGCACGGTATTCAGGAGCAGGACCGTACTGGGTGGGCACTTCTCCCTTATGGACCTCTTTCCCAAGCAGTCTCTCTATGGACTGAAATTTAACCTGTTCCTTGGGGCCGATCAGGGTCACGGCTATGCCTGAGGCGGCAGCGCGTGCGGTTCGGCCTATCCTGTGAATGTAATCCTCGGCGTCGTGGGGAACGTCGTAGTTCACTACCATGTCGATGTTCTCAACGTCTATGCCCCTCGAGACGATATCCGTTGCCACGAGAACGTTCAGGGTCCTGCTTTTGAAACGGTTGAGAACGTCTTCCCTCTCCTTTTGTTCCAGGTCGGAATGTATCTCCGATACGTTCAGCCCCATCTGGTGGAGGGCGCGGCTGAGGATCTTCGTCGAACTCTTCGTTGAACAAAAAACCAGAACCGTCCTGTCTTTGGCTCCCTGCAGCAGCCACTGGGTTATTGGAAGCTTCTGGTTGTCATACACCGAGTAGGCAAGCTGCAATACCTTTTCGGCAGGCTTCGACATGGCGATGTTGATCTCCACCGGGTCCCGCAGGACTTTCTGTGCCATCTGCCTGATAGCTTTGGGCATCGTGGCGGAGAACATAAGAGTTTGCCTTGTCTTGGGAAGCAGGTTTACAAGCTTCATGATGTCATCGTAAAACCCCATGTCGAGCATGCGGTCGGCCTCATCCAGGATGAGGTATTCTACATCCGAAAAATCAACATACCCCATGTTCACATGCGCGATCATCCTTCCTGGAGTACAGACCACCAGGTCCGATCCTTCGGTCAGCGCCTGTTTCTCGCGTGAAAACACAAAGCCTTCGGTCCCCCCGTAAATGGCAATGGAGCTTACCGGAGTGAAATACGAAAGACCCTGCATATGCTGGTCTATCTGTACGGCAAGCTCACGTGTCGGCACGATAATAAGCGCCCTCACCGTTCCCTTGCTCTCACCTGTCATGAGCTTCTGAATCAGCGGAAGCAGGAAAGCTGCCGTTTTGCCGGTACCTGTCTGGGCCGTACCGATCAGGTCAAGGCCCTGCATGATCACGGGTATCGACTGTTCCTGTATTGGGGTTGCGGTTTCAAAACCCAGGGCATGTATCCCTTCCTGAAGCTGTGGCTCAAAGCCAAATTCGTCAAATGTCATTGGTAAATGTTATATGAGCTTATCTGCTCTTTTGTTTTTCGGATCTTCCTGGGTATTTCGTTCTTTGCAGGATAACCAAGCGTAATAATGAGCTCCGCCCTTTTCTTCTTCGGTATCCCCAGCAGCTGTTTTACCTTGGGTTCATCAAACCATCCAAGGATGCAGGTCCCCAGCCCTTCGTCAGCGGCCTGCAAACAAAAATGCGCTGCTGCAATGCCCACATCCATATGCGTATAGGGTTTGTCTTTAAGCACGGTCCCCAGCCTGGATGTCAGGTTCGGTTCTTCGCGCACTATCACTATCATCACCGGGGCCTGCTTTGTAAAATGGTTAAATCCAAGCCATTTGGTAGAAGCAGCGCCTGCAACCTTATCTTTCAGCACAGGATCTGTTATTACAACCAGCTTCCAGGGCTGTGCATTGCATGCCGAAGGGGCCAGCCTTACGGCTTCTATGCAACGTTCAAGCTTCTCAGGTTCAACCGGGCGGTCAGGCATATATGCCCTTGTACTCCTGCGTTTGGAAACGAGTTCAAGAAAATCCATGTACAAAGATACCTAAAATCGTGACTCGTGATCCGTGACTCGTGATCCGGATCATGGTTCATGGTTCATGGTTCATGGTTCACGTGATTTTACGATTACTTCCCTCACCAGGTAAGTCTCGATAGTCTTGTAATCAAGAAAAGCATTGGTATCCTTGTAAACCCTGATCATATTCGGGATCATGCTGAATGGGGTTCCGAAGAACTTTAAAGGATTCAGCAGGTCGGATCGCTTGCGGAAATGCTCCTCGACAATGCCTTCCCATACCTCGCTCCCCTGTTCCATCTGGCCAAGGATCACATTACGGTTATAGTGCCATAAGGGATGGATCTCCAGCGACAAGGGTGTATGACTGTTATGCCAGCGGTCAAGAAATGCAACATGACTGATCCCCTGCCTGCGCCTGAATAGGGTAAGCAGGCATACTCCGGGAGTTATTACAGCATCCTCCCAGGTCTTTTGGTAAGTTACAGGCAGAGCCTCCTCAACAATGTAAAAACCTGCGAACCGGATAGCCGGATTACTGATTTCCCTCCTGCTTTTTTCAAGGAAACTTTTAATGTCTTCGGATGAGAAAGAGTCTTTAAAATAAACAGACATCAATCCTATCTTGCTTTTTTTAAACGGGATCACTGAAAGCACAGGCGGAACCGCATCCGAAAAAGTAATATGCAGCCTGTAAGGACTGCAGGTTTCTGCGGTATGTCCTGCCATACGCAACATATAGTCTATGAATTCCGAATAGGAAAATTCATCATTCGCCCTGAAGATGACTATTGTTTTCTGCATAATGTACACTCTACTGCAAAGATAAAACAATGCAGTTTCATTCAAAATTCACCTGCCATCTCCGGCTTTTCAAAGCCTTGCCGAAAGACCCAGGTTTATGATCCCCTGGTTCCCGAATCCGAATTCTGCAAAACCTCCTATATCTTTCCCCACCCTGAATCCGACGCAGTTCAACTGGAAACCAAGAAGAAATCCCGTAGTGGTATCATCAGGCTTGTTGGAATAGTTGCTCTGCATGATCGCATAGGTCCCGCCTATGGCAAAACCTGAATACATGCTGAATATTCCCCGGCGTATATAGGTAAAGTCAACCCTGGGCATAAGAGTAATAAAATAGGATGAGATCGCCCCGTAAGTCTTGTGATCAAAAGTGATTGACGATTTCACGGGGTTGAAAGAAATAACCCCTCCGATGCTGACCACTTTTGAAATCCTGTACGAATACTGGAATGAAAAACCTCCGTAACCCGAAACATTGACGTTAAAGACGGTGTCATGGCTGAATGGAGCTACAAAAAAAGCACCGAATATCAGGTAATTCATTCCCAAACTAACTTCGTCGACGGTTGTGATCCCGTAACTTAAGCGAATATCGCTTCTCGGGTAACTTGTTTCCTGTGCCCGGCAGGTGTTTGCAACTATCAGTAACGCGATCAGGCAAACAAGAAAAATTTTCATTTTCATAATCCTGGGTTTTATGGTTGTTAAAAAACAAATTACCTGTGCAAATGACTCTATAAATATACAATATTCAATGCTGATTTGTATTTCTTCCATATTCATAATTTTTCTCTTAATTTTGAAATACTTTACTGATCACTTTTTACCTGTTTTTCTGCGGATGAATTAATCTTTTTACAAACATGAAATACCTGGTTGCAGGCCTGGGGAATATAGGCGATGAATATTCCGATACCCGTCATAATATTGGCTTTATTGTTGCTGATGCCCTGGCCCAGGAAGGCAAGGCCGTGTTCAAAACCGAAAGACATGCCGCCGTTACAAAGGTTTCCCTGAAAGGCCGTACCATAGTAGTGATAAAGCCTTCAACCTTTATGAACCTCAGCGGAAAAGCAATAAGGTACTGGATGCAGAAGGAAGATATACCCCTTGAAAATATACTGATTGTGGTGGATGACCTTGCCCTTCCGCTCGGGATATTGAGGATGCGCAAGAAAGGCAGCGACGGGGGGCATAACGGCCTCATCAGCATTATTGAACACCTTCAATCCACTGAATTTACACGCATCCGCTTCGGGATAGGGAACGATTTTGCAAAGGGTTACCAGGTCGACTATGTTCTTGGCCGCTGGACCTCCGATGAGACAAATATCCTCCTTCCCAGGATCAAGGAATCTGTTGAGATGATCAAGAGTTTTGTCCTGATCGGCCCCGACCGCACCATGAATGTGTTCAACAAAAGGGGGGAAGGGAAATGAAAATCGGTTTTGTACAATCCGCCCCGGTATTCGGGGAGAAACGTTTGAACTTTGATGCCGTTTGCCGTCTGCTGACTGGTTATAAGGCCGACCTGCTGGTGCTTCCCGAGCTTTTTGCCACAGGATATGCTTTTACTTCTGCGGATGAGGTGAAAGGGCTGGCCGATAGCACTGAGGGGGAAACAGCGGAATTTGCCAGGCAGCTGGCCGTTTCGACAGGGGCAGTGATCATAGCAGGTTTCATTGAACGCGAAAATGACTGTTATTATAACGCTTCCCTGATGGCTGATGATTCCGGACTGCTCTCGGCCTACCGAAAGATTCACCTTTTCAATAAGGAAAAACTTTGGTTCTCCCCGGGCAACAGGCCTCCCGAAGTGGTCAGGGTGAGGGATGTGAATATCGGGATGATGATCTGCTTCGACTGGATATTCCCCGAAACCTGCCGCAGCCTGGCTCTCAAAGGGGCCGATATCATTGCCCATCCTGCAAACCTCGTGCTTCCCTGGGCACAACAGGCTATGGTCACGCGTTGTATCGAAAACCATGTTTTTGCTGTTACTGCCAACCGCATCGGAACTGAACAAAGGGGAGATGATAACTTTATTTTTACAGGCCAGAGCCGGATCACCGGCTGCAGGGGTGAAATACTGGCTTCGGTCGAGGATAATGAAACCTGCGTTAAGACGGTTGAGATCGATCCCTCTGTGGCCAGGGATAAATCGGTGAATCCTTATAATGATCTTCTCAAAGACCGCCGCAGCCAATTCTACAGCTCATGAAAAAAACAAGATACCTGCTCGGGATTGACATCGGGAGTTCATCGGTAAAGGCAGCCCTTGTTGATACTGATACCTCTGCCTGCGTTGCATCGGCTTTTTCGCCTGAAACCGAAATGGAGATCATTACACCCTTTCCAGGCTGGGCCGAACAGCAGCCTTCAGCCTGGGAATTCCATGCTAAAGAAGCCATAGGCAAAGCGCTGAATAAAGGCGGCGTTGACAAATCCGATATCTTAAGTATAGGGATCGCCTACCAGATGCACGGACTGGTTTGCATTGATAAATCAGGGAAAGTGCTTCGGCCTTCCATCATCTGGTGCGATAGCCGGGCCGTTGACACCGGGAATAAGGCTTTTGAGGAACTGGGGCATGAATTCTGCCTCAGTCATTACCTGAATTCCCCTGGCAATTTCACCGCATCCAAACTAAAATGGGTGAAGGATAATGATCCCCGGATCTTTGATAAAACAGAAACCATCATGCTCCCCGGTGACTGGCTTGCATTCAGGCTTACGGGAGAAAAGCTCACTACCCGGTCGGGCCTCTCAGAAGCCATACTCTGGGATTTCGAACATAAGGGACTTGCAACAGGGCTCCTTGACTATTACGGGATTCCGTCGGGTATGATCCCGCCTGTTTGTGAGACCTTCGGCATACAGGGCAGGCTGAACAGGGAAGCAGCCCTCGCTTTTAACCTTCCCGAAGGGATACCGGTGAGCTACAGGGCCGGGGACCAGCCCAACAATGCATTTTCACTGAAAGCGCTTGATCCGGGGGATATAGCCGCCACAGCAGGCACGTCGGGCGTCGTTTACTGCGTCACCGGCAAACCTGCATTTGATCCGCAATCGAGGGTGAATACGTTTGTCCACGTGAACGACAGTCCGCAGTCAAACAGAAACGGGGTATTGCTTTGTATCAACGGAACAGGGATAAGCAATTCATGGATACGAAGGATATCGGGATCACCTGCCTATGATGAGATCAATGCTGCGGCGGCAAAGGTCCGCGCGGGCTCGGAAGGCCTGCTGTTTATACCCTTTGGCAATGGGGCCGAACGCATGCTGAACAATGTCAGCACCAATGCTTCCTTCGAAAACCTCGATCTTACAAGGCACTCACAAAGCCACCTGTACAGGGCGGTGCAGGAAGGCATCGCCTTTGCTTTCAGATACGGGATCGATGTCATGAGGGATATGGACATCAGGCCCTCGGTGATCCGTGCCGGCCATGCAAACATGTTCCTTAGCCCGGTCTTTACACAAACACTGTCAAACCTGGCTTCGGTAACCATTGAATTGTATAACACCGACGGCGCTACAGGCGCTGCCCTGGGATCAGGGTTGGGAGCCGGGATTTACGAAAGCATGGATGATGCATTTGTCAACCTTAAAGGTATACGCAAGTACTCACCGGACCAGGACTGTGACCCCGTTGAACATTCTTACGACAATTGGAAAAAGCTGTTAAACAGGAAACTACAGAAGTCATGATGAGAATCAATAGTATGAACTCCGGGGCAAGCCCAAGCCCTGGATTCCGCAGCAAGCTGCGGTGTATACACCGGGAGAGATTAAATATTCGGAGAAGCCTGGGCATGTTGTTTGTCCTGGGCATCTGCCTGGCCGGCCCTTTAAACATCCTGGCCCGGGGGACTAATTCCTCCATCGAAATAAAAATGAACAGAGGGTACCTTAGGATAGAAGCATACACAGGCAATATCCTGCATGTGACTTACTCGAAAACGAAAAAATACAAGGCTCATAGCATAGATGTGACTGAACCCGCACAGATGGCCGATGCCCGATATGGGAAATCAGGAGATCTTTATTCACTCAGGACTTCCGGGCTGATCTGCGAACTCTCTAAAAAGTCCGGAACACTCAGTATAAAGGATACATCCGCCCAATACGTTTACCTTGAAGCCGCTATCCCCGGTGAGTTACGGGAATCGGTCGTCCAGGGAGAACATACTTACAGTATACGCCAGCAGTTCATAATTACCCCCGACGAAGGCCTGTACGGCCTCGGACAGCACCAGGATGGTGTGATGAACTGGCACAACCGGAGCCAGAGCCTGATCCAGAAAAACATGGAGGTCGCCCTCCCCTTTCTCGTTTCGACAAGGAGTTACGGAATACTCTGGGACAATCCTTCGCATACCGAATTCAAAAGCGGCGAAACGGGAATGTCGTTCTGGTCGGAAGTAGCCGACGCCATTGACTTTTACGTTATCACCGGGAAGAATGCCGATGAAGTCATCGCCGGGTACCGCAAGCTCACCGGCCAGGTGCCCATGCTCCCGCGCTGGGCTTTCGGCTACTGGCAGTCCAAAGAAAGATATAAAACAAGAAGGGAGATCCTCGATATAGCCTCTGAATACCGTTCGAGGAATATCCCCATTGATGTGATTGTGCAGGACTGGCAGTACTGGGGCAAATACGGATGGAGTTCAATGTTGTGGGATGAAAACACTTATCCCGACCCGAAGTCCATGACCGACAGCCTGCACAAGGTATTCAACATTCATTACATGGTCTCGGTATGGCCGCATATACAGCCGGGCTGCCCCCTGGCCTCTGAACTTGATTCGAACGGCCTGCTGTTCAAAGACACATACTGGAATAAAGGAAGGATCTACGATGCCTACAGCGAAAAAGCCCGTGATATCTACTGGAAACATCTTAACAAAGGCCTTTTCTCGGTGGGTGTCGACGGCTGGTGGCTCGATGCAACGGAACCCGAACTCAACTGGGTGGACTCTCTTCCGGCTTCTAAAAAAGCTATAGTGAGCCTTGGCAGGAACTCCCTCGGGACTTTTTCAAGATACCTGAATTCCTACCCATTCTTCACCTGTAAAGGGATCTATGAAAACCAGAGGAAAACCACTGATTCAAAGCGTGTCGTGATCCTCACACGTTCGGCCTGGATCGGGCAGCAGAGAACAGGGGCCATCACCTGGTCGGGCGACATCCCTTCGAGTTTTAAAACCCTGAAAAACCAGGTCGCTGCCGGGATCAATTTCAGCCTGAGCGGAAACCCTTACTGGAACACCGATATCGGCGGGTTTTTCCCTTCAGGTCACGGGGGTGAATATCCTTTGGGGATAGCCGACCTGGCATGGCGTGAATTGTATATACGCTGGTTCCAGTTTGCCGTGTTCTGCCCTGTATTCCGTTCGCATGGCACAGGAACTCCCCGTGAACTATGGAAGTTCGGAGAACCAGGCACGAGAATGTTTGAAACACTGCTGCAATGGGACCAGCTCAGATACAGGATCATGCCTTATATCTATTCCATGGCCTGGAATATACATAATGAGGGATATACCCTGATGCGCGGGCTTCCTATGGATTTTCAGGCAGATAAAAAAGTGTATGATATAGGGGATGAATACATGTTCGGCCCGTCATTCCTCGTAAAACCTGTGACGAAACAACAGTATTTCAGCATCGCTTCCGACACAATGAATGAGCAGCAGGTCACGAGGACCACTTATGATTCGGTTGATTTTTACCTGCCTGCCGGGTCTGCCTGGTTTGACTTTTTTACCCGGAAACGCTTTGAAGGCGGGCAGACTGTGCTCACTCCTTCCCCTCTCGAAGTCATCCCGGTATACATTCGCGCAGGTAGTCTCATTCCATACGCCCCCCTGATGCAGTATACCACCGAATCACCTGAAGACCCTGTTAACATGATGATCTTCCCCGGGGCCGACGCAGACTTCAGCCTTTACGAGGATGAAAACGATGGGTATAATTACGAGAAGTCTGCCTATGCGATTATCCCGTTTCACTGGAATGATAAAGAAAAAACGGTGACCATCGGGAAGCGCCAGGGTGAATTCCCCGGGATGCTGAAAACCCGGAATTTCAAGCTGACTCTTATTTCATCGGTGATCCCTGAGGGTTTTCCAACAGCTCCCACCACAGAGAAAAGTGTTAAATATAACGGTGCTGAAATATCAGTAAAAGTCAAATAAAATCTGCTTAACATGAGTTCTGAAGCCTATTTCCCTTCAATCGGCAAAATCCCCTACGAAGGCCCCCAATCAAAAAATCAACTTGCATTCCGATGGTATGAAGCAAACCGTGAAGTTGCAGGAAAAACACTTAAAGACCATCTCAGGTTTTCTGTTGCTTACTGGCACAGCTTCTGCGGAACAGGTTCCGACCCTTTCGGCCGGGGTACAAGGATATTTCCCTGGGATGATGTGTCGGACCCCATCGACAAGGCAAAGATCAGGATGGATTATGCCTTTGAATTCATCTCGAAACTGGGCATCCCGTTTTATTGTTTTCATGATTTTGACCTGGTGGATGAGGGAGCGGGTATAACTGAATCTGAGAAACGCCTGCAAGTCATGGTCGATTATGCACGTCACAAACAGGCTGAATCGGGGATCGGCCGGCTCTGGGGAACCGCGAACCTTTTCTCGCATCCCAGGTATATGAACGGGGCTGCAACCAATCCCGACTTTCATGTGGTTGCCCGGGCTGCAACCCAGGTGAAGAATGCGATAGATGCCACCATCGCCCTGGGAGGGAGCAACTACGTGTTCTGGGG
>CAIJYT010000137.1 GCA_903824935.1 uncultured Bacteroidales bacterium | reverse complement strand
CATGGCATTCAGGTACGAAGGATATGGATTTCCAATCAAATTGAAGCCTGATTTTAAAATATTTCCCACACTGCGAGTCAAGGTAACCGGTTGTGAACCTGTATTTAATGGGGTCACTGTAAAGTATTATTATACAACCAGCGATACCACGGTAAAGAAGAAACCTGAACAAGGCATGAACCTCTCGGCCCTGGTCGACGGAATGTATGACCTCCTGCCAAATGATTCGGCGAACGATATATGGTTTGATGAGGGTGAAAGCCGCATATGGATGGACCTTCAGAAGTCCATCGAGATCGACAGCCTGCATCTCTTCGCCAACCTGAACATGCACAGGGGCGCTGAATTTTTCTCCCTCTGGGGGTCCAATTCACCAACCCCGCCTGATGTCAACGGTGATCCTAAAGCTACAGGCTGGACCTATATGGCAAGCATCCCTCCCTGTGATGTTTGGGGTAACTCAAAAGCCCTTTACACCGTTTTACCCAACAAAGGCAATGCCTGGCGCTACCTGATGTGGGTTAGCGAGGACAGTGGTCATGGCCCCTATTATTTCAGGGAGATTGATGTGTTTGAAAGACAAAAGTAGCGAAGTAGTGAAGTAGCGAAAATTTCGCTATTTCGCTATTTCGCTACTTAGTTCTCGTACGAGATCAGGCACCCCAACGCTGGCTTTTTCGCGAATGAGATGAAGATTTCGGACATGATACTCAGGCATGGCCTTAG
The DNA here is from genome assembly GCA_903824935.1 of uncultured Bacteroidales bacterium. Lineage (GTDB taxonomy): Bacteria > Bacteroidota > Bacteroidia > Bacteroidales > FEN-979 > CAIRDP01. The sequence continues at coordinate 29,450 of CAIJYT010000137.1, read as the reverse complement.
GATCGATCAGATATTTTACTGCGGATGAGGGAGCGTATTGAAGCAAACCTGCTGCAGGATATACTTTGAGAGAGGTACCTATCACTATTATTATCTCAGCACTGCGGATGATGCCTGTAGCCTTCATGATATGCGGGACGGGCTCGCCGAACCACACCACATGAGGCCTGAGCTGGGATCCTTTTTCGCAGAGGTCGCCAAGTTTTAGTTCCCAGCCCTTTATATCATAAACCAGGTCTTCGTCGACAGTGCTCCTGGCTTTCCGGATCTCCCCGTGAAGATGCAGGATCTCGGTGGAACCTGCGCGTTCATGAAGATCATCCACGTTCTGGGTGATAATACGAACCCTGAATTTCTTTTCCAGTTCTGACAGTGCGTAATGCGCAGGGTTGGGGCTCACTTCCAGGAGTTGTTTCCTTCGCATATTGTAAAAGTCCATCACCAGCTGGGGATCCCGGGCCCAGGCTTCGGGACTGGCCACTTCCTCGAAGCGGTATTGCCTCCATAGCCCGTTATCATCCCTGAATGTGGAGATCCCGCTTTCGGCGCTTATCCCGGCACCGGTCAACACAACGATTGTTTTCATCAGCGTTTGTCCACGATCAGTTCATCCACGAAGATCCACGATTTACCTCCGTGACCTATATGCCATTCGGGGCAGGTTTTAAGCCCGCGGGCATAGAACTTCACATAGCGCGCCTTTGTCATTCCTATCTGTCTTCCGGCTTCACCGATAAAAAGTTTCTTTGCACTGTCGACGCCCTGATCGAAAACAGCGGCTTCACTAAACGCTCCGCCATCCGAAGACACAGAAATAACAATATGTTCTGGGTAGAAGATCCATGAGTTCAGGTCCTGCATGAATTCGGCGCTTACATAATTGAATTCTGTGATCCCTCCCAGATCCACCACCGCTTCGAAGTCCTCCCCTTCCCAGCCCTGCCAGAGGACGTTATAATTTGTCGATCCCCTCTTACCATCGGTAAGTGAACCCGGGCCGTCGGCCGGATATTTCGTACCGCAGGGCGTGAGGGTAGTATAGGGTTTGCCAACCGCGAGATGACCGGTAAACGCCACTTTGAAAAAACGCCTGGCTTCCGTTGCATAATCATCCACAGACAAACCTCCTTCGGTGACCGACTTCACCCCGTATTGTTTTGCCTGTGTTGTAAATAGCTCCAGCTGGTCTTTGATTTCAGGCTTCAGCTGATAAGATCCATCCTTCTGTTCAAGAAAGCCGCCGAGCCCGAGTATGTTTTTTTTGGCAATTTCGATTATGGCATAACGCAGCGGCAGGCGGGCTTTGTTCACCCTGGCAGAAAGAACAGAATCTCCCTGAACGGCTTTCGTTGCCTCATCGAAATACCGTTTGTATTTGCTTACAAGATCAGGTGTGAGAAAAGCCGAAGTTTCCTGCTGTGGTGATGAATAGATCCACAAAGCCTTGTCGGATGCTGTCGCGGCCCTGCTGATCTCATTGATATAACTCCTTATACAAGGGCCTGCTTTCCCATAATACCCGTTTGTAAAATCGGTGATGAGGGAATCAACAGAGGCATCGGGGTTCCATTCGAGGCGCGACAGCAGGTAGGCTCTCAGTTCCTGGTTCTCGGAATAGGTGCCGTGGCACCCCTGTTCGAATATCCTTCCACCTCCGTAATTCCTGAACATCTTCAGGTTTGGCTGTAAGACCGGGAAATTCGGGAAAGGCGCGATCATATTCGTAAACTGGATGACGTAATCCCAGATCAGGATATCCGGTGCAATTTTTGACCATCCCCTGATATCATTGAGGAAGGAACCGGATGATGTATCGTGTTCAATTGGCAGGCGGCGGTCGCACTCTATGGTGCAAAGCATGATGTTCACATTGCCTGCAGGTTTTACATGCAGGGGAGGCTTACGGGTAAACTGGTAGGCAAGGGTCGAGATCACCTTATCGGGGAAAGCGGCAGCCACCTTGTTCACAAATTCGACATATGAACCGGAGGGGGATCCTTCACGCCGGTTCACCGCGCTGCATTCGGGGCATTCGCAGTTGCCGTAAGTATCCATCTGCGAAACCGACCAATATCTTGCATCCTTATTATCCTGCATCATCTTTTTAAGAGTATCTATTGTCAGTTTAAGCACATCAGGATTGCTCAGGCAAAGCTGGGTTTTGCGGCGTTCGCCTCCGAAAAGGGCATAGTATTCGGGATGGGTCTTGAAATACTTTTCAGGCGGGATGAGCCTGAACATGGTATGCACCCACAGCCCCCAGTTCCTGCTGTTTCCCCAGGCCATCAGGTCGCAGCGGCTCTTGTCGAGAAAGTCAGGATCTTCCATTACAGTGTAATAAACTTCCCTGTCTTTAAATGCCGGACGGCCTGAATAGTCAATCGCAGGAAGCCGAATGTCGCTTTGAACAGGCACGGTTTCGGCATCTGGTGCGTAGAACCTGCAACCGAGGTAATGTTCAAGGAAGGTATAAACAGCATATAATGTGCCTTTGCCTGAACCACCGGCCAGGAATATCCTGCTTCCCTGGCTTTTGATTATAAAGCCGTCAGGATCCAGCTTTTGCAGATCGATTGAAGCCGGCAGGCTTTTCGATCGACCGATCACGAACCCGCAGGGTGTCTTTTTCGCTTTATCATCGGTGATACTTACCCTGGTGCCGCTGATCTTTTCAAGGTATTTCTGAAGCTCTGATGCCGCTTTTTTCTCAACCGGCGTTGGATTGACAGGAGTTACGATCTGAGATTTTGCAAGATCGGTTTTTGTACTTCCAATAATGAATGATCCCCGGGCATAGAGATCATGATTAAAAAAGAACATTACAAATGTGAGAATGAAGGCCCCCGGGAAACTGATTCTTTTTATCATACGGCAAGAGTAGATATCGGTATTAACCCCAGGGCAGATTCCTGGACCCTGGTTCCGCCCAAATGGGAGGGGAATTCACCGGGAGAAATTAAACATTGAAACTGTCCCGCTCAAAGTTAAAAAATCTGTGCATAAGAGAATAAAAAAACCTCACAGCCTGCCCCTTGGTGTTTTGTGATTTTTTTGCAGATGGATTTTTTTGAATGAAAGCAAATGGATATTTTTAACTTTGAAAGTTCGGGATGCAATATGGCTTTCGGTAACAGGAACATCAAAACGGGAAATAAATTACCAGACCCTGCGGTCCTGCTGGAAAAGATCCGCTATTTCTGCAGCTACAGGGAACGCAGCGAAACTGAAGCTGAACTCAAACTCAGGTCGATGCAGGTACCTGCTGTTAAGATCAGAGACATTCTCAGGGGGTTGCGTGAGGATGGTTTTATCAGTGATGAACGCTTTGCAAGGGCTTTTGTAAGGGGCAAATGGAGGGTGAAACATTGGGGAAGATTAAGGATCACTTATGAGCTGAGGCAAAGGAAGATCCCCGACAAGTTAATCATAAAGGCCCTTGAGGAGATAGATGAAGAAGAATACAGGGAAGTTCTAGCAAACGTGATACGCAGGAAGGCCGCCACACTTCATCCGCAAGCCAAAGAAGAAAATAAATCAGGAAAAAAATTGAATTTGAAGGATAAATTATTCAATTTTGCATTAGGCAAGGGTTATGAATATGACCTTGTGAAGGAAATACTTCAAGAATTAAACAATTGATATGATTAGCCAGGAACAACTGAAAGATCTTCATACAAGGCTTGATGCCTTGAGGAGGTATCTTTGACGTCGATAAGAAATTACAACTGATCGAAGAAGAGGAACAAATCACCCAGGCTTCAGGGTTCTGGGACAATCCGAAAGCAGCGGAGATTGTTTTACGCTCAATACGGGACAAAAAGCTATGGACAGAGGCATACAAGAACGGACAGGCAAGTTATGATGACCTCATGATACTCTGGACTTTTTTTATCCAGGGGGAAGGCACTGAAGAGGATATCGGGAACCATTTCAAGGAAACCCTGAAACTGGTTGAAGACCTTGAATTCCGTAATATGCTCAGCGGGGAGGAAGACAGGCTCGGGGCTATTGTTCAGATCAATTCCGGGGCCGGCGGCACCGAGAGCCAGGACTGGGCCCAGATGCTGATGAGGATGTACATCAGGTATGCCGAGCGGAATAAATACAAGGTGAAGGAACTAGACTTCCAGGAAGGCGATATTGCTGGTATCAAACAGGTGACCCTTGAAATTGAAGGGGATTATGCCTATGGATACCTGAAGGGGGAAAACGGAGTGCACCGGCTGGTAAGGCTTTCACCTTTCGACGCAAATCACAAAAGGCATACTTCATTCGCCTCGGTGTATGCTTATCCCATCATTGATGATGATATAGTGATTGAGATAAACCCTGCTGACATTTCCTGGGATACTTTCCGCAGCAGCGGCCCCGGCGGGCAGAACGTAAATAAGGTTGAAACGGCTGTAAGGTTAAAACATGAGCCTACCGGGATTGTAATTGAATGCCAGGAAACCCGCTCCCAGGGCCAGAACCGTGAAAAAGCACTGAAGATGTTAAAATCCCAGCTTTACGAGATAGAACTCAGGAAACAGAGGGAGAAAATTGCGGTGATCGAGAGCGGGAAAAAACGTATTGAGTGGGGCTCACAGATCCGTTCTTACGTTCTTCACCCATATAAAATGGTGAAAGACCTGAGAACGACTTACGAAACTTCCGACACCCAGTCTGTGCTTGACGGTGACCTCACGGAATTCATCAAGGCATACCTGATGGAGTATGGGAGCGCATAAATTAAAAGCGAAAAGCGAAATAAGAAGAATTTATGCTGAAGATTTATCATAATCCGCAGTGCAAAAAATCCCGGGCAGGGTTGGAATACCTGAAAGGGAAAATGATTGAATTTGAGATAGTGGAATACCTGAAGGTACCTCTCGGAGAAGAAGAACTGGAAAAGCTGTTCGTCAAACTGAATGTGAAACCTGAAGACATGGTGCGAACGCAGGAAGAATATTTTAAAAAGAACCTGAAGGGAAAGAAATTCAATGAGCACGAATGGATCAGGATCATTGTTCAGAACCCAAGGCTATTGAAAAGACCCATCATTGAGGGCCGGTACAAGGCTGTTTGGGGAGAGCCGGTTGAGAGGATAGAGGAAATAATAAAAAAAGCCGGATAACCGCGTAACATGTTAACTGGATATCCAGTCCCCCAGTAACCCAGTAACCCAGCAACCCAGAAAATCCGAACAAAATCAAAAACCAGTAATAAAATTCCGGAGTATGAAAACACGTATTGAAACTGACACCATGGGGCCTATCGAGGTTCCGATGGACAAATACTGGGGAGCCCAGACCCAGAGATCAATGACCAATTTCAAGATTGGCGACCCCGCATCGATGCCTAAAGAGGTAATCAGGGGAATGGCCATACTCAAGAAAGCGGCGGCGATTGTGAACTGCGAACTGAAAGTACTTCCGGAAGAACGAATGAAACTTATCGTTGCAGTCTGTGATGAGATCCTCGAAGGCAAGCTCGACGACCAGTTCCCGCTTGTGATCTGGCAGACCGGTTCAGGCACCCAGACAAACATGAATGTAAACGAGGTGGTAGCCAACCGGGCTCATGTGCTCAGCGGGGGAACGCTGGGTGAAGGCAAAACGATCATCCACCCGAATGATGACGTGAATAAATCACAGTCGTCCAATGATACTTTCCCGGCTGCCATGAGCATTGCGGCTTATGAGATGGTTATAAAAACGACTATACCGGGGGTTGAACTTCTCAGGAAAACACTGGCACAAAAATCGGAAGAGTTCAAGGATATCGTGAAGACAGGGCGCACCCATCTCATGGATGCAACCCCGCTTACCCTGGGCCAGGAATTTTCGGGGTATGTCTCGCAGCTCGATCATGGCATTCAGGCCCTGAGAAACACCCTTCCTCATCTTTCCGAACTTGCGCTGGGCGGGACAGCAGTGGGCACCGGACTCAACGCCCCCAAGGGGTATGACGTACTGGTTGCAAACAAAATCGCAGAACTTACCGGGATGGCCTTCATCACGGCCCCAAACAAATTCGAATCGCTTTCGGCCCATGATGCTTGCGTGGAAACTTCGGGGGCTCTTAAAACACTGGCTGTAAGCCTGATGCATATTGCAAGCAACATCCGTCTCTCTGCATCCGGCCCCCGTTGCGGTATCTGTGAACTCATGCTTCCCGAAAACGAACCCGGATCCAGCATCATGCCAGGCAAGGTAAATCCCACACAGCCTGAGGCAATGACCATGGTATGCGCACAGGTCCTTGGTAATGACGTTGCAGTAAACATCGGCGGCATCAGCGGACATTTCCAGCTTAATGTTTTCAAACCCCTCATCATTTCCAACCTGCTGATGTCGGCCAGGCTCATTGGCGATGCCTGCGTTTCCTTCAACGACAACTGTGCCGTGGGGATACAGCCTAACCTTCCCGCAATTAACAGGAATCTCGAAAACAGCCTGATGCTTGTCACAGCTCTTAACCCCCATATCGGCTATGATAACTCGGCTAAAATCGCAAAGAAAGCGCATAAGGAAAATAAAACGCTTCGCGAAGCCACGCTTGAACTCGGCCTCCTGAGCGATGAGGATTTCACAAAGATCGTCGACCCCAGAAAGATGACAGGCCCCAAATAAAGAGTGTTTCAGATTGTTCATATTCCATGATGAATAATGACCCTGCGCGATAATAACATACCCAATCCACTTATATTAACTTCTTGTGAATATGAAAAATTTCGCCTGTTTTTGTGCTTTATTGCTATGCCTTGCCTTCAAGGCAAATTCGCAGGGAAACTATATCCCCGGGTGCATCCTTACACTGAACCATGATACGCTGAAAGGCCTCGTTGACTATCGCGACTGGGAGCTCAATCCCGACAAGGTCAGGTTTAAAGCTCCCTCCGGGGAAATAAAGACTTTCTGGCCCAGGGAGATCAGCGCTTTCTGGATCAGCAAAGATGTCGTATACCTTTCGAAACGGCTGGCCATGGATATTTCCAACTACAGGGTGGAAGACCTGGTCAGGAATGATTCTGTCAAGATGGTGCCCGATACGGCAATTTTTGTCAAGCTTATAGTAAGCGGTCGGCTGAATCTTTATTACCTGAGGGACTCAAAAGACAAAGACCATTACTGGTTCCAGCGCAATAATGATTCGATATATGAAATGAGGATTACAAGGAGGATGGTCAGTACCCAGGGAACAGTTCTCATGAGTGACCGGGCATTGGCTTCTTTAAAACTTTACCAGATCATTCTCCCTGGCATAGTTGCCGATTGCCCCGCCGTAAGTGAAAAAGCCAAAACTGCTGAATTCTCAATGCAGTCCTTCACAAAAATAGCGGTTAAATACAATGAATGTATAAACGGGGAAAAAGCGAGTGTTGTCATAAAACAAAAGAAAGTAAAGGTGACTTTCGGACTTATAGCAGGTGCATCAATGGTCAGCCTTAAATTTTTCGGATCCGACCAGGTTTACCTTACACGTGTAACATTCCCCTCAACATGGACCTATATGGCAGGAGGGGCATTCAAGATCATCCTTCCATACCTGCATGGTTCCTGGATTATATATAATGACATAGTTTACCGGCCTTACCAGGTCTCAGGCACCTTCGACACCATCAATATTTTCAATCCGGGAACATCCACGCATTATACCTATGATTTTACCATGGGATACCTGAAATTTAACACCATGCTGCGGTACCAGTTTCCCAAATGGGCCATCAAGCCGTTTGTTAATCTTGGAATGTCAAATTCGTTTGCGCTCGTAATTAAAAACTCTTACACAAAGACGATAACTTCGCCTCCATCACATGAAGAAGGTGCTGCAATCACATCAGTAAAAAATTACGAAGCAGGATTTATTTGCGGAATCGGGGCCTGTTTCAAGGGGTTGGGATTGGAATTCAGATATGAATGGGCAAACGGGATGAGTGCATATGCAGGCTTTACCGGTTCCGAGAACTCCTATTCCTTCCTGCTTTCATATACCTTCGGGCAGAAATAGAAGCGGGCTTTAGCGGCCATCGTCTTTGAGTATCCTGATCATCTTTGTTGAATCCTTTTTCCCCTCGGAACGGATATCGAGGAGGTCTTTATGATCCTCTTTCATTTTCTTTGCTTCCTGCCTGATCATCTCATCCAACGGGATACCTTTATCCCTGGCCCTTTTCTGCAATATCTGCATCCAGTCGGAATTATTCCTTATCTGTTTGATAAAGTAAGCTGCCGTATCCATAGCGGCAGGTTTTTTTGAGCTGTCAACTGCGGTGAAGCTAAGATTTTCTTTGAGGTTGATAAGTTTGTAGATATATGCTTTGCGTATTGTATCCTTCCCCCTGATTATAGCAATGGTGTCTGAAGGCAGCACCAGTTCAAACAGATTCCCGTAAAGTTTTACAGGGTCTTCATAATCATCGCTCAGTGCAATGAAGTAAGCATCATCATCTTTTTTCATTCCTCCTCTCAGGCGATTGATCCATTGATATTTATGAATGCGTTCAAGGCTTCCGAGCGCATACACTTTCCTTCCTGAAGGCCTTGCAACATAATAGTCGAAATTGGCTGCAGGGAACCAGCGGAAAGTGAAAATGGGAGATCCCTTGTCGATCAGGAAATGCTCTTCATCCCAGGCCGCAATGGGTGCGAATTTTTCGCCCAGCTGCTTCCACCCCCAGAGGTCGGCCGAAACGTCCTCGACTTTCCATTTTTTCAAAGGAACCCATCCGTACCTGATCTGTGTAACTGCAAGGGTGATGATGGCAAGAATAAAAACCAGGGCTGTGGCGACCGGCCAGGGAAGCAGCCTGAGCCTTTTGGTTTTCGGGGAGGGTGTCGCCAGCCAGGAGGCAGCGATCAGAATAAAACCTGAATAAGCCGGTCCTGTCCAATGAGGAAGAGTTGACCGGAACAAAGAAAATGAAACAAATACAAGCCATAGAGGAAGGCTGACCCATAAGATCAGGCGGAGATAAGGCTTTTCCATTATTTCCCTGCCCCTGAGCAGGGCTATAAAGGCAAGTATGATCAGGATAATATTGACAGGGTTATTATAAAAGAACTGCCCGACAATTTCGGTGAGGAAATACTGGGGCTGGATACCCGACTGGGTAATTCCCACCCTGTTTTCATGAAATGTAAAACTTATATAGTTGTTGTTGGAATTCCAGAAAATTACCGGCATGAAAAGCAGCACCGCCATTAGCAGGGCGAAATAACTCTCTTTTGCAAGCAGCCATTTACGGTTGCTGAAAAGAATGAACATCCCTGCCCCGAAAAGCAGGAAAACTGAATGGTACTTGGAAAGAAGAGCCAGGCCCATGGTTAAACCTGCAAAGAACAGAAGGGTCCGGCTATGTTTTGAGAGTGATTCATCGGGAAGTGAGCATAGCAGTAAGTACATGCTCAGCAGCCAGAAGAAAACCTGCGGGGTATCGGGAAGTATGAAAGTCCCTACAAGGATAAAACCATAAAAGGAAGCAGTAAAAAGAAAAGCTGCATAAAGCCCGGCAGCCGGGTTTTTGATCTTCTTCCCGATAAGGAATATCAGCCAGGTGGATGCAGTTCCAAGGACCACCGATCCCAGGCGCAGGAAAATTTCACTGTCGAACCTGAGGTTGAGTGTAAATAGCTGGATCACCAGGCCCACCATGGGAGGATGATCAAAATGGCTCATGTCGGGGAACCTGGCATAAGTCCAGTAGTAGACTTCATCATTACCCAGTTCAATGGCACCGGCGATGAGAGCCCTTACTAAGGCCGATATGACAAGCAGTATCCCTAAAGTCCAGTATATTTTACGGTTGGACGGCATGGTTGGTTGACCTTGATCTTTTTATCTTTCTTAAACGGAAAAGAGCCCAAAGAATTGCAAACAATGACCCGAAGGTCATAAACCGGAATATCCAGGTCCTTGGCCAGTTGACCTCTGCCTGCAGTTCATTTGCCTGGAATTGCCCGTTATAACGGAAAACCGGGTTAAGGTAGAAAATATCACCCATTCCGATAGTCGGTGGTGCATGATGGGCAATGAATGTTATTTCGGTGCGGATATAGGTATCTTCAGGGGTAAACCGGTACCACATACTTTTATCCCCGTAAACCGATTTCCTGATCTTCCCGTCCTGCCCGATGAACATGACCTTGAATACCTCTCCGCTGACTGAAACTTTCAGGGTATCCCCTGTCATACAGACAGATTTCAGCTTTGGCATCCTCATAGCCAGGCCGGCTTTCTTTTCGAAAGACCAGTTCTCCCCCATGTAGATCTCAACCCCGTACGCCCTGCCCTGCCTGAGCGAACTTATCATGGAATCCCCTCTAAGCAACTGTGAATGGATAAAAGTGGCACAGCGCTGGATCTGGTAGGGGTTCTCAATATTATGGGCGTCATCATCGGCAAGGATCCAAGCCACATGGCCTGCCGAGAGTGCCGCATCCCATTGGGGTACCGACCTCCAGTTATTATCCAGCACCTCGATGAGGTCATAATTCGAAAGGTATTTCATGTCGGTGAGGGAATATCCCCCTTCCCAGTCAGGATGGGCGATTGCCACTATACTGCTGAGAGGCCTGAGCATGTTAAGAATATGCTGTTTATGATTCAGGTTTTGCACCAGTGAATAATCCATCCAAAGCACTTCCTTTGCCCCTATCAGCATCTGGTGCTTCTTCCTTATGCCGTACCCATGTTCATAGGCCGGCATATAGAAAGCCGAGTCCCTGAATTCAGTTGAAATACTCTGGTAGTTCGAGATCTGTGGTGCATCATACTTAAGCAACTTTTTATAAATCCTGTAAAAATCCCCTGAAGTATTATTGCGGCCGGCAGTAAGCCCCCACCATTCCCTGGTATGAAAATGGAAATTGCATTTTTTCCAGCCTGTGCTGTCAATCCCTTCGTAAGGATTAAAAAACCTGTCCCCTGCAAACCTTCCCGGCTCAGGGAAATCATAAACAGGCACCGAGAAATACAAAACAGCTTCAAAAATCAGCAGTAACAGTATAAGAAATGCAAATACGCGGAATACCTTTCCAGGGATCTTCTTCATCCTGCAAAGTTAAAAGAAACTTATGAGCAGACGAATATTCAGATAAGTCACGATAGCTCCGATGATAAGCAGCAGGGCCGTTGTCCTTTTCCTGTTCACATGGGCCCCCATGACAGTTGCTGAAGAGGTGAGGCGGATCTGGGTAAGAATGGTGAACGGCAGCTGCATGCTCAGGATTACCTGCGAAATGATAAGACCCTGGTAAGGATTGCGGATCACGAAAATGATGAAGACCGACAACACCAGTGAAATGAGCACCCCAAGCTTTGAATGGCTGTCTTTAATGTCATATGGCTCGCTGTAAAGCCCTGCCAGGATTGAGCCACCGGCCATTCCCGAGGTAAGGGTCGAGGCCAGGCCTGAAAATAAAAGGGCCAGGGCAAAAATAATAGCAGAATGATGGCCGAGCAGGGGCGTCAAAATGCTTTCGGCCTGCTGCAGTTCATCGACCTGCGTCCTGTTTTTAAAAAATGTGGCCGCCGCCAGTATGATGATAGCGCTGTTGATCGCCCAGCCTATGATCATTGAAAAAAGCGTATCAAAAAATTCATATTTAAGTTGTTTGCGGATGACTGAATCGTTTTCGAGATTCCACTGCCGGCTTTGAATGATCTCGGAATGCAGGAAAAGGTTATGGGGCATCACTACGGCTCCAAGAACACTCATGATAACTACCATGGATCCCTGCGGAAAGGAAGGGTTCACCCAGCCTATCCCTGCCGCCGCCCAATCGACTTTTACCAGGGTAAGTTCATACAGGAAAGAAAGCCCGATAATGGAGACGAAAGCAATGATGAATTTTTCTATCCTTCGGTACGAATTCGTGAAGAGCATGATCATCACGAAGGTAAGAGTAAGGATTGCACCCGCGGGTATGGGAATTTTCAACAGCATGTTCAGGGCTATGGATGCTCCGAGGATCTCGGCGAGGGAGGTGGACACCGAGGCCCCCATGGCAGTCCACAAAACTGATTTCGACACCCAGGGCCTGAGATGCAGGGTAGCTGCTTCGGAGAGGCAAAGACCGGTAGCAATTCCAAGATGGGCCACGTTATGCTGGAGAATAATAAGCATAAGGGTTGAGAGACTCACCATCCACAGCAGGGTATATCCGTATCCGGATCCTGCGGCAATATTAGAAGCCCAGTTTCCGGGATCGATAAAACCCACCGTCACCAGTAAACCGGGGCCAATATAGCGGAGGATGTCAAGCCCGCCAAAGCCTGGCTTATGGTCCTTGTTTCTAAGATCTTTTAGAAATTTATTCAGCATAATAATCTGGCAAGATAGTAAATTTGTAATTTGCCAAGTCAAATAGCGAGGTAGTGAAGTAGCGAGGTAGCGAAAATTTAATTTCGCAATTTCGCCATTTCGCTACTTCGCTACTTATAATTTTCACAAAACGTCCCTGCTTGAAGTTGCTTGTCGACATATACAAAACCAATGACCTTTACTCAGGCCTGGGGCAGTATTCGCTGTACTTCGCCAACGAGCTGCTGAAGTATTGCCCCTCTTCAATCAGGCCCGCTTTTCTTATCCCTCCTGGTCTGCATTTACCAAGATATCCCGAAGCGGATTGGATCAGAGCAGGTTTCTGGCAGCGCTATATTCCCAGGTTCAGCCCAAAAGCCGATATCTGGCACAGCCTCCACCAGTTTCCATCACACCTCCCCCATCCGTCTTCAAAATTAATACTCACTGTACACGATCTGAATTTTCTCATTGACAAGACCCCGGCAAAAGCTGCCAGATACCTGAAAAAACTCCAGGAAAATGTGAACATGGCCTCGGCTGTTACAGTGATCTCCGATTATACAGGGAAAGTACTGAAAGAACATATCGACACAGGCAGTAAACAGGTCCTTACCATTCACGACGGGGTCGCGCTCGAAAAAAGGCCCGACTCGGAAAAACCAGGCTGGATGCCCGGCAACCCGTTCTTCTTTTCGCTCTCAGTGTTCAAAGAATCGAAGAACATTCACACCCTGATACCGCTAATGGAACATTTTCCAGATCACGCGCTGGTACTCGCCGGGAATAACAGGTCTTCATACGGCGAAAGGATAAGGGAAATGATAAAGGCTTCAGGGAACAAAAACAACATCATCCTGCCGGGCCCTGTGAATGAAGATGAGAAGTACTGGTTGTACAGGAACTGCAGGGCATTCCTTTTCCCGTCCCTGGCCGAAGGCTTCGGCCTTCCGGTAATTGAAGCCATGCTGGCCGGGAAACAGGTGTTCCTCAGCCGTTCGGCCAGCCTGCCTGAAGTAGGCGGCGTCATTGCCTTTTACTGGGACAGCTTCGATGCATCCGAAATGGCGGCAGTTCTGCGTAACGGGATTGAACTTCGCGAAAACGACCCTGTTGGCAGTGCAAAAGTGACTATGGAATACGCTTCACGTTTCAACTGGGAGAACTGCATCATGAAATTTCTTGAATTATACCAAACTATTTTGGCCTGAGTGAATAATTTTTAAGAACTTCGTGAATATTTCTGCATTATGTCTGTCCCAAAAAACCTGACAGCCCTTTTCGAAGCAAGTATTCGCGACAATTGGGATAACAGGGCGTTATCCGATTACGGGGGAAGTGATTACACCTATAAGGAAATTGCTGGCCGGATCCTCACAATCCACGGGATCTTCAGGAAGAACGGGATCAAAAAAGGGGACAAGATCGTCCTTCTTGGAAAAAATTCCGCCAACTGGGGCATTATTTACATAGCAACTGTCACTTTTGGCGCTGTTATCGTCCCCATCCTCCCCGATTTCAAACCCGCCGACGTACATTACATCACCTCTCACAGCGATGCCTGCCTGCTGTTTGTCGAAGAGTTCATCTTTAAAGATCTGAACATGGCCGAAATGCCGCTGATCAGGGTGGCATACAGGATTCAAACGAATGAGGTGCTGTTCTGTAAAGAAGATGAATATCGAATATTGAACAACGAATTTCGAATTTTGAGTGAGGAGATAGCTGAACTCACACCTGAAATGATACGTTTTGACGATATCTCCCTGGAAGACCATGCGGTGATCAGTTACACCTCGGGAACAACCGGCTTTTCAAAAGGTGTTGTCCTGCAGCATAAGAGCCTGTATGAAAACATCCTTTATGCACAAAGGAACATGCCGTTAAAGCCCAAAGACAAAATACTATCATTCCTGCCCCTGGCCCATACCTACGGCTGCGCCTTTGAATTCCTGTTTCCATTTACCTTTGGCTGCGACATTACCTTCCTCACCAAAACACCCTCTCCCAAAATCATCATGCAGGCCTTCCAGGAGATCAGGCCTGCCCTGATCCTGAGCGTTCCACTGGTCATTGAAAAGATCTTCAAGACCCAGATCCTGCCATTGTTTCGCAAACCTGCAATCAGGATAATGCTGGCGGTACCGGGAATAAACATCCTCATTCATAATAAGATAAGGAAGAAACTTTACGACGTATTCGGGGGTAATTTCAAAGAACTTGTGATCGGTGGTGCAGCTTTCAACATCGAAGCCGAAAAATTCTTCAGGCAGATAAAATTCCCGTTCACCGTTGGCTACGGCATGACCGAATGCGGACCGCTGATCTCGTATGCATCATGGAAAACCACGAAACTCGGGGCTTCCGGCCGGGTTGTTGACAAACTGGAGCTCAGGATTGACTCACAGGATCCTGGTCATATCACCGGCGAAATCCTGGTCAGAGGCGCTCATGTGATGCTGGGGTATTATAAAAATGAAGAAGCCACCAGGCAGGTTATTGATGAAGACGGATGGCTGCATTCGGGAGACCTGGGTGTGATTGACAAACAAGGTAACATATACATCAAAGGCCGAAGCAAGAGCATGATCCTCGGCCCTTCGGGGAAGAACATATATCCCGAAGAACTTGAATCCCACCTCAATAACCGCTTCATGGTTATGGAATCGCTTGTGCTTGAGCGTGATGAAAAACTTGTGGCCCTCATCTTTCCCGACTATGATGCTATTGAAAAAGCAGGGCATACCAAAGAAGAGCTTTCCAAAATCTTTAAAGGATATATCCATGACCTCAACCATCA
This sequence comes from uncultured Bacteroidales bacterium, assembly GCA_903824935.1. Lineage (GTDB taxonomy): Bacteria > Bacteroidota > Bacteroidia > Bacteroidales > FEN-979 > CAIRDP01. The sequence goes on along the minus strand of CAIJYT010000137.1, from coordinate 14,364 downwards.
TGTGCCAAAGTATATGATGGTCTCCGATTTCGAGATCCATGAGACAGAATTCGAGAAAACACCAAAACGAAGCATTAAACGGTACCTTTACAGATAATGAAAAATAAGTTTTTATTACTGTGGACGGCTATTCTCGTTCTGGCCACAGGTTCAGTATTTGCGCAAACAGGCGGCGGGCACAAAACCGAGGTCATCATCCTCCACCTGAACGACATGCATGCCAAGATTGATGGTTTTGCAAAGATCAAATACCTTGCCGACAGTCTGAAACACAGCCACTCCTATGTTTTTATCGTTTCCGCCGGGGATAACTTCACGGGAAATCCTTATGTGGATATGGTGGCCGATAAAGGAGCGCCTATGATCGACCTGATGAACCGGTCGGGATTTAACCTGAGCTGCTTCGGGAACCATGAATTCGACCTGGGGCAGACGTTCCTTGAAAAAAGGATTCAACAGGCAGATTTTCCTTTCATTTGTGCCAATATAAATACAGGCACTTCGGGTGTCTGGCACCCCAAAGCATATTTTTTACTTAAGGCCGGCGAATTGCAAATCCCCGTCCTGGGACTGATCGAGGTGAACGATAACGGTATTCCCGACACCCATCCGGCAAAAGTCGCGGGGATGAGTTTCACTGACCCGTTAAAGACATCCGCAGACTATATTGAATTAAAAAAGAAGTACGGAAGCCTGATTGCACTTTCGCATCTTGGGGTTGAAACCGATGAAAAGCTCGCCAGGGAATATCCCCAATTCGATGTGATCATAGGCGGCCATTCACATACTATCCTGAAGAAAGCTGTTAAAGAGAACGGTGTTTTGATAGTTCAGGCAGGCTCATACCAGCGTTTCATAGGCAAGCTTACCCTGGTATTTAACGGGAATCATATGGAAGAAAAATCCGACAGCCTGATCGCCATGGAATCACTGACCGGCTCTGACAAAGCTCTTGAAAAGCTGGCCGATAGCTATAGCAATAATCCTGAATTTGATAAGACCGCAGGGATCGCAGTAGTTGCCATCAGCGGCAAGCAGGACCTCGGAGCATTGATGACCGATGCAGTTGCCTGGGCTGTAAAGAGCGATTTTGCTTTTCAGAATAAAGGCGGGATAAGGATACAAAGCCTGCATGAAGGAGAAATAAAACTTAAGGATATTTACCGCCTCGATCCTTTCGGGAACCAGGTGGTCATATATAAAATGAGCGGGAAAGAAATTGGGATACTGATCCTGAACGCATATAAAAAAGAAAGGGATGCCGACCTCATCCCTTCAGGGATGAGCTATGTCATCACAAAAGGTGAGAACGGGAAGGCTGCAGAAGTGATTATAGCCGACAGCAAAGGCAGGCTGCTGAACCCTGGTAAAACATATACTGTAGCCCTTAACAGTTATATTTCTGCAGCATACAGTTTCGAACACAGCAACAGTGAAACCACCCTGGACATGACGACGGAAGAATGCCTGATCAGGTACCTCGGCAACAGGCATAAGGTCAGGTACAAAGATACAGAACGTGCTAAGTTCCAGTCTGCTAAAGAGAAAAATTAAATTTACGACTGATATTAGGATGAAGTAAGGTCCTGTAACCCTAAAAATCGATCAACTGAAAAATTCCCCCTTTCGTCAGGTATTTTCCGGCTTTCGTCGAAATTAACTATACCCCCCTTCAGCCAGGCAGTATATTTGCTTAAAATTACATTGTATGGAAGCTTTACATTCTTTCTTTGCCGCCTTCGACATTTTCGGTATGATTTTCCAGTTTAGCATAAACAGTTTTACCCGTTTCGGTGCAATCTTCGAACATTCGTTCAGTTTTATAACAATCCCTATAGGAAAACTTATCAGTTCCCATCCTGCTTTCTATGACAGCCTGATGATGGCCGCCGCTTTGTTCGGCGTATATTACCTTGTAAGTTCGATCCTGGAATCCAGGGCCCATGCACGTAAGATCAGAAAGTAACGGGATTTCCCCACATCATGAATACCAGCTGGGGAATTGCAGTATTCTGAATAAAAGCACCTCTCACAGGATCCGTTTCGCCTGCCATTAGTTTCAACATTTCCGAACCCCTTCCTTTCGCCCATACCCCAACCAGTGCATTGGTGTGATCCCTGCTGTTGAATTTCAGTTCCGGCATTACATTCTTCCCCTTATCTTTTACCTGCGTGAACGTACTTCCTCCCCAGAGATCCCCGCATTCATGATCGGCAGTAATTATTAAAAGGGTTTCATCCCATGATGAGAATTTGTTCACCCAGTTAATGACTGTATCAATTGCTTCGCTGAAACTTTTCATTTCCTCCAGCATTCTTCCCTTCTGGTTATCATGGTTAGCCCAGTCGATGGCTCCGCCTTCGATCATTACAAAAAATCCTTTGGGATTGTTATCCAGTACATTGAGCCCTCCCCTGACCATTTCGGCAAGCGTTGGAAGGTCAGGATTGAAAGGAGTTGTGAAAGGAGGGCTGTTCTTAGTTTCATTTTTACCGAAAGCCCGTCCCTGCTGCAGGGTTGAATATACTTCAGGTACGCCAAGCACCCGTTTAGGAGTCTTGCCATACATGAGTTTTCTGAAATCTTTTTCAGAGGTGATCACCGTCCATGGATCAGGGATCTTATCACCAGTCACATCGGTCACCTCGTAAATTTTATCTTTCACGATGAAGGATGTCTGTATCCCGCTTCCCGATTTGAGGGAAAGCCAGAGCATGCTGTCGGCCACATATTGCGATTTTTTCCAGGCCCCGTCAAGTTTCCTGCCCCTATCGTCGAATTCAGGATTGCCGCAGCCCATGATAAGGTCGCAGCGGCTCCTGAAAAGCATATACTCCGCAAGCTCAGAATAATGGGTCCTTGACCTGTTATGGGCTACAAAACCTGCGGGAGTGGCATGGCTGAATGGGACTGAGGTGATGACCCCGGCTGATTTTCCTATACCCTTTGCAAGTTCACAAAGGTTCTTCAGGGTATCGTAAGTAACAGAAAGCCCAATCACATTATTATAGGTCTTGCGACCTGTTGCCAGGGCAGTGGCAGCCGCGGCTGACTCGGTAAAGTCCTTGCGCAGGTAGAGCGAATCCTTCCATGCCAGTGCAGGATTATAACCGGCAGCCCAGTTCAGTTTTGTTGTATCCTTCTCATCATACGACCCGGATTTTGCAGGGTAAGTGGCTGCAGCCACCTTAAGCGGGAAAGATTCGATCTGCATTGGCCCGTAAAAATAATCCGCAGCCTTTACACAATTATAACCCATACCGTCGCCGATCATGATGATCACATTTTTTGGCTTTGGAAATGAGGACTTTGTTCCGGAGTTCTGGGCCATTGAGCACAAACAGTTGATTATCAGCAGGCATGCTGTTGTTAATGTTCCTAATTTATTCAGGTTGAACCTCATCATTTAAATTTTTGACAAAATTGCTAATTATTTTTCGTGAATTCTTTGTAAATTGTCTTAAAATTCAAAGCGATGGAAGAGTTTGAAAAAATCCTGACTCTCGACAACGAGTTCGAGGCGGAATTGATGGAAGAAGTGCTTATGGATAAGCAGATCCCATATGGGATCATCGTTCGTGATGATTCAGCACTAGGTGGCATTACCGAAATGGAAGACGGCTGGGGTTATCTTGAGGCACCTGTACGCTGCAGGGAGGAGATCCTAGCGATTTATAAGGAGGTGCGGGAACTGCCGTCAACACCTGAGGAAGAAGAAGTTTAACCGTGAATCGTGAATCGTGAACCGTGAATCGTGAATCGTGAATCGTGAATCGTAAATCCTGATGTCTGGCTGGAAGCAATTTCTTAAGACTTTTCCCTGGTATGAAGGGGAAAACGGGTTCCCTTTGCCCGCATATTCAGAGTTCATGCCACCGATGTATATCGGATTCAGGCCTCGTGACGGACAAGTTTATCCGTGGCATTTCAGGGAAGATGACCCGTATGGTTTTTACATCAGTGAAGAAGAGGAGTTGCTGCACCTTCAGCCCGGCTTAAGGAATATCGGTGAGCAGTTGATGGACTATATGATCCTTCTCGGGAAAGGGAAGCTTCCACCCGTTATAGCGGGAAGGAAAAACCAGAACCTGAAAGACAACCCGTTCTGGCCTGATGAGCTGGCCGAAAAAGCAGGCAGCCTCTATTACGAGCGTTATGTGACCTTTGCTTCGCTTTCACTTTCCAAAACCAAGGACGATAAAGGCCGGTCAAAGTGGACTTTTTTCGGCGGAAGTGACCAGGGGCCCGAGAAAGCATTCTGGAAATCTTTTTTCAGGGGTGATAATGAGGAGTATCCCGAGTCATTTTTCCTGGATTTCATGGGAAAGATCTTCCATCATGCTTTTGACCGTAAAACCGATACTCCTGAAGCAATGCTTGAGGCGGGCTTCCGCATACTCCCATCGGCCGGGAAATTACCAGTAAAACACTGGAATGAGATAAATTTACCTTCATGGACGGCCCGTTACCTGGTGTCAGACAGGGACGGCCTTGAAGACGCCGTATACCTGCTAACCTTCCGTCCCTTCGGTACTCTTCCTGAAATTATAAAACAGAAATATTTCAGGGGTGACCTTGCCCTTCTTCCATTCCCCGGAAGCCTCGTCCCCTGGGGCAATAAAGAATATATCAGCCTTTCCGAAACGCTGTATAATGCCATACAGTTCCCCATGTTGAGGCTTGTAGCCAGGAATGAAGAGAATTTCGGGATCAGGGTCCCCCAGTCGGGTTGGTTCCACCAGCCCGGGCCCGGCAAAGAGAAACCCGAGATCCTGGAGGAACTCCTCCTGAACACTTATATCCGTACAAGCCGCTGGGACCGCAGGGGCAGGACCGAAGACCCACTGCTGGATGGAAAGGAGATAGATCCTGTAACCCAGACCCTGTTCAACACCACTCTGCCTGCCCTCGACCTGTATAATAAGCCCATGGCCAGGAATGTCCAGATACTGGATGAACACATAAAGCTTTTACTGGATGGTCCTAAAGCAGGAAAGAAGGAAATAGAACATGCGGCAACAACAGTGCTTGCGGGTGGGTTGTTCCGCTACCGTTTTTACTTCCCTCCCATGCAGGCAGGCAGGCATGAGATCTTCTGGCAGAGGCCGGTTGTATCCTGTATCGATACCATGACCCAGAAGCCTATGGTATTCACTGATCTTTTATATGGTTACTTCACAGCTTATGACATCAGCAAACCCGATCTGTGTGAAACCATTGATTTTTGGCCGAGGCTGATGAACAGGCAGCCCCATACTTCAATTCTCAAGCATTTTTTAACTGAACACGACAAATACAAACATCTTACTGCCTTTAACCTGATGACGCTGCTGAATGTTAAGGAGATTCTTGAACTTCCTGCGCTTGAGAGAGATTTTGCCCGCCACCTGGTACGTATTAAAAAAGATAAGAGCCTTGAGGAATGGCTTGGGATACTTCATGAAAGAACCTACCAGCCTGGTCTCGCTCACAGGGCCAGGGTCTACCTGGAAGGCATGATCAAAAACAATTCAGCCGGAATTATCCCGCTCACTTATCAGCATACAGCAACAAGAAAATACGAGGAAGATTTCTGGAACCGCATATTTTACCTTGCCTGCGGTGAGTATATCAACAAGGACAATGCCGATGTTGTTCAGGACCATCCTACACTTGATGCCACGAGGCACAGGGAAAGAGACCTTCACCGGCTCGGGGATTATCTTCTGCAAAGCCACCGTAAGGCGATTGCCGACAGCGGGATGGAAGGCCAGGCGGAAGCAGGAGAATTGCCATTCAAATGGGAGACCGATTTTGATTTCAGCCAGTTCGGGGGGTGGAAAGCCAACCTCGAAGGGACAGAATATGAAAGGAATATCCTGGTGATCATCCCGGGAAAGAACCGGAAGGAGGCGATTATCATGGGCGACCATTATGATACCGCGTACATGGAAGATGTGTACGATACTTCTGTAGGCGGATCAGGGGCAAGGCTTGCTGCTGCAGGCGCCGACGATAATCATTCGGCAACTTCAACGCTGCTGCTGGCTGCTCCGGTATTCCTTCAGCTCAGCAGGGAAGGCAAACTTGAAAGGGATATATGGCTTCTGCACCTCACAGGAGAGGAATTCCCTTCGGACTGCATGGGGGCGAGGGATTTTTGCCGCAACTATGTACAGAAAACTTTAATGATGCGCAGGGAAGACGGCAGTTCCAGGGATCTGAGCGCTGTCGAGGTCAAGGGGGTGTTTGTGATGGATATGATAGCCCATAACCGGGATAACGCAAAGGATATTTTCCAGATCTCACCCGGGCGTACAGCCGATTCCATAAGGCTTGGATACATGGCTCACCTTGCGAACCGGACATGGAACAGGCTGGCAGAGGAATGGAACGCAGGGAAAGACAGGGCCGGGTGTAAAAGGGGGGAAAGGATAATGTTTGATGACCATGGAAAAAAGCAGGATGCGGGATGCGGGATGCAGGATGCAGGATGTACGATTCCTGAAAAAGCATTGTTCCTGCCTCTTGAGGGGGAGGTCCGGACTTGGGAAGACCCTACCAGTTCACTCTATAATACAGATGTGATGATATTCTCAGATCTGGGGATCCCTTGCGTGCTTTTCATGGAGAATTACGACATACACCGCCAGGGATATCACGACACCCATGACACTATGGAGAACATTGACCTGGATTACGGGGCGGCGGTATCAGCTATTGCGATTGAAACCGTAGCACAGGTGGCGGCAGGGAAATAATAGTCGGCAGTCGGCAGACTGCAGTCAGCAGTAGCATTTATTTGAAATCCTGACTTGATGAAAGCATAGCTATCCTGCGTTCCGTAAATGCAAAAGGTAAATGAGAAGAATGTTTTAAATAGTTGAACTGGTGCCAATTTGTCACCAGTTCATCACGTTCATTTTTAGTAAGTTGAATCATAAAATCGACTTAAAATTTTCTGACCAAGCCTATCACAGAAACAATAGACCACGCTCCTTCAAGGATCACAAAAGGCCAGTAATGTATCATTATTGAGGCGAGGCAGGCGAGGCCCGCGCCGAAAATATTCATCAGGAAAAACAGCTTTCCTTCTTTAGGTATAAGCGAGAAAATATTCATGAAATATGCCAGGAGGATAAGCCCAACGCCAATGATGCCGGTGAGATCTGCGATGGTCATCTAGTATGATTTTCCTGTTTTGCGGAACATGAATTTAAGGAGGATCTGGTCGAAAAGTATTGTAAACATAAGTACGCCGATCAGGCCCGTTACTATAAAGCGGTTCCTGGCGATCCAGTCAAGCCAGGGGACAGGGTCATTCTTGGCAGGAAAAATGAGACAGATCAGCATGACAACCAGCGCAGCTACGACCAGGCCGGTTTTTATGCCGAATTCCGAAAGAAGGTCTTTCCAGGCCAGCTGTTTCTCAAGCTTTTTTACCAGTTTATCGGTAAAGGAAGCGGGAATTATGAAATCGGGTGGCTGACGCAGCGAATCATCGATCATGCTGTCAATGTCCTCTTTGCATTCTTTCATTTCCATGTCTGCAAATTTAAAATAATTAAGCCTCAAAAAGTACCGGCTGTATATCAGGAACAAGTTCGGTCATTTTCTGTCGAATGATTTCACGGCCCCGGCTCAGATAACTTTTAACAGTGCCTTCTGGCATTCCCGTAATCTCTTCAATTTCCTTATAAGAAAATTCTTCGAGGTGAAACAAAGTGACGACGGTCCTGTACTGCATGGGCATTTTTTCAATGATCTGGTGGACTAGTTTTTTCATGCTATTCCTGTCGATATTGTTCAGCAAGGGTGACACATCCGACGCTGCCATGTTCACAGGTCCCAGGGAAGATGCATCGGAAAGCACTTCACGCTTGCTTTTCCTCACATGGTCAACGCATGCATTATAGGCGATAGAACCAATCCAGGTCGACAGTTTTGATTCTCCCCTGAACTTGCCGATCTGATTGAAAACCCTGATAAACACCTCCTGGCAAAGATCCTCGGCGTCCTCCTGCCGGTTAGTCATCCTCAGCACCATATGCCATACCAGGTTCCGGTACTTATCGACCAGGAACCTGAATGCATTTGTATTTCCTGCCTTCAGTGCGTTGACCAGTGCAACATCATCCATTATAATATATGTCGCTGAACTTTATCAAAGGTTGCAGAACCAGCCAGAAATAAAATCATTCTTTTTTGCAACCTTTTCTTCCCGGCTACGACTTATGAAGCAAATGAACTTTAAAACCCTTGAGCTATGAGTGAACAAATCGGAGCCGCAATCGTAACTGCGGTAGTTTTTTTCGGATTATATTCCTTATTGAAAGCCCTGACGGATTACCTTTTACGCAGGAAGATCGTGAACAGTGGTCATGTCGATAAAGCCGGCATCCTTGATACCATTGAAGGCGAAACCAACAAATATCCCACCCTGAAATGGGGACTTGTAACTTTGTTTGCAGGTGTGGGGATGATACTGATACAGATTCTTTCCAGGGCCGGTCGTCTTAACTGGGACCAGGGAGCAGATGCTTTTCTTCCTGTCGGGATAGAATTGGTCTTTATTGCTGCAGGATTCCTGCTCTTCTTCTTCATTGCCACGACAAGAAAATCGTGACTCGTGACTCGTGAACCGTGCTCTGTTATTCGGATTACGGTTCGCGGTTCACGGCTCACGGCTCACGGTTCGCTGTTCACCAAATACCCCCCAGCAGTTCCCCCTTCCGGGCCTAATTCAATAATGAAGTCTGATTCAAGTATCACCTGCAGATCGTGTTCAATGATGATCAATGTGTTCCCCTGGTCCGCCAGGCCATGAAAAATTCTTAGGAGGTTTTCAATATCTCTGAAATGCAGGCCTGTTGCGGGTTCGTCGAACAGGAAAAGAGATGCGGGATGCGGGATGCGGGATGTAAGCTGGTTCAACAATTCCTTAGCCAGATTTAAGCGTTGCGCTTCACCCCCCGAAAGTGTGTTCAGGGGCTGTCCCAGTTTAAGGTACCCGAGGCCCGCATTCTCCAGGTTGAACAGCAGTGAATGCAGGGATTTGTCCCCTGCGAAGAACTCTGCCGCATCTGAAACGCTTGATTCAAGCACCTCAGCAATATTTTTACCTCTCCATTTCACTTCAAGTATCCCTGGCAGGTATCTTTTCCCGAGACAGGCTTCGCAATCCCTGTAAACATCAGGCATAAAATCCATACTGATCCTTGTTTTGCCAATCCCGCCGCATTCAGGACATTGAGAGGATTTGTTCAGAAATGAAAAATGATTTTTGCTAAAGTCATTCTTCAGGGCATCATCCGTTGCTGCAAAAAGACTCCTGACCAGGTCAAGCACCCCAGAATAAGTAGCAACGACAGCCAGGGGCGAACTGAACTCATCCCGCTGTTCAATATTTACAAGCCTTCCGAAGTTGCCGAATCCGCTGATTTCACTGCAACCGACTGCTTTTCCCTCTTTCCATGAGGCATGGATGAGATCAAGGACCAGGCTGGATTTACCGCTGCCCGAAACCCCGGTGACACAAATGATCCCCCCGGAAGGAATCTCAAGATCGAAATTTTTCAGGTTATGGATGAATGCATTCCTGATCTGGAGCCCCGGTTTCAATGGTCTGGTCCTTCGACTTTGCTTCTGCAGCGGGCTTCCAAGGAATTTTCCGGTGACTGAACTATCGGATCTCATAATCTCCGCCGGTGATCCTTCAGCAATGATCATGCCCCCAAGGCTGCCAGCTCCCGGGCCCATATCGATCACATGATCCGCGGCAAGTATCACCTCCCTTTCATGCTCCACAACGATCACCGTGTTTCCTGATGAGATCAGCCCGCGGATATGGCCGAGGAGCCTGGAAGTATCCCGGGAATGCAGTCCTGCCGTAGGTTCGTCGAGGATATAGATCATCCCCGAAAGCGAGGAACCGGTTTGCACCGCAAGCTGCAGCCGGCGTGCCTCTCCATGCGACAGGGACCCGGCGCTTCTTGAAACCGCCAGGTATGAAAGCCCCAGGGTGCTGAGAGTGTTCAATCTCCTGATTATCTCATCGGCAAGAGCGGCAGTTACAGGGGTTTCACCTTCTTCTTTGTAATTGCTGAAAAAAACGAGGCTTTCAGCGACACTCATTGATGATATCTCCGCTATGTTTTTACGGCGGATGGCCCAGCCCAGGGCTCCGGTATTCAGCCGACTCCCTTTGCAGGCGTCGCATTCCATCGCGCTCATCACATTCATCATGCTTTCACCACGATGATCGGCATGTTTACGGCTATATTCCTCGTTGACGAGATAGAGAAAACCCTGCCATTTCCCTGTGAAATGATGGGTGCCGCTTCGTTTATTTCTCTGGAATTCCCAGGCTACATCATAGGTCTCATCACCGCACCCATCTAATGCCAGCCGCTTCCCTTCCTCCGGAAGTTCATTCCACGGATGGCTGAAGTCAATGCCATGTTTCTCCCCCACGGCTTTTAAGGTGGAAGCATATTGCCCATAGGGATCACCGTAAAATTTCCCGGTTTTACTCCCGTCCATGGCGCCGCTGATGATGGAGAGTTCAGGATTGGTGATGAGCCTGGATGGATCGCAAAGTGTAAGCATACCGAGTCCGCTGCATTCGGGGCAGGCGCCCTGTATGCTGTTAAAGGAGAAGAATGTCGAGAGAGGACGTTGAGGAATGTACGATGTAAGATGTACGATGTACGAATGTGATTGTCGCACAGGCTCTGCAGCTCTTGAAAACAGAAGCCTGTAAAGGTCATATATACCAGTGAATGTGCCGACTGTGGATCGGGGGTTGGACTGTACGCCCGATTGGTCTACTGCAAAAGTGGGTCTCAGTCCTTGTATTTCCTCAAAATCAGGTTTATCCTTCATTCCTATCCGGGACCGCGCATAAGCAGAGAAATTGCTCATAAAACGGTTCCTGGCTTCAGCATGAATGGTGTCAAACACCAGTGAGGACTTGCCGCTGCCCGAAACCCCGGTTATAACAGTGAGGCAGCCGGTGGGGATGGTTACATTGATTCCCTTGAGATTATTCGTTGTGACGTTTCTCAAAACCAGTTCCCGGTTTTGAGAAAGTAGCGAAGTAGCGAAGTAGCGAGGTAGCGAAATTTGGTCATTTAGACCGGGAAACTGAATGTCATCCTTGCCTGGTCCATTGTAAATTACCTGACCTCCTTCATCCCCGCTTCCGGGGCCGAGTTGTATCACACGGTCTGCTAATTTTAATAAAGCCGGATGATGTTCTATGCAGATCAAGGTGTGGCCATGGCTTGCAAGGCCATTCAGGCAGTTCAGCAGTTTTTTCACATCATCGTTATGCAGGCCGGTAGTCGGCTCATCCAGTATATACAGGGTATGTGATGATACAGGTTTTGCAAGTTCCGTTGCCAGCTTCACCCTCTGGGCTTCCCCCCCGCTGAGAGTCGAGGAACGCTGCCCCAGTGTGAGGTAACCAAGCCCCAGTTCGTCCATGGTTTGAAGGTAGCGCAGTATCTTTTTTTCTTCTTCAAAAAAAGACAGGGCTTCGGAGACAGGCATTTCAAGGACCTCGTAAATATTTTTACCCTTAAAAAGCACTTCCAGGGTTTCAATGTCGAAACGCTTGCCATTGCACGTTTCGCATAGGGTTTCAACACTCCCCATAAAATGCATCCCAGTTTCCGTATAACCTGCACCCTGGCATTCCTCACAACGTCCACCCTGGGTATTGAAAGAGAACCGGCTTTTACCGTAACCTCTTTCAAGCGATTCCGGCAATGCCGAAAAGAGGTCCCTGATATAATCAAAAAGTCCTGTATAAGTAGCAGGATTGCTTCGGGGAGTGCGGCCTATGGGCGACTGATCGATTTCAACGAGACGTTTGACAGCCTCCCAGCCATCGATGGAATCATGCTTCCCGATCTCTTCGTTGCTTCCGTTCAGTTGCATCCTCAGGAAGCTCCCCAGGGTCTGATGCACAAGGCTGGCTTTTCCGGAGCCTGAAACCCCTGTGACGACATTCAGGGCATTCAGAAGAAAGCGAACAGAAATATGTTTAAGGTTGTGGTGTGAAGCGCCACTTATGATAAGTTCTCCCTGTTCTTTGCCGGAGATAGCAGGAAACTCAATGCGTGAAAGCCCGAAGAAATAAGAGAGGGTTTTGCTTCCGGAAATTACATCTCCGGGAAGCTTTTCAAGCTCTGTAACAGGACAGTTTACCAGTACCTTTCCGCCGAAGATACCGGGTCCCGGACCAATGTCGACAAGGTGATCGGCATGCCTGATGAATTCCTCGTCATGTTCAACTACGATCACGCTGTTTCCCTGGTCGCGGAGCTGTTTCAGAACTGAGATCAGCGACAGGACTTCGGAACCATGCAGTCCTATCGATGGTTCATCAAGTACATAGGTCATTCCGCTCAGGCCTGATCCAAGCTGGGTTGCAAGTTTCAGTCGGCGTGACTCCCCTGCCGATATGCTACCCGACTCCCTGCTGATCGAAAGATGCCCCAGCCCCAGTTGTTTCATATTGACTGCCATGGAAGCAATGCCCTGGATGATCTCCCCTGCGGCTTCCTGATGCCCGTCGCTGAACCTTACCAACGATAGAGTCTCCGCCATTTTCGCAACAGTTAATTCCGACAGAGAGGCGATGTTCCATCCTCGGACAGTTACAGAAAGCGCCCTGGAATTAAGCCGTTTACCACTACAGGCAGAACAAGCCGAAGTACGTACAAACCTCAGGATGTTTTTATTCCTGTCCCGCTTCAGTATCTCTTCCATTACCGGGATGACACCCTTGTAAACTCCCATTTCACGGGGCTTTGCCGTGATCCCGCTCCATTTCATCCTTGATTCAAGAGGATGTTTCCCGAAAGGGATCTCAATCTTATCACTGCCATAAAATATCACCTGCTTATTTTCAGGAGTAAGGTCCTTCCAGGGAATATCTATATTGAAACCTTCGGCCCTGCAAACCTGGTCAAGTATATCAAGCGTGACCTGGGAATACATGATATAGCCGTTGGGTGTGGTTATTGTCATCGCCCTCTGGCGGATTGACTTTGTCGCATCCTCAACCAGCAGATCGGGGTCAAGGCGGTCTTCAACTCCCAGCCCTTTGCAATGGAGGCAGGCCCCTTCGGGGGAATTGAAGGAGAAGAGGCTGCGGTTTAAACGTGAGCCGTGATCCGTGATCCGTGAATCGTGATTCGTGAACCGTGAATCGTGATCCGAAATTGAACCTGTGCGGGCAAACAAAAGCCTCAGGTGATCATAGATGCCGCTGATTGTACCTACGGTGGACCTTGGATTGTTGATCACGGCACCCTGGTCAACAGCCACGGCAGGCGACAGTCCCTCTATCCTCTCCACATCCGGACGCTTCATTTTACCAAGGAACTGCCGGGCATAAGACGAGAAAGAACCGAAATACCTGGATTCTGCTTCCCTGTATATCACATCGAATACCAGGGATGACTTGCCTGAACCTGAAACGCCTGTAACAACAACAAATTTGTTCAGCGGAATATCCACTGTAACCGATTTCAGGTTATTCTCGGAAGCATTGATAATCCTGATCACTCTGCCAGCATCCATTGTTTTTTCCATTGCCGGGCAAGTGCCCGGATCTCATCCGCAGTAATTAAGGAAGCAAAAATAATTTATTTAAATGTTGACAAAGGTTTATTTCTTCGCCATCTTTGTATAGATAAATCAAGATGTAACACGTTTCCCTATGAAAAAAAGTAAATGGGCATGGATACTGGGAGGCCTTCTGGCGGCCCTTGTCCTTATTGTGATTGCAGTAATGCTGTATATACGTTTCGGGCTTCCTGATGTTCAGTTGCAGACAGTTTCGGTACAGTCCACCCCCGAACGAATAGCGCGCGGGCAATATCTCGCCAACCATGTCACTGTATGCATGGATTGCCATTCAACCCGGGACTGGGAAAAATTTTCAGGTCCGCCTGTGGCTGGCACTCTTGGAAAAGGAGGGGAGGTTTTCGATCAGAAACTGGGATTTCCCGGGGCTTTTTCCGCACCGAACATCACACCTTTCAACCTTGTAAACTGGACTGATGCCGAAATTTACAGGGCTATTACAAGCGGGGAAAGCAGAAACGGCAGGGCTTTGTTCCCCATTATGCCATATTTTGCCTACGGGACTCTTGACAATGAAGATATTTACTCGATTATCGCCTATATTCGTTCAATTCCTGTGATCAGGAGCACGCCTCCCGCATCTGATCCCGCTTTCCCGATGAACCTTGTCGTGAGGACCTTCCCCAGGAAGGCCCGGCCTTCAACTAAACCTTCATCCGACGACAGCATTAAATACGGGGAATACCTGGTAAGAGCTGCGGCATGCATAGAATGCCATACGACTG
>CAIJYT010000136.1 GCA_903824935.1 uncultured Bacteroidales bacterium | reverse complement strand
TGGTGGGGTTTGCAGCGGGTTATTATGGTACCATAGTAAAAACAACAGACGGCGGGCTTACATGGACCTCTTTATCCACGGGCATCAGTAAGAACATCTATGCCATACATTTCCTGAGCGCCGATACCGGTTTTATTGCCGGCGACAAAGGCCTTATCGCAAAAACAGTGGATGCAGGAGCCCATTGGCTGCCCTTGAATCCGGGTGTTACCGGTAACCTCCGATCGCTATTCTTCATCAACAGCAACAAGGCTTTTGCTGCAGGGGATAACGGACTAATCCTTATGACCAACGACGGCGGGCAGAACTGGAACAAGGTGGTAACAGGAATTCCTGTCAACCTTAAGGATATTTACTTTACCGGCGCAAGCACAGGTTATATCGCAGGGGGCAGCTACCCCCTGTCTGCCGATGGAGTCATCCTGAAAACAGTGAACGGGGGAGTCAGCTGGGAACTCCAGACCTATGACCTTGAGTTTTTACCAATGAGCATCTCATTTACTGATGAAAATACAGGCTACGTGGCAGGTTTCGGAGGCCTCCTTAAAACAACCGATGCCGGCTCAAACTGGCACAGTCTTGGAACAGGATCATCAAATCTCTTCACTTCCCTCTATTTCACCAGCCAGGATACTGCGTATGCTGCTGGTAATACAGGAACAATTGTGAAAACGACAGATGGAGGGAATACATGGACCTGCCAGACTTCGGTAACGACGCTGGATCTTTTTTCAGGGTCTTTTGTTTCTTCACCCACTATATTTTTATCTGGTGCCTCGGGTACTATAATTAAATCCACTGATGCCGGCGAAACATGGGCACTTCTTAATACTGGAGTTGAAGAGGATTTAAGGTCGGTATTCTTTACGAACCAGGACGTTGGTTATGCAGCGGGAAGAAAAGGAAGGATCATCAAAACGTCGAACGGGGGCGCCGCATGGGACACCATGGCTTCAGGTGTCACCTATGACCTGAATTATATTTATTTCAGCGACGCCAATAACGGATTTGCCCTGGGCAACGGGGGTACCATACTTAAAACTACCAATGCAGGAGCAAGCTGGCTTGCCTCTTATACCGGGGTTACTTATGCATTCTATTCATGCTCCTTCACAAATGCAAATACCGGTTATGCCGTGGGTTCCTCAGGTCTTATTATGCTGAGTCTGGATGGCGGCTTAAACTGGGCCGCGCTGGCCTCTGAAACCCAGAATACACTCATTTCTGTACAGTTCACAAACGCCGATACCGGATATGTATGCGGAACTAACGGAACAATTTTGTTCACACCCGACGCAGGAGTCACCTGGTCCACAATCACATCCTATACTGCCGACAACCTGACTTCAATAAACTTTCCATCATCGAAGATCGGCTATGCCTGCGGATCAAACGGAACTTTTTTAAAATCCACCGATGCAGGGATGAGCTGGTTTAACCTGGATGCGGGGACTGACCGTGATTTCAATTATATTTACTTTACGGCTAGCCTCACGGGATACCTGGTGGGCAGCAACGGTTCCGTGTTAAAAACTATTGACGGCGGCGTTGGGATCGAAGAACAAACGCAGAAGATCAGCTTAACTGTTTTTCCTGATCCTGCCACTGATCATATTACCATTGACTTGCCCGGCTATCTGAAAACCGGATCGCAAAACTGTGAATGTTCAGTGTATAACATGATGGGGCAACTGATGCTGAAACTAAGCCTGGAGAGCAATAAAAACGAAATCAGTATAAAATCTCTCCCCTCTGGCCTCTATATGATCCATGTCAATTATCATGGGATTTCCGGAACAGGAAAGTTTATCAGGGAATAATATAGTATTACTTTTTTCAGTACGGATTATTAGCAACGGATGATCCATCGTTTTACAGAATTTGTAAGGAATAATGGTTTGTTCTCAAAAGACAGCCGCGTCCTTCTTACCGTTTCAGGAGGGATTGACTCGGTCGTCATGGCCGATCTTTTTTCCAGATCAGGGTTCATCTTCGGGATAGCCCATTGCAACTTTGGCCTCAGGGGAAGAGAAAGCAATGCAGATGAGGAATTCACAAGGAAGCTGTCGGAAAGGTTCAAGGTTCCTTTTTACACAAAACGCTTCGACACCAATGAATATTCCGCCCTTCACAGGATCTCGGTGCAGATGGCTGCGAGGGAACTCCGGTATCAATGGTTTGAGGAGATCAGGTCTTCCCTCAAATTTGATTGCATTGCAACAGCTCACCATCTTGATGACCAGGCAGAGACGTTTCTGATCAACCTGATCCGCGGCACCGGGATATCGGGCCTTCATGGCATACTTCCCATCAAGGGCTTTGTGGTAAGGCCTTTGCTCTTTTGCTATCGGGAGGATATTATCAGCTACGCCACTGAAAACGGGATAAGATACAGGGAAGACAGCTCTAACCTGCAAGATAAATATCTCCGCAATAAGATCAGGCATAAGATCATTCCGCAACTTGTGGAAATAAATCCTGAATTCAGGAAAACACTGAATTCTGAAATTGCAATCCTCAGGGGATGGGAGAAGGTAGGCAGGAAGAAGATTATAAGGAAAAGCGCTATGCTCACTAAAAAGCAGAAGGGTACAACCGTTGTTGACCTTACCGCACTAAAAAAAACATCTGCCCCGGAACTTTATGCATGGGAAATACTTTCTTCGTTCGGATTTAATCCTGATGCCGTTAATGGCATACTCGGGCTGTCAGCAAAAAACAGCGGGAAAACTTTCTTATCTCACACTCACAGGGTGGTAATGAACAGGAATTCCCTCCTTATAATGCCGCTTGGTATTATAAAGGATGATGCTGGCAGGCTGATCTCCGAGAAAACAAAAAGGATCTCAAAACCTCTGGGTATAAAAATATCCACGATCGATTACAGGAAAAATGAAATCATTCCTGCCGGGAGGGAGTTCGCGAGCCTCGATTATGACAAACTTAAATTTCCTCTCGAGATCAGGAAATGGAAGCCCGGCGACAGCTTTCATCCTTTCGGGATGAAAGGGAAAAAGAAAGTAAGCGACCTTCTCATTGATGAAAAAGTTTCTCTTCCCGGCAAAGAACAAACCTATATACTTTGCAGTTCAGGCAAAATCGCCTGGGTGATAGGCAGGCGCATAGACCAGAGGTTCAGCATTACTTCGAAAACAATAAAAATTTTAAGGTTAAAAACAATTTAGTATGAAACGGATTACATACGTAATTGCTCTGTTTTCTTTCCTTGGATTAACAGGCCATTCACAGGTTGGAGGTGTCTGGCAAAAGCTGAATGTCGGCCAGAGTGTTATACAGACAGCTATTGATTTTCCAGGGAACCAGAGCCTCACAGGTTATACAGTAAGTATGTCTCTTACATATAATGGTAACGGTAATATCTTTAAAACCACCGACGGAGGGCAAAGCTGGACCTCGGTCTGGTTTGGATCCCAGGCCGGACTGTATGGTGCAAGTTTTGTCAGTGTCGATACGGGGTACGTTGCGGGTCTTCCTAACGGGTCTATTTCATGGAGCGGGTTCGGCAAAACCACCGACGGAGGGCAAACCTGGACTTCTTTGCAGGTTCCGTCCAATATTTACCAATTCACTGATGTGATTTTCAGGGATGCAAATCATGGTATGCTCCTGGCCCAGACCAATTCCTCGGCTGCCGTCTATGTAACAAGTAATGGCGGGACCAGTTGGCAAACAGCCACAGGAATTTCCAGCGGGATTCCTAACCGTGCCTGCCATGTTTCAGGTACAAAATACTTCCTGGTCGACAACTCAGGTCATATTAAAAAATCATTGGATGACGGTTTGACCTGGACTACGGTATATTCAGGTGGACCAATTTTACTTGGAATTGCTTTTTACAATGATCTTATCGGCCAGGCATGTGGTGACAACGGGTTTCTCCTGCGAACCACCGATGGAGGCAATACATGGCAAACACAAAGCGTAACCACCGATATCTGGCATCAGGTGATCTACGTGAACCAGGATACCATATATGTAGTTGGTACACCCGAAATAATTTATAAAAGTACGAACGGAGGGGTCTCATGGTCCAACGATTATCCTCAGTCAACTTACAATAATGCATTTTATGATGTAGTGATCACCCCAAGCGGTACAACCTGGGTTTGTGGCTCACAGGGAGTTCTTATGCGCAAATACCAGCTGATTCAGGCAAATTTCACCGCAACCCCAACAAATGCCTGCAAAGGCGACAGCGTGCAGTTCACCTCCACATCAACAGGAAACAATCTTACCTATTCCTGGCATTTTGAAGGAGGAAGCCCGTCTGCTTCCTCAGCAGAAAACCCCAAAGTTCTATATGATTCAGTGGGTTCATTCGGGGCGAAGCTGACTATTTCCGACGGTGCCCTTTCCGACTCATTATATAAGCCGGCTTATATCACGGTTTCTCAAACCCCTACCCCTGTCATATTACTTAATGTTAATACACTGGTCAGCAATGCACCTAATGGGAATCAATGGTACAGGGATGGTAATGCAATTCCCGGCGCAACTTTACAATCTTATGACATTGTTCAAACCGGCTGGTACTGGGATGTTGTTACCCAGAACGGCTGCGCTTCAGATACTTCGAACAATATATATAAGTTGTTTGTGGGGATGGAAGATCAGAACTCCCCTTCTATCTTTATTTACCCCTCACCGGGAAACGGGAAATTTACGGTTTCATATTATTCAGTTAATCCGGCTTCCTGTATTCTAAGGGTTTACAACCCATTGGGGCTTAAGATCTTTGAACGATCCTATCAGTCTTCTCATGGGAAAAACACAGAGGAAGTTGATCTGGAAAATATTCCATCGGGATTATATACTGTCACATTAACAAGTAATGGAGGAATATATACCGGGAAAGTGCTTGTAATTAGGTAACCTATAAAGGTTTTTATAACTTTACGCTGAAAGAACCTCTTTTAATCATGAATCGGCTAACTCCCATCCTTGCTTTCCTGATTTTAATTTATACCGGGACATATCTTTCAGCCCAGGATAAGAAGAAGATAGACAGCCTTGAGAATGAACTGAGAATAGCAAAAACTCCTAAAGAGCAGTGCAGCATTCAATTATTGCTTTCCCATGAATTCCTCACAAGCAACCCTGAAAAGGGTTTGTATTATGCACTTAAAGCCTATCAGATAGCCGATGAAAAACTCGGGGACAAGGAGAAACTCGACATTGATCTTGCTCTAACCTGGATCTATTATACTAAAACTGATTACATAAAGGCCCTCAATACCGCTCTTGCAGCTAAAGATCTGGCTGAGAAACTCAGGCAGGAAAGAGAACAGGCCCTGGCGATGGATGCGATCGGTTCGGTATACAATGACCTGGGGGATATGGATAAGAGTTCCGAGTATTTCTTTAATGTAATAAAGATATATGAAAAACTAAATGACCAGACTGGTATGGCCCAGGCCCTTAGTCGTATAGGTGTGTTATACTCCAGTCTGAAGAACAATACAAAAGCCCTTGAATATCTCTTGCGTTCCCTGGAGATCACCAGGAAGCAGGACAATAAAACCGGGATATCCAGTAATCTTAACAGCATTGCCAATGTTTACAGCGATATGAAAGATTACAGGAAAGCATTGTCCTATTACACAGAATCCAATAAAATTGCCGAAGAGATAGGAGATCTGAGGTTGCAGGGAGCAATATCATTTCATATCGGGATCGCCTACATGAATCTTAACGAATCTGCACTTTCCCTTGAATATTTACAAAATGCCCTGGTTATTTTTCATACCCTGAATAACCAGCTTCGTCTTGCAAGAACGCAGAACCAGCTCGCTGAATATTACCTGCAATCGGGAGACCTGAAACCAGGGATTAAATATGCCGATTCAGCCCTTCATATCGGGGTCGATCATGGTTTCAGGGATGTCGCATATAATGCCTCTGAACTGTTGCACAGGATCTATCTCAGCATTAAAGACACATCAAAAGCATACCATTACGCCATACTTGAAGGACAGTGGAAAGACAGCCTTGTTAATGGGGAAAAGCAAAAAACCCTTTCCAAACTTGAAGCCCAGTACCAGTTTGAGAAAGAAGAGGCCGCACGCTCAATTAAACAACAACGAAGGGATTATGTTATCATCATTTTAATTATCATCCTTCTTTCGGTCATTATAATCCTTTTTCTTGTATGGACAAGGCAGAAAGTCAAAGCGAAGAATGTACATCTTCAGAATCAAACACTTGAGCAGGAACTGGAGTTTAAGAAAAAGGAACTTGTTCTGCATGTCATGAACATGATAAAAAAGAACCAGATCCTTTCGGACCTCTCGGAAAAACTGGTTCAGATAGAGACTGAATCAAGGTCAGCTGAAAGTAAAGACACTTTGAGAAAGATTGCACGGGAACTTAAAAAAACAGATGACGAGGATGTTTGGAAGGAACTATCCCTCAGGTTCAAGGAAGTGCATGGAGAATTTTATGAAAGGTTGTACCAAAAATTTCCTTCCCTTACACCTAACGAATTAAGACTCTGTGCTTTTCTGCGCCTTAACATGTCATCAAAGGAGATTGCAGGACTCACAGGCCAGCAGATCAGCTCTCTTGAAACTGCACGCCACCGCCTCAGACAAAAGCTCGGGATCTCCAATTCAGAAGTCAATCTTATCACCTTCCTCTCACAATTGTGAAATTTTTTATGAAAACGTGGTCTGTATAGGCTGTTTTTCCAAGGCAGTAAGGCCACAATTTTTCATAAAATAATAATTATTCCTCATTATCAATAAGTTATCTTTTCTTTTTAATGTCCTGTACAGGTAATGTACAGGCTGTTTGAGAAAGTTACTCAGGTTTTGTCAGGGTTAAAAATTTGACTACTCCTGTTTAAGGATAGAACTTTGCTGCTCGTAACTGAATCAAATTAAATCAGGGGTTAAATGGATAAGGCAGGTACAGGCGAAGAGGAAAAAGGGAAAAATGAACCCGAGATCAATGATCTGAATTTGTTTATTGAAGAATTTATTGAAAAGAAGAAATCCCAGAATAAAATACTTAATGAATTAATTGAAAAAATCAAACAATCAAGTAAAAATCAAAACAACGAATCTTAGAAATCACCAAATGTTTCAAAAAACAAAAACAATGAAAAAAGTTATCCTTGGAATTATTTTGTCGTTGATTTGCAGTGTTTTCGCCCAGGCCCAGGTATCGGGAACCTTTGCGATTCCAGGCGCTTCTTATCCGACAATTGCATCTGCAATCACCGCTTTGAACACCTCGGGTGTTGGAACAGGCGGGGTTACATTCAACGTTGCTGCAGGTTATACCGAGACCTTGCCTTCCCTGACTTCAGGTTTAATTACGGCAACAGGTACAGCTGCCAACCCGATCATTTTTCAGAAATCTGGTTCGGGGGCAAATCCTGTAATAACTGCTGCTACAGGTACAGCTGCTGATTATGAGTATATCATTGCTTTGCAGGGAACCGATTACATTACCTTCAATGCCATCAATCTTGCTGATCCTTCAGGTACAATTGAATGGGGTTATGCAATATTAAAAGCATCCGCAACGGATGGGGCACAATATGTCACTATAAAGAATTGTACCATAACCATGAATCTGAGCAATACCAGAGCCACTTATGGTGTATATTCAAATAATTTCACCCCGGCAGCCCCGACAACTGCACTTACCGTGACATCAACCACAGGAACGAATTCATATAACAAGGTATTCAACAATACTTTTACAACCTGCTATTCTTCGATATATTTTGCAGGATTCAATGATCCGAATTATCCTTATGCTTATTATGACCAGGGGAATGAGATCGGAAAAGACGGAGCAAATACGATCACTAATGTAGGCGGTGCTACTACAATTGCTTATGGCATTTATGGTATTTACCAGAATAATATTAAGGTGGCTTATAATAACATCACCAGTAACACATTGGCCGGTACCGTCGCACATTATGGTATTTTTCTTACTACCGGGTTGAATTCGAGCTATGACCTTTATGGCAACACGGTTAGCATGCAGTTTTCAGGTTCGGGTACCACCAACTTCTATCCGGTTTATTGCGATATGGGTGCAAGCGGATTGAACAATACCGTGAATATTTATAACAATACTGTTACCAACTGTACGTGGCCGACAATGACAACCGGGACACTCTCTTATTTATACTGTGTGAATCTCGGGGCAACTGCAAACGTCTACGGGAATACTGTCAGTAATAATATGGCGGGCTCCGGTACTGTTACTGCCACCGGAAGGATCAACTACTTGTATGTCACCATGACCAGCGTTGTAATGGGGACTCTTACTCATCATGATAACATCGTCACAGGAAATACGCGCTCACAATCAGCTGCTGGTGGTGGAGCGACCTATTGTTTGTATGTAGGTGGAAAAGCCGGAATGATGAACATGTACAACAACTCGGTGACCAATAATGTAATTGCCTCGAGCGGCGGAACCTATTGCATCAGCGAATCGCTCGATTATGCAACCATAAACTTTTATAATAATAACGTTTCGGGCATGAGCAAAGCCGAAGGAACAACCTACGGATTATATGTCTACAATGTGACTTCAGGAGGAGGCAATGTCAACATCTACAAGAACACCATTTCGAATATAGAAGGATTGACTGCCGGTGCCAACATGTATGGAATCTACAATACAAACGGCAGCGGGAACAATGCATGGTACTATAATAATATGATCTATGATCTCAGGACACCGGCCGGACTTTCGGGCAGCAGCCTGTATAATACCATTAACGGTATCTATGTCAGCGGCGGAGGTCCGCTTGGTTTCTATTACAACACCGTTTATCTGAACGCATCTTCAACCGCTGCAAACTTCGGCTGCTCTGCTTTTTATTTTAACACTTCCATAGCCACTGACCTCCGTAACAATATCTTTGTAAATAACTCGACTCCGATGGGCCTTGGGAAAGCAACTGCATTGCGTTTTTCAGGTACCACCTACACCAATTTCTCAGCTTTATCGAATTACAATGATCTTTATGCAGGGCCTCCGGGAGCCGCTAACCTCCTGTTCTTCGATGGAACCAACAGCGACCAGGTCCTTTCAAGCTATAAAGCCAGGTTCTCTCCCAGGGAGTTGCAGTCGGTGACTGAGTTACCTCCATTTGTAAACGTGAGTGCAAGGCCTTATAACCTCCACCTGCAAGCAAGTGTGGCGACACAATGTGAATCAGGTGGTACCCCTGTTAGCCTTCCCATAGCAATCAACACCGACTTCGACGGGGATGCAAGATATGCAAATACAGGATATCCTTACAATGCATCATACCCTCCCCACGCACCGGATCTCGGCGCAGATGAATTCGGAGGAATTCCCAATGACCTTACTCCTCCTTCTATCACCTATACTCCCCTGATGGATACTTACAACGGTAATCCAAGGACGCTGAATGCAGTATTTTCAGATGGAACTGGAGTCCCAACCGGTGGTGCCGGCGCGCCGGCATTGTACTGGAGGATAAATTCCGGTGCCTGGCTTTCATCACCGGGTGTTTTCACTTCAAACAATAACTATACCTATAACTTCACCTTTACTTTCGGCAGCGGTGCCAATATTGGTGATAATGTATATTACTATATCGCGGCCCAGGATGTGGTCACACCTCCTAATGTTGGTGCATATCCATGGATAGGTTCAACAGGATATTCTCCAAACCCTCCTTCATGCGCTACTCCTCCCACAACCCCATCTACTTATAAGATAAGTAATGGTATTTCCGGTATTTTCCACGTGGGTGTGGGTAAGGACTACGCCACATTGACCGCTGCAGCCACCGATGTCAATGCAAAAGTTATTGCAGGCCCTGTCACACTTATCCTTGATGACCCCACATATACTTCCGAAACTTATCCCATTCTGTTTAAGCCGAATCCGGGATCAAGCAGTGCAAACACTCTGACTATTAAGCCGAACACAGGCAATTCTGCAGTCTTTACTGCCACTACACCAAACCCCATTATTAACTTCAACGGCATTGATTACGCAATCCTCGACGGATCTAATAACGGGACCAACAGCCAGAATCTTACTATAACCAATGCACTGAACAGTACTTCATCAAATGCGATCTTGATCTCAAATTATGCAGGCGATCCTTCCACAAACATTACAATTAAAAACTGTATACTTCAAACCGTTCCTGTAAATGCCGCAGGAGGCCCCAGGGTCCTCAGCTTCTCATCAACAGGGGGTGGCTATGACAACTGTATTATCGACCATAACCAGATAAACAGCGGATTTATAGGCATCTATCTCTATGGCGCAAGCACCGGAATAATCCATAATTGTCAGATAACAAATAATGTGATCGGTTCTTCTCTGGATGCCACAGCAATCTCGGATATTGCTATTTATCTTGCTTATGCCGACAACACCCTGATCAGCAATAATGACCTTATGGGCCCCATATCCGGCTCACTTAATACCGGGCAATGCGGCGTTTACATGAGCTCATTATCCACAAGTACCAAGGTAACCAAGAACAAGATTCACGATTTCTTTCACAATTCCGATGACGGCTGGGGAGCGTATGGTATATGGTATGCTGCTGAAGCCAGCACGGTAACTGAGATCTCTGATAACATCATTTATAACATCAAGGCTCCCGGGGTCAATCCAGGCGTAGGGCAGAATATTGTTTATGGAATGTTCTTCCGGAGTGGTGGGAACGTTAAAATTCTTCATAATACCATAAACCTGACAGGAGCATGGCTTTCAAACACCCTGGATGGATCTTCCGGCTGCCTTGGATTTTATTACCAGGCCACCGGCGGCAATTTCGAGGTCAGGAACAATATCTTACGTAATGCTCAGACTGAACTTGGCTCACCTTATTCTGCCTGGGGCACAGCTTACGGTATAATGATAAGCCTGCCTCCGATTGCCATGTTCTCTGCTATCGACAATAATGACTATTTTATTGATGGTTACCAGGGGACTGTAGCATGCCAGTATACCAATGGAACCGGGGCACTGGTCAATTATCCTACCCTTGCTTCATGGCAGGCCTATTCGGGCCAGGAATCTCATTCGCTTACCGTTGACCCGGGATTTCCTACTGCAACGAACCTGGTCCCGACCACGGTTGCAATGCCTCATGCCGGTTTATATACTGCATTGGTGCCTACCGACATTCTTAATGTGAACCGTACCAATCCCCCAGATATGGGAGCTTACGAGTTTACTCCCAATCCTTTGATCAACACCCTTACAGGTACAGCAGTTACAGCTACCACCGCAACCCTGAACGGCAATGCCAATGCAGCCGGGTACACTTTCAACCTCTTTTTTGATTATGGACTGACTACTGCTTACGGGAATTCCAATCCTGCAACACCGGCAACAGTTACAGGTTCCTCAACAAACACCATGAGCTTTGGAGCCACTGGTCTTTTACCTCTTTCAACTTATCATTTCAGGGCTAGGGGCGTAACCTCGGGCGGTTTGACAGTTTATGGCAATGACATGTCCTTTACTACCAATGCCTTGCCTCCTGCCGTCATTACCCTGGCTGCAACTTCAGTCTCTTCCAGCAGTGCGACACTCAACGGAAGCGTTAATCCCAATGGAGTTTCTGCAACAGTATCATTTGATTACGGACTTACCACAGCCTATGGTTCAACTGCGACAGCTATCCAGAGCCCGGTCAATGGCTCATCCGCAGTGAGTGTAAATACAGCTATAACGGGTTTATTTCCTTATAATACTTATCATTTCAGGGTGAAATCAATTAGTGTTGGAGGAACAAGCTACGGAAGTGACCTTACATTCACAACTAATGCAATTCCTGCTACGGTTATAACAAACAGTGCATCCAACGTCACACCGACCACAGCCACGCTAAATGGTTCGGTTAACCCCAATTATGCTCCAGCTACAGTTTCCTTTGACTGGGGACTGACCACTGCTTACGGAAACAACGTAACGGCAACGCCTGCAAGCGTTTCGGGAAGCACCTCAACTCCGGTCCTGGCCAATATCCCTGGTCTTTCATGGGCAACCACCTATCACTTCCGTTGCGTGGGAGTGAATGCAGGAGGTACTGCCTATGGAGCCGATATGGTTTTCAATACTGCCTGTCCGACCATTCCTGTTCCCGGTTCTATATCCGGCCCTGCTGCAGTTTGTCAGAACCAGAATGGGCTTACCTATTCTATTTCCCCTGTTACCAATGCATCCGGTTATACATGGGCTGTTCCAACCGGAGCAACAATTTCAGGCGGCCAGGGTAGTACCAGCATTAACGTGAACTATTCAACTACCGCAGTATCAGGGAACGTCACTGTAACCCCGACAAACGCCTGTTCAACAGGACCTACCGGGACTCTTGCCGTGACTGTTAACCCCATGCCGGTTCCCATCATCACGGGTCCGGCCACCGCCTGCGCAGGGTATACCAATTATGTGTACAACACACAGGCCGGTATGACCGGTTATGCATGGACCGTTTCGGCCGGTGGAAGTATTACTGCCGGTGCAGGGACTTCTTCCATCACCGTAACCTGGCTTACCACCGGGGCCAAGACTGTGACAGTGAATTATAATAATGCAAACGGTTGCACTGCTGTCACCCCCGGTTCTTTCAATGTGACCGTCAACACACTTCCTGTTCCTACCATCACTGGTAACAACATCATGTGCGCTAATTCGGGATACTATACCTATACTACCGAAACCGGGATGAGCGGGTATACCTGGACTGTCTCTTCCGGCGGTTCCATCTACGCCGGTGCAGGCACTTCAGCCATCACCGTGGTGTGGAACAATGCAGGAGCACAAACCGTGAGCGTAAACTATAACAACTCCAACGGTTGCCAGGCCCTTAATCCAACCCTGCTCAACGTCACCGTAAATGACATCCCTGCAGCTGCAGGTGCCATCAACGGTACCACCACCGTGTGTGCAGGAGCCCAGGGCGTACCTTACTCAGTTGCCGCCGTCACCGGTGCCCAGACCTATGTTTGGACCCTGCCAACCGGCGCTACCATCGCTTCAGGTGCAGGCACCAACATCATTTCGGTTAACTATGCTGCAAATGCATCCTCTGGTGCCATCACCGTCCAGGGAAACAACCTCTGCGGAAGCGGTACAACTTCACCTGCCCTCAATATTACTGTCACCCCAATACCCGCAGCTGCAGGTACCATTTCAGGTCCTACCGCCGTTTGCCAGGGTGAAAACGGGGCTGTTTATATCGTTCCCGCGATTGCCAATGCTACCGGCTATACCTGGACCGTACCTGCCGGTGCAACCATCACCTCAGGTGCGAACACCAGCACCATACATGTGGACTTCAGCTCGTCGGCATCTTCAGGCAGCGTGACCGTAATGGGCACCAACGCCTGCGGTGACGGCGCAAGTTCAAACCTCAGCGTAACCGTCAGCCCGGTTCCTGCAACACCTGTCATCACTGCCAGCGGATATGTGCTCACTTCAAGCGCTGCCAATGGGAACCAGTGGTATCATGACGGAACTGCAGTGGCCGGCGCTACCAGCCAGACCTATACCGTTCCTGCTTCGGCCCCGGGCTGGTACTGGACCATAGTTACCTTAGGCGCATGTTCCTCCGATTCCTCAAACCACAAATACATCCAGGGCGTGGGCGTCGGCGAACATAATGCAGACCATGTGAACATCTACCCTGTTCCAAACGACGGACGTTTCAACATATCCATCAGCAGCGAAAGGGAAATATCTTACAAGCTTGATATTTACAACAGTCTTGGTG
>CAIJYT010000135.1 GCA_903824935.1 uncultured Bacteroidales bacterium | reverse complement strand
TGTGGATGAGGAAACAGGATTTATTTCGACAAAATCAAGCTGAGGAAGGAATCTCAAGGCACTTGAGCTTCCCGGTTTATGGAACGGGGCAATGGCGAACTGGATCACGGTATTTATGGAAGTGCCTATCCTCACTTTCAATCCTGTTAAAACGGTAAATGATCTTTTAAGAAAGGAACATCTCAGTTCTTAGCAACAAATGGAAAAGAACCGTAAAAGTTTTTTAGTTATAAGCCGCAAAGAGAGATGGGGCCTGACCACCTGGGGATGGATGGCATTGCTGCTGCTCCTTATAATCCCAACCTTATTCTTTTTCAGGAACCTTTACTCCATCCTTGCCCCTGTTGAACGGGAAAAAACCGATATCCTTGCACTTGAAGGCTTTGTGAGCGATTATGTGCTGGTTGATGCAATCAGGGAATTCAGGACAGGTCATTATTCCATGCTTGTCACAACCGGGACGCCTATTGAAGCCGGTGGACTGCTATCCGCATACAAAAACACAGCAAAAGTTGCAGCAGAATCCCTGAAGAAACTGGGTATGGACTCCACCAGGCTTGTGGTTGTTGAGACTGACGAGATTATGAACGACAGGACTTACAATTCCGGGCTTGCCTTCAGGTACTGGCTTCGCGCTCACAGACCCGATATCAGGGCTGTTAACCTAATGACCATGAGCGTACACGGAGCCAGGTCGAAGATATTATTCCAGTCGGCCATGGGTGATTCAATAAAAGTTGGTATCATTTCGCTTCCGAATATGTTCTACGGGCCTTATGACTGGTGGCATTCGAGCAAGGGATTCCGCGAAGTCATCAACGAGATGATCGGGTATTACTATGTCAAATTGTTCTTCAGGCCATATGAAAAAGAGCTGAAGTCTAAAATAAAGTGAAATAAATCGGGGAATCATCATGAAACTACTGTTCAGACTTGTTATACTGGCAATTGCCTGTAATCTTGCCATTTCCGCCTCGGCCCAGAAAGGGTATAAGGTACAGTTCCACATCAACGGACTTAAGGACACGAGTTGTTTGATCGCCAATTATTACGGTAACGGGACTTATGTTAAGGACACCGTAAAGGTTGACAAATCGGGACGATGCACCTATACTGCGCCCGCCGACCTTCCCAGGGGCATTTACATCTTTATTATCAGCGATAAGAATTATTTTGACTTCATCATAAACAATGACCTGCAGTTCAGCATTGAAGCCGACAAGTCAGCTCCCCTGAAAACAATGACCATCAAAGGATCTCCCGAGAACAGCCTGTTTTATGATTACCTGAGGTTCAATAAAAAGGAATACGATATTGTGCAGAAGTACCAGAAAGACCTTGACAAACACTCGAAGAATGCTGATTCTGCAAGGGTTCTGGGCGACAGCATCAACAAGGTCAACAGCGTCATCATACAGTATAAACTGAATATTGTCAAGCAGCATCCCGATTCATTCCTGGCTTTCATGATCAACATCATGAAGGAACCCGAAGTTCCGGAGATCCCTACCCTGCCTAACGGCCGCAAGGATTCTACCTTTGCATACCGGTATTTCAGATATCATTTCTGGGATGACGTTTCTTTTACGGATGACAGGGCACTGCGCACGCCGGTATTTCACGCCAAACTGGTGAAATATTTCGACAAGGTCCTTCCGCAGTCCCCCGACACCATCATCAGTGAAGCTGATTACCTGATAGAAAAGTCGCGCATCAATCCCGAGATGTTCAAATACATGGTATGGTTCGTGACAAGGCAGTACGAAAACTCGGAGATCATGGGTTTTGATAAGATCTTCGTGCATGTGGTGAACAAGTATTATGTAACGAACCAGACATACTGGGTGAACGAAACGGTTCAGAAGGAGATCATAAAGAAATCGGCTAAGATGGAAGGGCTGCTGATCGGGAAACGCCCGCCGAATATGATCATGCAGGATACCAGCCTAAACCTGGTGTCGATGTACAATGTGAATGCGAAGACACTTTTGCTGCTGTTCTGGGATCCCGATTGCGGGCATTGCGAGCAGGAGATCCCAAAACTCAAGAGCTTTTACGATGAAAGCCGCAAGAAATACGACCTCGAAATATTTGCTGTATGTTCAGATTCCTCCCTGGTGAAAATGAAGAACTACATCAAAAAAAAGAACATGAGCTGGATCAATGTCAACGGCCCCCGCACCTTGACCGGTGAATTTCACGGTCAATATGATATTACATCAACACCGGTGATCTACATCCTGAATGAGCAGAAGCAGATCATAGCCAAGAGGCTGACAGTTGACCAGATTGCGCAATTTCTCGATAATTATTACAGGATTACCGGCAGGAAATAAAAAAAGGCGCCTGAAAGAGCGCCTTTTCCGGTATTTAAGCTAATCCCTATTTGTTGATCTCATCAACCACTGCTTTAAAAGCTTCAGGGTGGTTCATTGCGAGATCGGCCAGTACTTTACGGTTCAGGCTGATATTTTGTTCAGCAAGTTTTCCCATAAACACTGAGTATGACATTCCGAACTGGCGTACACCTGCATTGATACGGGTGATCCACAGTCCGCGGAAGTTCCTTTTCTTGGTGCGGCGGTCGCGGTAGGCATATCCCAGGCCTTTTTCAACCGAGTTCTTGGCTACGGTCAGGACATTTTTCCTTCTTCCAAACTGCCCCTTTGCTTGTTTCAGGACCTTTTTCCTTCTGGCCCTGGAGGCAACTGCATTTACTGATCTTGGCATTTTTTTAGATTTTTTGCATCAGCGCCCCGTTGCCGGGATCTTAAAGCTGAGTACAAGTTCGACATCATTTGAATTACTGGAGCATTTCCTTTACGTTAGCTGCATCTGACTTATCAACGAGGGTGGAATACGTAAGATTACGTTTCCTTTTCGTTGACTTTTTGGTCAGGATGTGGCTTTTGTAAGCATGCTTCCTTTTGATTTTTCCGGTGCCGGTCAGTGTGAACCGTTTTTTTGCGCCGGATTTCGACTTCATTTTTGGCATGATTCTGTTTGTTATTATTAGAGGTTATTATTCAAAAATGTACAATGTACGATGTACAATGTACGAATTACTTTTTCGGAGCTATTATCATTATCATTCTCTTGCCTTCAAGACGGGGCATCTGTTCTATTTTTCCATAATCTACCACCGACTGGGCAAATTTCAGAAGTATCAGTTCGCCCTGTTCCTTATAAATAATAGAACGTCCTTTAAAAAACACATCCACCTTGACTTTAGCGCCGTCCTTAAGGAATTTTATAGCATGGTTGAGTTTGAAGTTAAAATCATGCTCGTCGGTATTCGGGCCGAGGCGGATCTCTTTAATCACAACTTTAGCCGTTTTAGCCTTCATTTCCTTTTGCTTCTTCTTCAGCTCATACAGGAATTTCTTATAATCCACAACTTTACAAACCGGAGGATTCGCGGTAGGAGAAATCTCGACCAGGTCAAGGCCGATATTTTCCGCGATAGTGAGAGCTTCCCTGAGGTTATATATGCCCGGGGTAATGTTCTCGCCAACCACCCT
>CAIJYT010000134.1 GCA_903824935.1 uncultured Bacteroidales bacterium | reverse complement strand
ATGTTTTCCATTTCCCATGCATCCCTTAAATGATACTGGCCTATCCTTGTACGGCAGAGCTCTGTGAGGTGAGCCCCGGTGCCTAAAATAACACCAAGGTCCCTTGCAACTGAACGTATATATGTGCCTTTGCTGCAGCTGATCCTGAAACAAAGATACGGCAGGTTTACTTCGGTAATCTCAAACCCGCTGATAGTGACATTCCTGGGTTGGATCTCAACATCCTGTTCCAGGCGCGCATATTTATATGCCCGTCGGCCTGCTATCTTTTTCGCCGAAAAAGCCGGGGGGACCTGGTCGTACGTCCCGCTGAGCTTTGTCACCGCTTCATGGATCTGTTCCAAAGTGACATGCTCAAAAGGCAGCTCTTTGTTTATCTCCTTTTCAAGGTCAAAAGAAGGAGTGGTGGCCCCTATGCGGAAGGTCCCGGTATATTCCTTGTCAAGTCCCTGGAACTCATCAATGCGTTTCGTGAATTTCCCCGTGCATACAATAAGCAAGCCTGTAGCCAGGGGGTCCAGGGTCCCTGCATGGCCTGTTTTAATTTTTTTTATTTTCAGATAATTGCAGATGAGGGAACGGAGTTTTGCCACAACATCAAAGGAGGTCCACTGATAGGGTTTGTTGATCAGGAGGACTTCGCCCTGTTCAAACTGAAGGCTCATATGATCAGAGAGCTAAACTATGCCCGGTGAGGAGGAAGATGAGCAGGATAAGTCCAACGATTATCCTGTACCAGCCGAAACCCCTGAAGCCATATTTAACAAGGAAAGCGATAAATACCTTAATCGCCAGGATGGCTACGATGAAAGCAATAACATTGCCGAGGATAAGGAAATTTATATTTTCGTGCGTAAGCAGGCCTGGGTTATGCCTCCATGCATCCCAAAGGCTTTTTGCAAAAGCCCCTGCAAGCGTGGGGACTGCAAGGAAAAAAGAGAATTCGGCGGCCGCGCTGCGTGTCAGTTTCTGCTGCATGCCGCCCATGATGGTTGCCGCGCTCCTGCTGAACCCCGGGAAAACAACAGCAAGCAGCTGGAACAAACCTATGACCAGCGAATTTTTATAGGTGATCTTTTCTTCTGTATCTATCACGGGATCCTTGAACCACTTATCGATAAACAGCAGGATGATCCCGCCAAGGAACATGATGATAGTGATAGTGACAGGATTTTTAATGACTTCTTCGATCTTGCTCTTCAGAAGAACACCAACGATAGCTGCGGGTATAAAGGCTACGATGAGCTTGAGATAAAAACTATAATGTTTGAAATCGAGGAATTTCTTCCAGTAGAGCACCAGCACCGAGATGATGGCGCCGAACTGTATGGTTTCAATGAACAGGGTCATGAAATCCTTGTCCTTAACCCCGAGAAAAGCTCCCGTAAGAGCCATATGTGCTGTACTTGAAATAGGGAGGAACTCGGTGATCCCTTCCACAATAGCCATTATAATGGCCTGTAAAACCGTCATTAATCTTTGGGTTTTTTCATGATGGCAAAGATCTCGATCACATACCCTGCAAGGATCAGTATGGGTGATAAAGTAATCCTGCGGAAGCTGAAGATCTCATAATTGAAAACCTTAGGGTTGTCGGAGCCTCCGCCAATCATAAGCAGAAAGCCAACAGCAATGAAGGCCAGCCCGATCAGCATAAGACGGTAATTTTCTTTTCCGAAAGCGAATTCGCCAATTTTAACCACTGGGGACGCTTTGGCTGTTTCCACAGACTTCTTTGATGAAACTGGCTTTTTATTCTTATCCATGAAACTCGGTTTAGGGGTGACAAAAATATGAAATTTTCTTGTACTCAGGTATACAGCAAGTCAGTTTTAATGCGGAGGTACTTTCTAACAGCCATGTATGTCGAACTCCACGAAATGCCGATACCCATGCCGATGATCAGAACAACAAGTACGGCAAGCCGAAGGGGATCCTGCAATTCCATCAGCTCGGGCAGCTGGTCCACGCTGAAATAAAGAGTGACCACCATCATGCCGATAGCAAGGAACGAACTCAGCACCCCGTTGGCGATTGATTTTCTGAGGAAAGGCATACGTATAAAACCTTCGGTAGCCCCCACCAGCTGCATGCTGCGGATAAGGAATCGCTTGGAATAGATCGCCAGGCGTATGGTGTTGTTGATGAGAACGATGGTGATGAAAAACATGATACCGGAAAAGACCAGCAGCACCAGGCTCAACTTGTTCAGGTTTTTATTGATCAGATCGATGAGGGATTTCTGGTAAAACACCTCTTTGACCTCGGGCCTTGCCAGCAGGTTCCTTTCTATCTTCGCTATGCTGTCGGCATTTGTATAGGAAGCTTTCAGGTGGAGATCGATACTGTGAAGAAGGGGGTTGTACCCGAGAAAACCAATAAAATCTTCCCCCAGCTCTTCCTGCAGCTGGTCGGCTGCTCTTTCCTTTGGGATGTACTCCGAAGACTTTACGTAATGTTCAAGGTCCAGCCTTTTCTTTAGTTCGAGTATACCTGCTTCCTTGACGCCTTCCCTGATCATGATGGAAAAACCTATGTTTTCTTTCACGTAATCGGAGAGTTTGCTTGCGTGCAGGAAGATCAGCCCGATGAGGCCAAGCAGGAACAGCACCAGCGTAGTACTGATGCCTGTCGTCAGATAAGAAGTGGTTATTCTTTTCTTAAAATACCTTTCGTCCTGGGGTATGCTGGCCATTTTCTATTGATTCAGTGCTGATTCGGCACGGCGAATTTACTGAAAATTTATTTGGGCTTTTTCTTCAGCTCCTTTTTTAATTGCTTCTGTTCAGGTGAATTGATCCCCATGGTTGATTTCAGCCCGCTCAGGGTGCTCTTCCATAAATAATTGAAGATGGCCTTTGTGGTATCCCTTTTAAAATAAATTATCCCCTTTCTCATAAAGCCGTTATTGTCGGGGTTATCGTCGGGCAGGATATAATTGGCGACATCAGTGATCAGTTCGTTCTTTAGTTTTTTCAGGGTCCCGTCTTTAATCAGGGTCAGCTCCAGATACAGGTTGTTGTAGTATACCTCAAGACTGCCGGTAGCCGTGGCATCGTTGGCTGCAACCATCGAAATATTTAATCTTTTCAGGAACCCGTGAGATATCTTAGCCGGCAGAAGTCTTGCCAGCATCGGATTTAGGTCTTTCATATCGAGGGAATCAACCGTTGCCCACCACCAGAGGGAGTCCCGGGGGCTGAGCAAATCAAAGCAGTAATGCGCATTAACAGCTCCCTTTCCCATCAGGTGCGATTTGCCTTCGACCGACATGATCCGGTTTTTATTCAGCACCCCAGTGTCGTTAGATACATTCAGCACCTCGCTGTTGATCCTGTCGAAGAACACAACACCCGGCTTATCCCCGGTCTGTTCTTCATATTGCATATACCCATTCAATGTCTGAATAGTATCTATGGTCAGTGGGAACGGAACTTTTCTCAGCTGGCTTTGTACCAGGAGCTTTTTCCCCGGCCTGGTGATACTGATCCTTTTGTCTCGATAGGCTTCGTTTCTTGCGTTGTGCACAAGTATCCTTCCCACGTGGATTGTTTTACCTGAAATCATTTTTACGAAGTCGGGATTGAATATCTCAACCCGGGGAACCGAAACCTTAAAAATATCAGTCTGGAATCCTGTCCGCCTGTAAAACTCATCCCTTGAAACAACAGGAGTAAGGAATCCCGAATCGACATAAGCATATTTTTTGCCTGTGCTAACAAAGGCTTTATTAAAGCCATACGTGTACAGGCTGTCGCCTGTCATGAAAGTTTTGCCTTTCACCGATACCGAGATATCTGCCGCATTGAACAAAGGCACACCCGCGACTCCTTCCCTGTTGAGGGAATCCAGCAAAAACTTACTCACTGTTACCTGCAAATCATCTGTTGAATAGTCTGTTTTTCCTTTGGCATTATGCACATGTAGTTTTACCCCTGCGTCTTTCACCCGGATGTGATCAATGCTGTATGACCCCTGTCCCGGCTTATAGGCCAGGGCCGGGGAGAATGTTTTCTTCTGTTTGTCTTTGTTTTCATAGAGGGTGATCTCAGCCACGGGTTTCACGATATCGATATCCCCAATGATCCATTTTCCTTCAAACAGGGCCTTGTCGAAATAAAAGCCCGAAATACTGACCTGTGGCACTTTCAGCTTTATCCTTGGCATTCCCTTTTCCTTCCTGCCCAGGCCTTTTATCGGGACCAGGCTGATCCCGGTAATGTCAATGTTCAGGGGGTAAGAATGAAGGCTGATGTTGTCACAGCTGACTTCATAGGTGCTGTCAATCACAATCATCCTTAGCGGTTTTACTGAAAGGCTCAGAGAATCAAATTTCATGGAACCATTCATTTTCCCGCGATCGGGAAGCTGCATCGAAAGTCCCAGTATAGAGAAATCTATGTCCTTCAGCTTGAAATAGCTTGATTTTGTACGTTCAAGCCCGTCGTAGGAAATATCCCCTTTCAACACAACCAGTTTGTCCACATGCAGGAATTTCATAAGGCCCTGGGAGGAACCCAGCCGTTCATCTTCCTGTCCCGGTTTGAACTGGTATGGATCCCCTGCTTTCAGTGAAACCTTTGGATTTTTAAGCATCACAAGGTTGGCCTGAAGCACTTTGTCGAGGAAAAGCTTTTTATGGTTCAGGCCCTGGAGAAAGAGGTTATCTACACTGAAGCTTACCGAGACGTTTGACGGTTTCCTTACCCGGGAAGCTTCTGGCGACCTGGTCTTGCTAAATAAAATGCTGTCGGCCATGATCACCGAGTCTTTCGTTGCAATATGCAGGTGGTGTACTGTCACTTGCCTGAGGCTGTCGGGGGAGATGAAAAAGAATGATCTTAAATCCAGGTCGAAATCCCTGCTGTAGAAATACCCCTGTTGGTTCATCCCGTGAACCGAGTCAATAAGGAAGTCATACATTTTCAGATCAAAGGTCGCCGAACTGATCTCCTGGTCAAGGCTGTCGGTATTCTGGTGATACCCAAAAAAACCTTTGTTCACCAGTATGGAATCCCCCTTTATTGAATTCACATACTTTTTCAGAAGGTTATATACCACGTCATCATTGGATTCAGCGAAGAAATCCCCAGGCTTCCTGAATCTCGAAGCTTCTTTCTTTGTAATGCGGTTTTTTGTAAAATGAACATCGGGGGATTCCACGATGAGATTGCCGAATACCAGGTCCTGCCTGTAAAACGCTTTTAACAGGTCTATGTGGCTGAATTTCAGGTCAGGCAGCAGGACTGAAAAGGTATTCTTTCTTCCATCAAGTTCGTTGATGCTGCTTTCCGCCCCGGCATAAAGCATCCCCTGCTCAATCTCAACCAGCTTTTTCTTCGTTGAAATATATACTTTACCAGCGTTCAGCACATGGATCCTGTCACGCATCCTGAGTATGATCTCATGCAGGTTCAGTTCGACGTCCCTGGAGTAGAATATCCTGTCCTCGCGTTTGCCTGACAATGAATCGAGCCTGAACCCGTCTACTCCTATATTCATCCTGGCAACGCGCAGTTCGGGGTTCCTGTCGTTCATATTCCTAAAATATTCAAGTGAAGCCTCGTTAATGATAAGGGCATCTATCTGCAGAGACTTCAGCTTGCCTGAAATCACGGTAAAGAGGTCGGCTTTGTTGAAGGGTTTCCGTTTTTTCTTACGTTCCGGCGATAGCCTGTTTTCAACAGCTTCGGTTGAGTTATTTCGGAATATCTTTATCCTTGCAAGGTCCAGTACAATTTTTGAAAGGTGCACCTGCTGATCCGTAAGCGCCTCATACAGGTTGATCCCGTTGATGGCGAATACAGGCAGGTCGATCTGGAAAAAGGTACCCTGGCGGGCATGGCTTATCCTGCGCGAGAAAAAATTGGGACGCAGCGTGATATTCTTTCCGTACAACGTCGACTTTACCAGGTTGAACCCTATCTCCTCGGCCTCCAGGAAATAGAGGCTGTCGGTGAGGCTGTAGCTCACATTATGCAAAATAAAATCAATGTCGCGGGAATAAAAGACCCTGTTATGATTGTAATAACTGAAGGGATTGACAGAGAAATCCCTGAGCACTGCCGAGAATTCATACCTCCCCAGTGCCTGGTGGCCGGGCTTCCCTTCTTTGTTAGAAACTATCCTGGCCTTCTCAACAAAGACAGAGTCGATGTGGATGTCCTTAAAAACCTGGGAGGCAAGGGGGTAAATATCTTCATATACGTTTTTAAACCTTCCCTTCCTTGACGAAATGGTATCGGGAAATCCCGCCAGCACTATCTCGGGCTTCCTTATCATCATTTCCCTCAGATAGAGGTTCCTGTTCATCCAGGCCTCCCTGAAGTTCAACCGATGCAGGCTGAGTTCGCGGTAAGAGATCTTATACAGTGTCTTTTTAGCCTTCCCTTCAAGTTTCATCCTCTGGTAAAGAATGGTGTCGGGAGTTAGGCTGAAGTCTTTAATTGAAATGGACCGTGTAAGGATGTTGATTTTTAGTTCTGAAAAATCAGCGGTATAGAGACCCTGGCTGCTTTCACTGACTTTTGTCCGTATCATTTCACGGAGAAGCCTTGTTCCGAAAAAATTGAACAGGATGTAAACACTAAAGATCAGCAAGGCAATCAGAAAGATACCACCTGAAAAGATCCGCAGCAGTATCCTCAGTCCCCTCCCTTTTTTGCGCCCTCTTTCCTGTTCTTCCATTCGGTTTGCCGGAATCAGATTCAAAAATAGAAATTCCAGCGATATAAACCTATTTCCTACCTTTGCCGTAAATAAGTAGCGAAATAGCGAGGTAGCGAGGTAGCGAAAAAGAATAACACTTTTAAATTATGGAGTATAATTTTCAGGAGATTGAGAAAAAGTGGCAGAGATACTGGTTGGAAAATAAAACCTTCCACACTGAAATTGATAATTCGAAACCTAAGTTTTACGTACTCGACATGTTCCCTTATCCTTCGGGGGCAGGTCTTCACGTTGGGCATCCCCTGGGGTATATCGCCTCCGACATTTTTTCGAGGTACAAAAGGCTGAAAGGCTTTAATGTGCTCCATCCCATGGGATACGACGCTTACGGTCTTCCCGCCGAGCAGTATGCCATTCAAACCGGCACCCATCCTGCAATAACCACCGAAAAGAATGTGGCCAGGTACAGGGAGCAGATGGATAAAATAGGGTTTTCGTTCGACTGGGACAGGGAGGTGAAAACCTGCGATCCCGCATATTATAAATGGACACAGTGGACTTTCATCCGCCTCTACAATCACTGGTATGACCTGCAGGCAGGCAAAGCCAGGCCCATAACCAGCCTTCTCAGTATTTTCATTTCTTCAGGGAATGCGGATGTGCGGGCTGCCGTTACCCCGAACTGGTTCCATGAACTGGGTAAGAAAGACAGTGCCTTCGGACCCGGGTTTAAAGGAATGTTCACAGCAGCAGATTGGAACTCATATTCAGAAAAACAGCAGCAGGATATCCTCATGAATTACCGCCTTGCATATATTTCTGAAGCCATGGTGAACTGGTGCCCCGAACTGGGAACCGTTTTGGCAAACGATGAGGTGGCCAACGGGTATTCAGTCCGCGGCAACCATCCTGTAGAACGCAGGATGATGCGGCAGTGGTTCCTTCGCATCACAGCTTATGCACAAAGGCTGCTCGATGGCCTGGGAAAGATCGACTGGCCTGATTCACTCAGGGAGCAGCAGAAATACTGGATAGGCCGGAGCGAAGGCGCCGAGATCCTTTTTCCTGTCAAAGACTCTGAACTAAAACTGAACATCTTCACAACAAGGCCCGACACCATTTTCGGTTCCACTTTCATGGTCCTTTCGCCTGAGCATGAGTTCGTAGAAAAGATCACGCCTGCTTCCCACATTGAAGACGTGAGAAAGTATATAAAAGAAACCGCGAACAGATCCGACCGCGAACGCATGGCCGACGTAAAGAAAATCAGCGGGGTATTCACGGGAGCTTACTGCCTTAACCCTTTTAACGGCAAGCCAATCCCAATCTGGGTTGCCGATTATGTTCTCGCAGGTTACGGCACAGGCGCCATCATGGCTGTTCCCGCTCACGACAGCAGGGATTATGATTTTGCAAAACATTTCAAACTGCCCATCATCGAAGTGGTTTCCGGAGGTGATATCTCCGAAAGCTCATACGACGCAAAGGACGGGATCCTGGTCAATTCGGAATTCATCGACGGCCTGAATGTGAAGGACGCAATTAAAGCCGCGATCAAACGTGTGAATGAAATGGGTATAGGCAAAGGCACTGTGAATTTTCGTCTCCGCGATGCCATTTTCAGCAGGCAGCGTTACTGGGGAGAGCCATTCCCTGTATACTTCAAAGACGGGATCCCATACGTACTCGACGATACTGACCTGCCCCTGGAGCTTCCCCCCGTGGATGCCTACCTCCCCACCGAGGCCGGCGAACCTCCGCTGGCCCGTGCAAAGAACTGGAAAACAAAAGATGGATATCCTCTCGAAACTAATACCATGCCTGGCTTTGCAGGCTCCAGTGGGTATTACCTCCGCTACATGGACCCGCGCAATCCAAATGAATATTTTTCAAAAGAAGCAGTAAATTACTGGCAGAACGTCGACCTATACATAGGAGGTGACGAGCACGCAACAGGTCACCTGATATATGCAAGGTTCTGGAATAAATTCCTTTTCGACCTTGGAATGGCCGTTTGTGATGAACCCTTTAAAAAACTGGTGAACCAGGGTAAGATACAGGGACGTTCGAACCTGGTATACCGCCTGAAAGGTTCGAATACTTTCGTCTCCCATGGTCTCAAAGACCAGTACGAGCATAGTGTTATGCATGTGGATGTCAGCCTCGTCAGCAACGACATCCTCGATACGCAAGAGTTCCGCAAATGGAGACCCGACCTGGCTGATGCTACGTTCATCCTGGACGACGGGCAGTATTTCTGCGGCCATGCAGTGGAGAAGATGTCAAAGTCACTCTACAACGTGATCAATCCCGACGAACTCATCGAACATTACGGAGCCGACACCTTCAGGATGTACGAAATGTTCCTTGGCCCGCTGGAGCAGTCGAAACCCTGGGATACCAACGGGATCGAAGGGGTGTTCCGTTTCATCAGGAAATTCTGGAGACTTTACCATGATGATGAAAACCGTTTCAGGCTGAGCGATGAAGCTCCCGAAGCTGCCGAGTTGCGGGTCCTGCACAGGACTATCAAAAAAGTGCAGGAAGACATAGAACGCCTTTCATTCAACACCGCGGTAAGCACTTTCATGATCTGTGTGAACGAGCTTGGTGAGCTTAAATGCAGCAAACGGGGTATACTGGAAAACCTTCTCATCCTGATCGCTCCGTATGCGCCCCATCTGTCGGAAGAGCTCTGGCAGCAGTGCGGGCATAATGAAAGCATTACTACCGCTTCATTCCCGGTGTTCAACGAAGCTTATCTTGTTGAAAATTCATTCAACTACCCTGTTTCTTTTAACGGCAAAATGCGTTTCACTATGGAGCTCCCCGCCGATATGCCATCAGCAGAGATCGAAAAAGCTGTACTGGCTGCCTCGGAATCTGCAAAATGGCTGGAAGGTAAAACCCCGAAAAAAATCATTGTAGTCAATAAGAAAATTGTGAACGTCGTCGTTTAACCTTAAAGCAAACGTGATGCGTTCCCGCTTTCTTTTTCTTCTCTTACTATTCACGGTGCAGGGTGCTCGGTTTACGGTCCATGCGCAGGAATTAAAGCCTGCCGGCAACGCATCCTTTACCTACGGTGAAAAACTGGTCTTTACAGTTTATTATGATTCTTACATCACCGGTAAAGTGACTGCGGGAAGCGGAAGCCTGGAAGTGAGCCGCGAAGCTGTTGAAATTGGCGGAAGAAAAACTTACCATATCGTGGGTGAAGGAAAATCAAAAGGGGCGTTCAACCTGTTCTTTAAGGTCAACGACCGCTTCGAAAGCTGGGTTGACGAAGAATACCTGGTTCCGTGGAAATTCAAAAGAGACACTCATGAGGGTGGTTATGAATACAAGGATGAAGTCAAATTCAACCAGCTCACGGGATCTTATTCCAGCTCGCGTGCAAACAAGATAATGCCGGTGGGGACCCATGACATTATCTCTGCTTATTTCCATGCCCGCAATTTCGATTTTTCGGCAATGAAGCCTGGTGATATCTACCCCCTGAATTTCATTCTCGACGATTCCCTTTACACATCGGCTATCAAATTCATAGACCGTGAAACCGTCACTACCGAACTGGGGACTTTCCACTGCCTGCACTTCAAACCCATGGTGGTGACAGGTGCGGTTTTCAGCCAGCCTTATCCCATGGACCTCTGGATCTCCGACGACAAGAACCATATCCCGGTGCTAGCCAAATCGGCAGTGATAGTAGGCTCCGTTAAAATGGAACTGGTGAAATACCAGGGCCTGAAGAATCCCTGAAACCTTATTGAATAATCAGCTTGGTGGCAGTTGTCTTTTGGTTCCCTGTAATTTTCAGAATATACTCCCCTGCCTGTAACATACTTAAACCGACCGTGGATTGGTTGGACAGGGCAGCAGAAAAGACCATCAGGCCATTCTGGTTGAAGATGCTAAGCTGCAGTTCCCCTTTCAATCCCGGCCAGTCAATACACACATAATCCCTGGCAGGGTTTGGATAAACCCTGCAGTAAACCAGTGAATTTTCGGGGATGCCGAGATTTTTTTCCGAATAATAATAGTCATTCTGCACAGCATTGTTCCATTGTGATCCATTCCAGCGATACTGGAATTTATCCATCATGAGGTGATTCGAATTATAATTTTCGAAACCGGGGGGCAGGATAAGCTGAGACTTATTGAACGCGACATTATAATCGCAAACAATCTTTCCGTCGGATAGAGGAACCCACTGGCTCAGCACCTGGTCCCAGGTGTAATCGTATTTATACCACATATCCCCGCTATCGTTATAGTTACGTTCTTCCTTTGACTGGTTGTTCCAGACGCTGTCGGCAGCCGAGAACTGGTAATCCGTTTGAAGGATCATTTTACTGCTGTCGTTGTAAACAAATTCATTTTTCGATATGTATTTCCATGAAGCAGCGCCGGTGTCGGGCTGAGAATAAATTGTCAGGATCCTGTTGCCCGTTGAATCGTATGAATGATCATTTTTGTATGCAGGCTCCCACTGATGATTTGAGCGGTACACAAATGCCGTCTCAACCGTAAGATTTCCGGAACCATTGTAAGTATAATAAACCTGGCTCAGTGGCTGCCACTCATTCTTGCTGTTTACTATTGAACCCTGTTCCGATGTAAGCCGACCCTGGAGATTATATGTGTAATCATATTTTGAGGAATACGCCAGGCCGGCCGAATCTGCGTTCCAGTTCAGCTGGATATCCGAAGCAATACTTTTTTTGGGATTATAAAGGTATTCATGTTTTGTGCTCGGTCT
Source organism: uncultured Bacteroidales bacterium (assembly GCA_903824935.1). Classification (GTDB taxonomy): domain Bacteria; phylum Bacteroidota; class Bacteroidia; order Bacteroidales; family FEN-979; genus CAIRDP01. Next base: position 6,037 of record CAIJYT010000134.1, on the reverse strand, counting down.
CCAGCCTCCGGGAGTGGTATCGGGGGAAGAACTAAGGGTGTATGAGAGCAATCCCAGGAAATCGTAAACACATTCGAATTTGGACCTGGCCCTCCATTGTTTGGTGGAACTTGTCCAGCTGTAGCTGTACGAGAGTATCAGGTTCCCCGGCGTGTCATATGCATAATCGGTTTTGGATCCTATTTTCCATTGAGCTCCTGCTGAATCCCAGGAAGATATCAAAACACTGTCAAGCTTTTGCTTTACAACCGACAGACTGCCTTGTGAAGAGGGTGAAGAAAGGGTCTGTGACCGCAACGAAACTGTAAAAAAAATTGCGATTATCAGAATTACATTTGTTTTCATTTTACAAGAAGTTTATTGAATTTCCTTTACGGATCTTTTTGATGGTTCAAAGATACTAATTAAACAGGTGTTCAGTGAAGACGGGTTGCACATCAGCCATATCCTTGCTATCTTTATCATCGATTAAGCCGGCACAGATATTTGACGGCAATAACCCCGGTTTAATTAAAAGTATGAAGAAACATGATATTACTGTATTGCATGCCGGCACCGTCCTGCTTTTGATTTTATTTTTTTTGACTGCGGATGAGGTGAAAGCGCAGTTCGTAAAGGGTGCGGATATAGGATGGCTTCAGCAGATGGAAGCCACCGGTTACAAGTTCTATGACAGCACGGGAACGCAGAAGGACTGCATGCAGATCCTTAAAGATCACGGTATTAATACCGTTAGGCTGAGGGTGTGGGTAAACCCTTCATCCGACAAGGTCAACGGGCACTGCAGCAAGAAAGAAGTTGCCGCAATTGCACTGAGGGCAAAGAATATGGGAATGCGGATCATGATCGATTTTCACTACAGCGATTCCTGGGCCGATCCCGGCAAGCAAACAAAACCTGCAGCCTGGGCGGGAGATACCTTCAACCAATTGCTCACCCATCTCTACAACCATACTTATGAAGTTATTGACACCCTGAAATCCATAGGGGTGACGCCACAATGGGTGCAGGTAGGGAATGAGATCCCGGGCGGCATCCTCTGGCCCGACGGCAGTACTTCAAACTGGCCGCAGCTGGCTCAGTTGCTGAACAAGGGTTATGATGCGGTGAAGGCAGTGGACGGCAACATCAAGGTCATCATACACCTCGACCAGGGCAACGACAATGCAAAATTCAGGACCTTCTTCGATAATGCGGTGACCAATAATGTGAAATACGACATCATAGGCGCTTCCTACTATCCCTACTGGCTGGGGTCGGATTATACCACCACCATAAATAACCTGGGAGCCAACCTTAATGATATTTCGGCCAGGTACAGTAAGGACGTGATGGTGGTGGAGGTGGGCGGGGATTATACCAAAGTGCAAAACACCTATAATATGCTGGTGGCTGTCATGAATAAGGTGAAAGCCGTTCCCGGAAATAAAGGACTTGGGGTTATTTACTGGGAACCCGAAGGAGAAAAGACCTGGAGCGGTTACCAGCTGAGCTGCTGGGGATCGGACGGCAAACCGACTGCAGCGCTGAACGCCTTCATGGTACACCTGCTTGGAGTCAATGAACCTGGTAAAGATCCGGAGATATTCATTTATCCCAATCCCTTTTTCGGGGGAATGCTTAACGTGGATCTCAAGGGATTGAGCGGTTCATCCATCCTCTGCATGTACAACATGAACGGTAAACTCATGAAAGAACTTAGCATGGAAGGCCCTGACAAAGCTTCGTTCGAGGTAAAACTTCAGCCCGGCATCTATATCGTGGATGTGCGTAACGGCGGAAGGGAATTCCGCGGGAAACTGACAGTGAACTGAGAATTTTTGTCAAAGAATCACCTGAAGAGGTAGAAGATCCCTGCATTTCCTCCTAATGACCACAGGTAGACTTTGAATTCCCCGTCATAAAGGTTTATAGGCAGCACGTTCATCATGAACATGGGTTCAAACCTGAAACAGAAATGTTTCAGAAATGCATATTCAATCCCTGCCGACCCAAGAGCTGAAAGATTGAACGTCCTTCCTTTGTCGTCCATATTTACATAATAATTCTCCTTCCCGCCCCCCTTTGGAACAAGCAGGAAACGGTACTTTGCATAAATGCAAAAATCGGCCGTCATTCCGGCAGACACAAAGACCTTTACGGGCCTGGTAATAATATTGACATTAAGCTTCAGGGGAAGGTCTATGTAGCCGTAAATGTAACGCAGGTTCCCCTTTTCATAAGGAAGCACTTCACTTGTCGAATTTACAAAATCAATGAACCTCATCGAATACCCTTTGTTCGAAAACCATGCTCCTGTTTCAAGTGTGAAACGCCTGGAAATTAACCATGAAAAGGTCAGGCCGGTGGTATAACCGAATTTTCCGCGTTCATATTCATTCAGTTCATTCAAAAAACTCTGGTCGTCGAATGTTCCTGTAGTCGGGTGATGGATATACCTGTAATCATATGCAGGGGAAAAGAATGCACCGACCGCAAATCTTTCAGTCTTTTCCTCTTTTTTGTCCTCACCTGCAAAAGCCAAATGGGCCTGCAGAACGAAAACAAGGAAAAGAAAAAGAAATGTTTTCACTATTTGACAAGCTTGGTTTTTACACTGCAATGTGATGTAAATATAAAAATTATATAATATAGTCAGCCTGGCATCGACCGTCATTAGCTGAGCATCCAGGAATTATTTCATCATCACCTTTACACCGCCAGGGATAGTTCCGTCATCAGCATAGAGAATAAGAAAATACATTCCTGAAGGCAGGCCGTTCCTGCTTAAAAGGAACTTTGAGGAGTTGAAAGTCAGTTTCAATACCTGGCGGCCCATTGAGTTCACTAGGACTCCATACCCGTGTTTGTCAGAAACAGGGCCGACGATTCTCACCCAAGACTGTTCTTCAACAGGCTCAGGTTCGATACTGATGGCCATAGGTTCACCGGCGGGCAAATACTTAACCTCAACCAGGGTCTGGCAATCGGATGCTACCGGTGTCCCCCAGGTTTCGCTGCCTTTTTTAAAATAAATCAGGTATGTTCCCGTCAATGCCGTTTCACCTTTATCATAAACATCAACCAGGCCCAGTCCTTCTGCGTATGTTCTCAATTTAATTGGCCAGCTGTAATCACTTGTTTCATAATAACATGGAGGATACCATTGGTAAGCGTGATATTTGAGATATTTTGCAGGCCTTTGATTGTATTTGACAAATCCGTTAAATCTATATGTAGTTGAATGATTATCTAATAATTCGGAGGGCTGGAATGAAAGTTCCAGGTTGCTGAGAAGCTGCACAAGATTTATCATTTCTACTAAAGTATCCGTGGAATATGTAATATCCCAGCCAGAGCCGTTGAAAGTTTTTGTCTTTACGCATTTTTCCCTTTCATACCGTATGGAATCATTATTGCCATAAACTGTTTTACTGAGAATTGTTTCGATAGTCCAATGTTCCCTCCACATGAACCAGGACCCGTAATAATTGCTTTCCTGGTAAAAATAAAAGCTGAACACATCGCCAACATCGTAATCATAAACCTTTGGCCATGTCAGATCCTGGATCCCGAGTTGCGGTGTTGATTTACCGTTCAGTGTATAGGTACATGTATCTGAGGGGATCAGGTAGATGTCACATAGCATTGATAAACCGAAATGCTGACTTAGCCTGAATTGTTTCTGGTTAAAAGGGCTGGTCACATTTAAATTGTGGGAATCCTTGGCCTGAAGCGAGATTACCTTCACCTGGTCGGGTTGACCGAGGATGCTGTCAGTGTTTATTGAAGTAACCGTTGCCTCGATATACAGGTTCGTCCATTCAATTAATTTCCAGCTTTGGTTGAGGGCGGCCTGGGTATTTATTTTCACCGAATCACCGTCCTTATTAAAAAAGAATACCCAGCCGTCGTGCCGTTTATAGACCTTCCGGCCCATGACCGACCCGTTTGAAATATCAACGCATTGATAATAGAGAGGAGGATCCCTTAAAGCAGTGTAAGAGATGAAAATGGTATCCCCCACTCCTGGTATATACACCGAATCACGCCGGAAAGCTCCAAGGTAACCGCTGCAATTTTTGAAATAGGTAATGCCCGGTGAGCATATGTTCTGGTAATTTTGCGTGAAAGAACCTAATGGAAAAAATAATAACAGGATGACTATATAGGGTTTCATAAAGAAATGAAAATGGAACCGTCGTGGAGAACAATATGTAGGAAAAATAGCCACAATATTCAGAATAAATGTATGAGCAAATTTATAATATTTCAATGTGAAAGTCAATCTCAGGAATAAAATCATTAACTTTACATACTGATCCTTATTCTGCAAAAAAATGAAAAAGCTACTGTGTTTAATCCTCCTGGCCGGCATTTTCGGCTTTGTTTCCTGCAAGAAAAAAGACAACAGTTCAAGCAATCCTCCAAATCCCAACGGGACCTGCAGGATGATTTTCTACCAGGACACCAGCCAGGTCAATTACTTTTATTACAATGCCGCGAACAGGATCATACGCGCTGAATTTATTTATCCCCCGGCCGACACCAACTGGAATACTTATTTTTATGATAACGACCATGTTTCCTATATGACCACATGGGTAGGGTACAGGTACGATACCGTTTGGTATAGCTGGGATTCAGGGAGGTATACAGGGTGTACCGAAAACGGGGTGGTTTATAAAATAATCTATGACAACCTGAACCGGGTCAGCAGGGTGGAAGAATATCAGAATTCGGTAAAGATGGCTTATTCGGAATATACCTGGGATGCAAATAACAATTGTACAATGTGCATTAATTATGCATTGAGCGGTCCGTCGTTCGTGGCAAACCTGAGGACTGAATTTACTTTCGGGACCAATAAGAATTTTTATTATTCGCTTGGGATGCCCCCTGTCAATTCCCTGGGGATGGGTATTGGATTGTTCGGGAGCGTGAATAACATTACACTTGTGAGATTCGTTTATCCCCTGCAGAGCACATCCTCGCTGGTCCACTTTAATTATTCTTCATTCAACTCTTACGGTTATCCGTTGCGCTGTGTCCTGACCGATTCATTGAATCACCTCCAAAGCAATGTTGTCATGGGATATGCCTGTCCCTGATCCTCGCAAATTACCTGAAAGATGAAACCTTTCCAGCTTTTAACCTGCATTGCCCTGTTTCTCTTCAGCACAACACTATCCATAGCCCAGACCGGGAAATTCAGTGTATCGGTTGAGGGGGGACCCTCAGTCTCCTACATTTATAAGAATTCGTTACCTGCTGAAAGTTTTAAACCCACGGTGGGTGGATACGCCGGTGTTCTTTTCAATTACCGCTTTAAAAAACATTTCGCTCTTGAAACAGGGCTGGCATGGGAACAGAAAGGAACAAAATTTTACAAAGCCCTGGCAAGCGTGATATATAACCTGCAACCCTCGGCTGTCGCAAACGAATATACCTATTATGCCGATTATACCTTCCGTTTCAATTACCTCACGCTCCCTGTAATGGTGAAAGCAAGTTTCGGTCGTAAACTGAGGTTCGTGGCATCAGGCGGGGCATATTTCAGCCTGCTCCTCTCGCAAACCTATGTCAGCAACGGCCATAGCAATTTCCTTATCGACCCTTCAACTTATACTGAGAAGAAACCCTATGATCTTGGTCTCAGCGGCAGCCTGGGAATTGAAATCGGGGTAATGAAAAATGCTGCAATCTCACTGAAATTCAGTGACCATCTCAGCATGATAAACACTAATTTGTTCCCGATCTTTACAATGGTCACCGGTGAAACTGTCAATTCCGACAGGTCATCATATATCAATTCAGCCATGGTAAGCCTGGGCTTTTCCTGGTTCTTCGGAAACGAACTGAAATAGTTTGAAAACCTTGTCATTCAAACTAATGCGGGAGCTACGGGAAGATGCCATCCACCGAAATTCTCATTTTTATCGCTGAAATCCTTAAAAAAATCGTTGAATAATTAAAGATTTAGTTGTCAAACTATGTTTGTAGTTGTATCTTTGTCTGGTGAATGAAGAATGCACGAAGCCCGAAATCCGCAAACAGT
>CAIJYT010000133.1 GCA_903824935.1 uncultured Bacteroidales bacterium | reverse complement strand
CAAGTAAACAGTTGGCTCTCTTCTAGGATACCCCGCTGCTTGCCGCGGGGTCCTTCATTATTGGGTTGCAAAGGTTGATAAAAATGGAAATCTTAAATGGGAAAAATCCCTTGGCGGATCATCTCCGGATTGGGGAGGCTATGCTGCAGAAACAAATGATGGAGGAGCAATTGTTGGAGGGTGGACAGGTTCAACTGATGGTGATGTAAATTGTCAGCATCACGGTAGTTTAGACGCTTGGATGGTCAAACTAGACTCTTCACATAACATTGAATGGCAGAAATGTTATGGTGGTAGCGCTGATGATGCAATCAAGCAAATTTTCCCTTTAGAGGACGGTACATATTTATTTATGGGCATAACCTGGTCCTCTGATGGAAATATCACCGATCAGCATGGAAATGGGGATTTTTGGGTTGGGAAAACCGATCATTATGGAAATCTTTTATGGAATCATTGTTATGGAGGAGGGGATCAAGATGATCCATTTTTTATAAAACAGGCTTCAGATGGTGATTACATTCTCGGAGGATATACTTTGTCAAATGATGGCGAGGTTTCAGGTAATCATTCACTCTCTGGATATTCAGATATGTGGTTTATTAAAATCTCTCCCGATGGCACCTTGATTTGGGAACAATGTTTTGGGGGTGAAATGGATGAGATATTAAACGATGCGGTTGAATTACCAGGACATAAATTTTTGTTATTTGGTGGATCTTCATCTGATAATTACGGTGATGTCAATTGTTATCATCACGGTGTTGGAACAGACGATTTTTGGCTTCTGATGGTCTATGATTCAACTTCAGTTGGAATTATAGATAAATCCAGTGACTTAGACGGATTAAAAGCTTATCCCAATCCGGCTGGCGATTTTGTTAAATTCGCAATTAACCCCAAAGAAAATATCTCAGGTGTAAGAATTCGGATTACAGACGAAATGGGTGAAGTAATTAAAGAAGTAACCATACCTCCGATGACAAATGAAATTTCATGGGATACCAGTAAAATTCCGGCCGGGATGTATTGCTATTTTTATTACGTTGGGGAAATTCGAAAGACCGGGAAAATCGTGATCATTAAATTATAAATCATATTTAATTAGTTCAGGTTTTCCCGGAGGTGAAATGATTATAAATCTACATTTGTAGATAATAATATTGCCCGGATATGAATAAAGAAACGGCCATAAAACTATTCAATCAGAACCAGGTTCGCTGTCATTGGGATAGTGAGCATGAAAAATGGTATCTCTCCATCGTTGATGTGGTAAAAGTACTTACAGAAAGCGAGAATCCGAATAATTATTGGAAGGTGTTGAAAAACAGGCTTAAAAAGGAAGGAAGTGAGTTGGTTACAAATTGTAACCAACTGAAAATGGTATCTGCAGACGGTAAATATTATAAAACAGATGTTGCAGATACTGAGCAACTTTTCCATCTTATTCAGTCAGATTCATTAAATTTCGCTTTTAACAGATGTTTTATTCCAAAAGACTCTTAATATTGATCCAGAATGTTCTTCGCCCTCTTTATTCTTTCCGCATCCACCACCTCATGCCCGTATTCCGAAAGATCGGGTTTACCCATTTTTACATCATTCCTGACAAACGCCATCGAAGAAGGGACCTGCTTTGTGAGATACATATGAAATTCAGATGCCCCTGTCAGGCGGATGGCTTCTTCCAGGTTATGTTCCTTGATGCCATGGCCGGGCATAATTATAATGCGGCCAGCAGCTTGTTCAACGAGTTTCCTGATCAGTTTTGCTCCAAGCAGGGCGCTGTCGCTCTGACCCGAGGTCAGAACGCGGTCAATACCTAAAGAAATAAGGTCGTCAAGGGCTTTGAAGGGATCGGCAGTCATATCAAAGGCACGGTGACAGGTGACCTGCATTGGACGGGCATGTTTTACCAGGATTTCCATTCGGGCAACATCAATAGTCCCGTCTGATTTTAAAATACCGAAAACCACTCCGTCGGCCCCAAGGTCTTTTGCAGTCAGGATATCAGTCTTCATGATCTTAAATTCATCCTCCGAATAGAGGAAATCAGCCCCACGCGGACGTATCATCACCATGATGGGAATTTGCAGGTGCTGCCTTGCAAACCTTATGGTTCCGGAGCTTGGGGTGCAGCCTCCTTCCAACATGTTCTCACAGAGTTCAATCCTGTCGGCGCCTCCTTTGGCGGCTTCAACAGCGGAAATTGCAGAGTTAACGCAAGCTTCGAGTAAATTTTTCATAAATGGAAGGTGTTGTATTGCATAAACAGGCATGCAAAGATAAACTTCTGCCATGAACCTAAAGCCAGCGGCTCAGGCCCATGCCTTCGGTGCAGTTTTTGCAGATGTCGGTCTGTTTCCTCTCCTTCAGTATCTTTTGCCTGAAATCATTGTATTCACCGCTCTCCCAGATCTCCCGGAAGGGTTTCTCATTCAAATCCCCTAACTCATGTTCTGCATCTTTGTCAAAGCAGCAGGGCACTACCTTGCCGTCCCAGGTGATCACGCAACTACTCCACATCCTGAAACAATGATTTGGTAAAGAGTTTTTTATCTCCCATCCTCCATCCCGCATCCTGTATCTTGAGTATTTGTCTATGGATGGCATGAGTGGGTTGCCATGGCTGAAATCGTTTAACTGGGCTGTCTTGATCTCTACCTTATCGCCTCCCCATTCAAGCCCTTTCTTCCTGATCGTATGAACCTGTTTCTGATTGGATCTCATAACCAGGAACTGTATGATGATCTCTGGTGTTTTGCTCCCGGATCTTCTTTTGGCTTTGGCCAGGGCCTTGATCCCCTGTATCACTTTTTGCAGGGAACCTCCTACCCTGTATGATTCATAGGCCTGCTGGTCGGTTCCGTCAACTGATATTATTAGGCGGTCAAGGCCTGATTTCACCGTGGCATCAGCATTCTCAGCATCCAGGAAGTGCCCGTTCGTTGAAGTGCTTACAAAGATGCTTTTAGATTTGGCATAGGATATGAAATCAAAAAAAAGAGGATTCATATATGGCTCTCCCTGGAAGTACAGGGTAAGCCAGGCCAGCTCGGGGGATAGCTGGTCGATGAGTGTGTTGAAAAAAGAAACATCCATAAATCCTGATGGCCTTGTGAGTTCTTTCATCCCGCTCGGGCATTCGGGGCAGTGCAGGTTACAGCGGTTGGTAGGTTCTATGCTCACCGCGACAGGCATCCCGTAATGCATGGGATGCCTGAGAACACGCGACAAAAGATATCCACATGCAATCTTAAAAAAATTTAGGATACGGGGAAAGGTCAGGAATTTCAAGGCAGGGTTGTTTTATTCAGCCTCTTCGTTAGGAACTGGATCAGGCATGATCTGCTTGTCGTGCTTATCTTTTTTATGCTTTTTTCGTTTGGCGAGGAAGTCCTTGCCCAGCGCAAAGATCTTACCCGTTACGGTTGCGGTTGTGCTTACCTCCTCGAAAAGTGTGCCCATGAGATTACGGAATGAAAGCAGGTGGACAAGGTTCTGGTAATTGTTTTTGATGCCTTCTTCACGGTGGGAGATTTCGTTCTGCAGCCTTTCTTTCTCGCGTTGCAGGTCGGAAAGGGAGTTGATATGATTCAACCTTACCCTGAATGGTTCGTTAGTCCTCATTTTCCTCCTCCATTATGATTTTTGCAAGTTTTTTGACCAGCGGATTGATGAAAAGTTTATACCTCATCCAGTAAATGACCAGGCCCATCAGCACATAAAAGCCGACTATGATAAGTGCACCTACAAAGGTTGGTCCGACTTCATCCCCGTACCAGAATACAAAGGCAAAGGAGATGAACAGGATAAGGAACATTCCCAGGATGAAGAAGATCACCGACATCAGGAAGTAGGAAGCCAGCCTGGCGATCTTTTCAGTCAGTAAAATTTTGATGTAATCTATCCTCAGGTTGATGTAATCCTTCACATTTTCCGTCATGGATGAGACATTATCCGATATGCGGTTTGGTTCCATAATACATTTATAAATGTTAAAAAATACTATTGATCTTTTCAGGTTGCAGAGGTTGCCTCGTGTTTTGGCTTCCTTTCATCAGAATTCTTTTCGGAGGTTAACGCCTCTTTCAGTTCTTCGAAACTTGTGGGAAATCCTTCTTCAAGTTTATCTGCAATATCCATGATTTTATCCCTGATCTTTTTACGGGTTTTAGATCCTTTTTCGGGTGCAATGAGCATGCCGATGCCGACACCGATGGCGAGCCCTGCTACCGCGGCGATCAGGATGTTTGACTTTCCAGCCATAATTTTATTTTTAGTAACGTTTTATTTTTTAAGTTCTTTAATAAGCCTGAAATTACTCAGGAATTCAGTGGCCACTATCTTGAGGAAGCCGTAAGCGGGAACAGCCACTATCATGGCCGGGATGCCCCCAAGGGAGGCAGCTGCTATAACCACAAGGAAGATTTCTACGGGATGAGCTTTCACGCTCTTGCCCTGGATGAAGGGCTGAAAAACATTGTTGTCGACCATCTGTACTACCAGCATGGCTACCATGATCTTGATGGCCATTGGCCAAATCTGGTCATAATTCCCAATGCTGATCACCCCGGTAAGCCCGAGCAGAACCCCCGTGATCACAGCGATGATCCCGCCGATATAAGGAATGATGATTATGATCCCTGCAAAAAAGGCGATCACCAGTGCACCTTCAACACCGACGATCAGAAGTGCCATGGAATAGGTTACTATATTGGCAAGAATCTGTATGATGAGTCCGATGAAATACCTGGTTAAGAGTTTCTTGCTTCTATGCATTACGTTCTTTGTCTGTTCCTCGTATTTTTCAGGTACGATAAGCAGGAGCAGCCTGGGCATCATGGTGTTGTCGTACAGGAAAAAGAAGGACAGGAAGAGAATTGAAAATACATTGAAAAAGAAGGAGCCTGTGAAGGAAATAATCCCTGAAAGCAGGTTGGAAAATAAATTAAAATCGATGAGATTGATCACCATTTCTTTCAATGATCCTTCGAGGGTTGAACCTTTCGGGATGATGCTGTACTGCCGCGTTGTGGCCTGCAGCCATGCTATCTGGGGCTGAAAGTGTTCAACCAGTTTCTGAGTATCGATCTGAGAGATCATACCCGCTTCGCGGATGACCAGCGGTATGAAAAATGAGAACAGCCCGAACACAAGGATTATCATCAGGATGAGAGTAACAGCAACAGCCAGGCCTCGGGGGAACCTGATCTTTCCTATCCTGATATTTCCGAAAAGATCAACCAGGGGAGTACCAACAATGGAGATCACCATAGCCACGATAATGAAGACCACGATATGCGAAAAATACCATACCAGGAAGCTGGTTACCCCAAGAATTAAGATTATAAAGAACAGCTTATAGCGTTCGTATAATTCAGACATTACTGATTATTTTCTACAAACCTACTGGTTTTTTACCGGAAAGTCAAGAGAAAAATAAGCAGCAACTTCTTCTTTGTAGGTGCGGTTTGAATGCTGCTTTTCCTGGCTCAGTATGTAATTTTTTGCCCCCGGCAGGTTGCCTTCGCTTACCGAAGCAGCATAGTATTCCTTTTCCCAGGAGAATCGCTTTACCGTGAGGGCTTTCGAATTGATCCAACGGCCAGCTTCGGTTCTTAATTCCTTTACCACCTGTTCCAGGCTCTGATCACTTTTAAGCCTTACCAGGCAATGAATGTGATCAATCCAGCAGTTGATTGTCCCAAGTTCTATATTGTTCCTGGCTGCCACGGCCTGGAGATGGTCAAGCAGCTCCTGCCTGGACCCGTTTGAAAACAGGGTATGCCGTCCCTTTGCACCCCATACGGCATGTACCCAAATCTTGGTCTGTGTCATAAGCATAGTTTATGCTTAATCCGCCATCAACCGAAAAGTGATATGAAAAACTGAAAAATTATATTCTTTCTATGATCAGCAGGGCAAAGACCAGGAAGATATAAAGGTTGCCGACTATAAAGATGAGCCTGAAACTGATTTTCTTGGGTATGAACAGCTGATATCCAACAAGGAGGATAACCGCCAGGTTCACGGCGGCAAGCAGGTACCTGAGGTTGACGAACTTCACAATGCTGAACCTTGAGAAATAAAGGGTGATGGCCGAGGCCGTTAAAAGCCAGGCCAGGATGCTGAGTTTCATCAAAACAGGGGAGAAGGTATCGGTCAGTACCGGGAACCCAGCTATTTTGTATTCGTCCGAGTATTTAAGCGTGATCAGCCAGAAGTGGGGCATCTGCCAGATGAAAATAAAAACCGAAAGAAAAACAAGGACGGGGTCGGTAAGATTGCCGCCTGCAGCCACCCATCCCATCATCAAAGGTATGGCTCCCGTGAGAGCCCCGGGGATCACGGCAAAAGCTGTCTTCCTTTTCAAAATGGTATAAACCCCGTTATACCATAGCACATTAAAAACACCCAACCCGAAAAGAACCAGGTTGCCGGTATAAATGAGGACGATGAAACCTGAAATAATGAAAATATTGGCAGTTCTCAGGCCGTCGGAGATGGTCAGATCTCTGGAAGGGATTGGCCTGGACTTTGTCCTTTCCATTTTTTCGTCATACTCCCATTCCTGGTATTGATTCAGGGACGATGCACCTGCAGCAAGCAACAGAATGCCAAGGACTGGCCAGAATAATAAAAGAGATATTTCTCCTTTACATATTATGGCAGAAGCCAGGGCCGAGGCGGTGACCGCGAGGGTTACACCCGGACGGATCAACTGAAAATAGGAGCGAGCTGATGACAAATGGCGGTACCCCCGGAATTTATTTAATGGATTTTAAATATTCTATGACTTTGGCGACCTCGCCATCGCTGATAACGCCTTTATAGGATTTCATAACTCCTTTGGGAAGTCCTTTTACTATGTCCTTGTCGGGTTCGTACATGCTTGTTTTGACATAGGCATCATCCACGGTGATAGTATGTTCCTTCCCATCGGTCACAACCAAGCTTTCTTTGCCATATAAACCCTTGAAAGAGGTGCTTACAAGTTTGGACCCATCCAGGGAATGACACCCGGTGCATCCGTTCTTTTTGATGATGCTGAGGCCTTCGGGTTCGGCCGACTTTGCAGGCAGTGCACTGATCCACGCATCGTATTCGGCCTGGGAAACGACTCTCACTTTTGCTTCCATATAAGAATGGTTCATGCCGCAATATTCGGCGCAAAGCACCCAGTATTCACCGGCCAGTTTCGGGATAAACCACATCTGGTTCGTTTTTCCGGGAACGCAATCTTCCTTTTGCCTGAATGCCGGTACGTAAAAGCTGTGAATGACGTCAAGTGAGGTTAAATTCAGAACGACTGCCTTATTGATCGGCAGCACAAGCATGGCGGATTCCTTATCACCAGGATAAACGAAGGACCATACCCACATTTTGCTTACAACGGTAACGTTCATGGCATCGGATGGGAAGGTCCTCTGTGAACGGAATGCCGCATACCCGTAGTAAAACATCGTCATAGCCAGGGCAAGGGGAATGAGGGTCCACGTAATTTCCAATATATTACTGTCCTTAACCTGGACTGCTTTCGGGTGTTTTGAACGACGGTATCTTATTACGAAGTAAAGCATCACCGTTGTAATCCCAACGAGAAAGAAAATACTGATCCCGATGATGACTTTAAACGCAAGATCAACATCCCCGGAAAAATTTGTAGCTTCTGTAAACATACCTGTGTATTAGAAATTATAAACGAATTATCGCAGCAGATAATCAAAAAAAGTCAGACCTATAACCAGCACATAAATACTCAGTACCATGACAACAAAAACCGTGAACATCTTCGATTCAAATTTAAGGTGCATAAAGTAGCGTAGCACTATAACTGATTTGACCGATGCGATGATAAGGGCCACCATTACGGTAAAGGCCGACAGATCGATCCAGGTAACGGTTATGGTGATGGTAGTGAATACAAGCAATGCCAGCAGCACCCATCCGTATACCCTGTAATCTGTGATATGTGTTTCTGTATGTTCCATGATGTTTGTTGTTTTTGCAATCATTTGTCAATATAAAAGTAGTGAAGTAGCGAGGTGGCGAAGTAGCGAAATTATGTTTCTTTTTTCGCTATCTCGCTACTTCGCTATTTCGCTATTTAAGTAATAAGGTAAAGCAAAGGGAATAGGAAGATCCAGATCAGGTCGACGAGATGCCAGTAAAGACCACCGTTCTCAAGAAGAGTGATCCTGCCGGCATTAATGCTGCCGGTTTGTATCCTCACCATGATGATAGTAAGAATAATACTGCCTACAACCAGGTGAAGCATATGAAGCCCGGTCATAAAGAAATACAGGCTGAAGAACAGTATATAACCGTGCTTAAGGCCAATCATCATGTCTGATCCGGGATATAACCCGATGGAAATCTTGTGTCCCCATTCCAGGTATTTGTTAAATAAGAAGATCCCGGCACAAACCAGTGTAATAGGAATAAATAAAACCCCCATGCGTTTCTCGCCTTTCTGCACCGCGGTAATTGACATGGCCACGGTAGCTGAACTCAGAAGCAGGGCAACAGTATTCAATGTGCCGATAAAGGCATTGAGCTGATGCGCCGCCTGGTGAAATTCATCTGAGTAGCGGTGGCGCATTACGGCATAGACCAGGAACAAACCCCCGAACAGAAGGATCTCCGTAAAGATGAATATCCACATTCCCAGCCTTGCGCCTAAATCGTCTCTGTGCATTTCCATATCTCTTATTCTTTGACTTTTTTATTTAAATTTCGCTATTTCGCTATTAATTTATGTCTCATCAATCATAGTTGTACGGCTGCTCTGTCACCTCGGGTATGTTTTCAAAATTTTCCACCGTCGGGGGAGAAGGAATAGTCCATTCAAGGGTCTTGCCTCCCCATGGATTATCCGGGGCTTTTGCGCCTTTTTTACTGAAAAGATTGACCAGCATGATGATGATCCCTACAAGCAATAACCAGCCTCCTACGGCTGAGATTTGCTGCCCTGCGGTAAACTGGGGGAGGTAATCAAAATAACGCCTTGGCATTCCCATCAGCCCAAGAATAAACTGGGGAAAATAGAGCAGGTTAAATCCGATAAACATAAATGCAAAAGCGATATTTGCCCTTCTGAAATTGTACATCCTGCCGAACATTTTAGGGTACCAGTAATGCAAGGCAGCAAAGAAGGCAAACCCCACTCCGCCGAAAACAATGTAATGGAAGTGGGCCACCACGAAGGCTGTGTCATGAACGTGGATATCGGTTGCCAAGGATCCCTGCACAAGTCCTGTCAGACCACCGATCATGAACAGGAAAATGAACCCAAGGGCGAAGATGAACGGGGGTTTCAGCGAGATGGACCCTTTGTACATCGTGCCAACCCAGTTAAAGACTTTTATGGCGCTGGGAATTGCAACAAGGAATGTAAGCAGAGAGAAGATCCATCGTTCGGTTGTGCTGATGCCTGAAGTAAACATATGGTGGGCCCAAACAAAATACCCGACACCTGCAATGGCCAGGCTTGACATTGCAATGGCCCTGTATCCGTATATCCTTTTCTGGGAAAAAGTCGGAATGATCTCGGTGATCACCCCCATGGCAGGAAGTATCATGATATACACCGCGGGATGTGAATATATCCAGAACAGGTGCTGGTAAAGTATGGGGTCGCCGCCCAGGGAGGGATCGAAAAAGCCTATCCTGAACCAGCGTTCGGCAATGATCATCAGTAAAGTGATCCCGACTATGGGTGTGGCAAGCACTTGTATCCAGGCCGTGGCATAGATTGACCAGGGGAAAAGAGGCATTTTAAAAAACGTCATACCAGGTGCCCTTAAACGGTGGATGGTAACTATGAAATTCAAGCCTGTAAGAATTGACGAGAATCCCAGCACAAATGCCCCGAACACCGCTGCCACCACGTTGGTATGGGTTTGAGTGCTGTAAGGTGCGTAAAAAGTCCATCCTGTATCCGGAGGACCGTTTCCCATAAACTGGGATGCAAGAGCTATTGCAGCTCCTGCTATGAAAAGGTACCACGAAAACAGGTTCAGCCTTGGAAAGGCAACATCATGCGCCCCGATGAGGAGGGGCATCGAGAAATTGCCAAAGACTGCAGCAAGCCCGGGGATAACCACGGTAAAGATCATGATGATACCGTGGATCGTAAATATCCCGTTATAGGTCTGTGCGTTGAAAAACTGCTGACCTGGCCTGAAAAGCTCGAGTCTCATGATCTCCCCGAGAATGACCCCGACCAGGAAGAATACCATCATCGCCCACATGTACATCAGCCCGATGCGCTTATGGTCGGTGGTTGTCAGCCAGGAAAGTAACCCCTTGTACCTGCCCGTGTTTTCAAGATAGGAATGTGTTGTTGTTTCTGCCATATGATCAGATTCTAATACTTTACTTGTTTCTCTTTTTTGACCTTACCATTAGACCGATAAAAAGCACGACCGCAAGGAAAATGATGATGGTTGCGCTGATCTTGGTCACTGCCAGGGTGTACCTGCGGCCATCGGGATCATAGCTGAAGCAAAACTGCAACAGCCTGTTGATAGTGGGCCTTGACTGTTCCTTCCCCGCCTCGATGATTGCCATCTTCACGTCGAAAGGAAGGAAATTCACCCCGTACAGATACCTGGTTATTTTTCCCTTAGGGCTAATAATTGTAATCACTGCAGGATGTATCCAGTCATTGCCCTGCTTCTTGGATTTGAATCCCACGGCATTGACAAGGCTGAAAATACTGGCACTGTCGCCTGTAAGGTAGAACCAGTCTTTTGCACGAGCCTTGCTATGCCTTTTCAGGAAAGTGTTTTTCTTCTGGACTGCCTTTTCGGGTGTATCCTTGTAGTTGAAACTCACCGTCACTATCTGGTAATCCTTCCCGAGTTCCATTCCCATGGTTTCCACCACCTGTGACACACCGTCGAGGAGAGGGCTGCATAATCCCGGGCAGTCGAAATACACCAGGGTGAGAATGGTGGGTTTGGTGAACAGGTCCCCAAGCTTTACTTTGATATTTTGCTCATTGGTAAAGGTCAGGCCAGGGGGTATGAGGGTGTCGAGATGTTCCTGAACCCCGACTTCAGGGCTTATTACCCCTTGTGACTGCAGGTGAAAGTTAAGCAGCAAGCAGGCGGCAATCATCAATACCGGTAATACTGTCCGGGTTTTCATACTTGTTTTATTTTTCTGATATCCAGAACTGCCAGGATGATATAAATTATGAAATACCAAACTACGAGAACCGCCAGGGTGTAAGTCAGTATGACCCATACAGGGGCTTTATCCCTGGTGGACCACATCGCACGGGTGTCGGTTAGCGATGGCTTGTCGGTGGGGACGCCTATGGTCAGGGTGTCTTTTACCAGGGCTTCCTGCATGCTGCCCGTGGGGTCATTGACCCTGGCAGTGACGATCACATTGCCTCTCTTATCGCCGGGCAAGTCCTGGGGCCAGTCAAAACCTGCATAACCATATTCCGAAGTTGGCTTGGGATCGGCAAGCTGCATATTCCCGAAATACCTCTGTATGAAAATGACAACCTCGGCTCCTTTGGCAGGCTGAGGACCATCCTTCGAAAGCTCAACAGCTTTCACCATGATCTTTTTCTTTACAGTATCGTAAGCCATGCTTAACCTGATACGCTTGCCTGCAGCACCAGCCAGTTTCTCAGGATCGGGCTGTTTATAGCCTTTATGGTAGGTCCTTACGAAGGAAATCACGCTCCATCGTTCGTCCTCTGTAAGAATATTTCTGAACTCAGGCATTGGTACCTTTCCCGTAGTTATACGGTAAAACAATTCCCCGTCTTTCTGGCTTCCCACCTTGGATTCCGAGAGATCGCCGGGAGAGGGGACTATGGCTGCGAAATTCTTCTTTGTTGGAATGCCATGGCAGCTCTGGCAATTTTTCATGTAGATGGCTTCACCCTGTTTGACCATGTCGGGGGTGAATTTCACAAGGCAGATCTTGCCTTTCTGGTCATCAGGGACAGGCCAGCCTGGGTTCTGGGCTTCAAGGCGCCATGTGGCTGAGGCTAACAGCAGGATTAAACAGAACAGTCTTTTCATGATTCAATGCTTTTCAGTGGATCCAGACCTTTATCCTTTGCCGTTTCCACGACAGGGATAACAGGGAAGAATTTAGAGATCAGGGTGATGATGATCAGCACCAGGATGAAGCTTAACAGGGTGATCGCGATCTCGATGAGGGTAGGTGTGTAAACCTTGAAATTTTCAGGCACATGCTGAACTGGCAGGAAAGGATGGGCCATGGTGGGGACTACGATCAGGTAGCGCTTGAACCATGCGCCGATGACAACCGCCACCGAAATGACGGTGAGAGGCATGGGCCTGCGCATCCTGCGGAAAAGCAACAGGATTATCGGGATCAGCAATCCGCCAACCTGGACAAGCCAGAACATGACTGCAAAATTGCCTGCCATGAGTTCATGCAGATGAAGTGCATCGGCCCTTTTAAGTTTATAACCAGGGACAAGGTATTCGTTGATGTTGAAATAAAGGTACACGAATGCGACAAGCACCAGCACCTTGCCCATATTGTTGAAATGCATGTCGGTTAGATAGTCCTGCAGCTTATAGTTCCTGCGGAAAAAGTACATGGCAATGATCACAGCTGCCGAACCGGCTACAAATGCGCCTGAAACAAAGTAGGGGCCGAAGATAGTGCTGTCCCAGCCCGGCCTTACGGTGAGGGCAAAGAGCCAGGACGTCACGGTATGTATCGACAGGGCTGCAGGGATGATAAGAATAAGAAGGATGTATACTGAGCGGTGAATGATGCGGTTCTGCTCAGGATGGTCTGTCCAGTTCAGCGAAAGTACTTTGTACACCGGCTTAAGCCAGGAAGGCAGCTTACTGAATCGTTTGTACAGAACAGCCATGTCGGGGATCATCGGCAGGAAGAGCAGCAGAAGGCTGATCACGAAATAGGTTGTGATAACTGTGACATCCCAGAGGATGGGGGACTGAAACCTTGCATACATGAACACATAGGCAAGCCTTTCGGGGCGGCCCATATCCATCACTATCACGAGCCCTGCAACGGCTGCAAATGCAACTGCGATGGTTTCGGCGATCCTCGTGATGGGATGCACCCATTTGAAACCGATGAGTCCAAGAACTGCGCTTATGAGCATCCCGATAAGGCTGGATGCCACAAAAAATACAAAGTTTGAAATGTACAGTCCCCATGAGATGTAATCCCTGACGCCTGCAACACCCAGCCCGTATTGAAGCTGCCGGGTGTAAGCATAAAGGCAGGCAAGGAAGGCAAGTACAAGGAATCCCATCCAGATAAAGAAGCCCTTGTTCAATCTGATGTGGTGTGAAAGGTCATTGACGATCTTTTCCATATATCTTTCCGTATTAGTCAGTTGAAGGTTCAAAAGGAAACAGCCTGTTCTTCGGTGGCAGGTAATAGACCCTGGGCTTGGTGCCCAGTTCGGGCATGAGCTGGTATGCTCCGTTATCGCGTAACAGCTTGCTCAGCCTTGTAGTTTCCTTGGTGGTCCCGTTGGTCACCGCATCCTCGTTCTCATCCCCGAAATAATATACTCCGTTGGGACAGGCCGAAACACAGTATGGGAGCTTGCCCTCGCGGCAGCGGTCGGCGCTGAAAAGGCATTTTGAAACTGTCCCGATCTTCTGGGGTACATTGAGTTCAACATTATAGGTTTCACCGCTGTGTTTATCTGCATCCTTAGGGGTGGTCCAGTTAAAGATCCTGGCTGAATAAGGACAGGCGGCCATGCAAAAACGGCAGCCAATGCAGCGTACATTGTCGATCAGAACGATGCCGTCACCACGTTTATATGTTGCATCCACGGGGCAGACGGCCACACAGGGGGGATTATCGCAATGCTGGCAGTTCTTTGGCATGTTGTATGGCGCAGTGCCGGGCGAATCCTGCATCTGCAGGGTGTTCATATGATATTGCTCAGGTTTGAGCTGGTGGGCATCCTGGCATGCCGAGATACACCTCCTGGCATTTCTGCATTTCGAAAGGTCGATAACCATGACCCAGCGTTTTCCCGGGATCCCTTCCCTGCCTTCCTGAAGCTTCAGTTTCTCGGGGTTCTTCGCCAGGACTTTCATCTCCAGCGAATCCACTTCAACCAGCTTGTTGTCCTGGGTCAGCAGAACCTTTGATTCTCCCGTTGCGGCTTTCTTCTTCTCAAAAATATCACCGGAATATAATGCTCCTGCCCCTGCAGCCACCCCGGCTCCAAGCAGGCCAATATTCTTCATGAAATTTCGTCTCGACGATTTTGAAGGATCCTGCTCATCCCTGTTATTGACAGTATTTTCGTCCATATAATGGAATTATCTAATTACGTAATGACATGTAAGCAAAAATAGAAATAAATTTTTCTTTGCAACCCGGACATCAAAATTTATACTCGGTCTAAATTCGACATTTAGGTATTAAAATGGGAAAATAAGAGAAATCTTGTATGCAAAGTTATCTCCGGCATAAATGAACCCGTAGGGCCCCCATCGATAGTAGACGCCAACGCCAACAGTGTAAAGCTTCAGGTTGACGATGTTATTGACCAGCAGGCCGCTTTCGTAGTAACCCAGGTTCATCTCTTTTGGAGCGGGGTCCTGATAGGCATACTGATTTTTATGGTCAAGCCAGCCGAATCCTA
The DNA here is from genome assembly GCA_903824935.1 of uncultured Bacteroidales bacterium. GTDB lineage: Bacteria > Bacteroidota > Bacteroidia > Bacteroidales > FEN-979 > CAIRDP01. Next base: position 29,871 of record CAIJYT010000133.1, on the reverse strand, counting down.
TATTCTGGGCAATAGCAAACTCGGGGTGGAACCATTTTTTGCCTTTCAGCAGGAGGTGCCCGAAATCATGGTATAAAAATAGTGTGGCGTAAGTATTTGAAAGGAATTCGTTCATTCGCATAGTCCCGAAAGTATAAGGGGCATAGATAGCAAACATGCGGTAGGTGGCATTCCCGTAATACAGGTTGCATGCCGGTATTGCATTGTCAACATATCCTGCGTTGAACTGGAAAGTGAGTTTGCCCAGGAATTTGATGTTGAATGTCTTTTTGACCTTAAGGTCGACCTTGTTATAATCATATTGCCCGTTTATGAATCCTTTGATGCCGCGGGTATATTCCAGCCAGATATACGGGTAGTTAGTGCCAAGGTTGATCCTGTTTTCCATGGTCTGGATATATTGTTCCTTATAAGCCCATTTAAAGCCCGCCCTGACTTCGGTAAATGTGAACTGGTCTTTCAGGACCACTGCATTTCCTTCCGGTATCGCCAGGTCGTAGGTGGTTGATTTCTTAAAATCGTTGGACATACCCAGGTTGAACATGAACCATTTGAACCCCCTGAAACCGAAGTTCATGCCAAAATGCTGGGTCCTCGTAAGTTTCAGGGTATACAGGGGTGCGAAATTCCCCGAAAGTATGGATTCGTTATCCAGGGGTAGGGATACAGTTCCCGAGGGGACAAGGTTATAATAGTAATCACCAGCCAGGGTAATGTCGTGCCGCTTGTTGATGAAGAAAGTCGCATCACCTCCGTATTTGCTGGTGGATATGGCGAAGGCATACTGGTAAAAGCCCCCGATCTTTACCCATTTTGCCAGCCTGTCGTTGGTATGGATACCCGCGCCGAGTATCAGTCCCTCGTAGGTATTATAGTTGATGATCCTGCTGATGTCGATATCGACAGGGCCCCAGGGCCATCTACCGGTAAGTATTGTCTGAAGCGACTTGGCATATTTGTCGAGGTTGGCTTCTTTTCCTATACTGTCAAGGACCTTGTATGTTTTCCTGTCCTTGGCAGTGAGTGTATCCACCCTGTACTGGTTCCAGAATTCATCGTTGCGTGAGCCGGCTCCCTGGTCCACTTCAACATCCAGGTATGAAAATTCCCGTTTGACAAGCTCAGGGTTGAGAACGACGTCCTTGATGTATGACCTTCCTTTGGCTATGAGGAAGTGCCGGCCTGCCTGGAGGTTGTAAAAAGTGACATCGGTGTTGAGCTGGACAGGGAACCAGTGTTCGCCATCGGCGAGTTCATACATCTGCTGTATCCTGATCTGCATCCCGCCATGACTGGCAGGTTCTGCCGTGACATTCTGAATGGCCCATTTGTTGCTTGAAATGGAGATCACACCTTTCATCCCGTCGAAATTCGTTCCCTTATGCGGTCTGAAAGAGATAATAAATGTTGTGTCCTTCCCCGTATAGGTGGTATCCTCTATCTTGAAGAAATACCTGCTGAGGGAGCCGCTCCCGATAGGATTAACATAAGAGCTCTGGAAAATCGTGATAAAAGGTTTGTAGAATGAAAATGACTGGATCTGTGTGGTAAGGAAAACGAAGATAGGGTCTTTGAACCCCGACATCCTGGCAGCGATAACCTTGTTATAGTTTTTATCAGGGTGGAGGAATTTTCTTTTGGTCACGTTTTCCATCAGGAAGAGGTACTGGGATTTAAAGAAGGCCTGGGTTCTTGCTTCGCTGGTGTCGGCCATCCTTTTCCTGATGGTATCGGCAAAAGCAGAAGAATCTGACCTCATCAGGCGTTTTAACATTACGGTATCGACCACGGCTTTCCCTGCCAGGGTATCAGTGTCAATAGTAAAGAAAGTTTTATCATATGAAGTATAGGAAAAAGAAAGCAGCTTCTCAGGATCATTTTTTTCCCTGTTTTCGATGGCATTCCTGATTATACGGTGGGCGGGGTTGACTCCCGGCAGTACCTCGACTTCCCTGAGGTCGATCTGTTTGGGAACCATCTGGATCTGCAGGTTCTGGAGGCCGCCCGTAAGAGGATAAGTGAGAGGCTCATAACCGACATAAGATAAAGCCAGGTATTCAGGTTTTTTTGACCAGCGGAAACGGAATTTTCCGTCGATATCGGAGGTCCCGCCGAAGCCGTCTTCCTGGATAATGTTAACAAAAGCCAGGGGCTGATGAGTGTTTTTGTCGGTGACTTTTCCGCTTACGACGAAGGTCTCCTGCGAAAAGGCGGAATTTGTCACTGAAAAGAATAAGGCAAAAAATACGATGAGTCGGGATTTCATTGAACCGGCTTTTTGAATGGGTAAATATACTAACAATGGATTTCGCATAAAAATAAACCGTAACTTTCTCCTTCGAAAAATCAAGATGCTATGAGAAGAAAGTTTCTACTCTTTATTCTTTTGGTTCTATTATCCTGCCACGCTTTCCCACAGGATGATCATTACTGGTCACAGCAATTCGGAGCCAACAGCACCCTGATGGGCGGGGCGGTAGTGGCCGGCGTCAGGGACAACTCGGCCATTTATTACAATCCCGGTGCGCTGGGTTTTATCCAGCATCCTTCACTCTCGGTCGATGCCAATGTTTATAAAATAGACAAGATCTTCATTAACGACGGAGTGGGTAACGGGGTTGATCTCAATTCGGCCCAGCTCTGGATTTATCCGCAGATCATCTCAGGCCTGGTCAATATTGTTAAGAATGACCGGTGGAAATTCTCATATGCCCTTCTTACCAGGCAATATTCCAATGTGCTGATGAGCACCCGGTACACCCAGGCTGATTTTTCACCCGACAAGTACAATCCGGGTGAAAAATTTATAGGAGCCGTGGATTACAATGCCACACTTAACGAACAATGGGGGGGGCTCGGTGCGTCTTTCAGGATCAACGAACATTTGAGTGTAGGAGCATCGGTATTTATTTCATACCGTGCCCAGAGTTACCAGTTTTCGAATTACCTGAGGGATCTTTTGCCAAGCGATTCGGCAAGCATGTTTCTGACACTGAACAACGACAAGACTCTCAAGTATAAAACATTTTCAGGACTGCTGAAGTTCGGGCTTGCCTGGCAGAATAAAAAATGGAAAATCGGGCTTACAGTCACAACCCCCAGGGTGCAGTTTTTCGGCAACGGGAACATCCAGAGGGAGGAATCTATAGTTGCGCTTGACAGTGCTGCGGGTGCTGGCATCCTGGTCATGGACAGGCTCAGCGATATCAAGGCAAAATACAAGAGTCCGCTTTCGATTGGCGCAGGCTTTGAATATTCCGGAAAAAAGACACGCGTCACCTTCAGCTGCGAATATTTCTTTGCCATTAAAACCTACCATCTCTTCGAGACCAATTCGAATCCTTTTGTATATCCGGCTACAATGGATACGGGATCGGTTCACACGGAACTGCAAAGTTTCCTGCATGTAACGAATGCTGCAAGGGCAGTGTTCAATATCGGCCTGGGTTTTTCCCAGGATCTTGGGGAGAAGTTTACCTTCATGCTCGGTGCCCGAACCGATTACAGCACCTACACACTTCCCACGGAAGGCGACAAGTACCTTCATAATTCGGATGGCTGGGACATTTATCATTTCACGGGCGGTATTGCTTATCACCAGAAAAGGAACAGTGTAAGCCTGGGCTTCACATACAGCTTCAGTCCCGGCGTGTCTTTTTCAAATGACGACATTATCCTGCCTGTCGAAATGAGTTCACCTGCCAGGGTTTATGTCCAGTCGTTCGGCGTTATCATTGGCTACACCTATTATTTCCCAAAATAAACCTGATGCCCGAAAACAATACATCATTAATGATTGCTAAGACCATCAGCGGTCTTGAACAAGTGCTGAAATCGGAACTTGAAGGGATTGGCGCGGTCAATACCGAGGTCATGAACCGCTCGGTAAGTTTCGAGGGAGACAAAGCCTGCATGTACAAGGCCAATTACCTTTGCCCTTCGGCCCTACGCATCCTGTTACCCGTGCATGTTTTCGAGATCAACGCCCAGGAGGACTTTTACAAAGCGATCAAAGAGTTCCCATGGGAAGAGCACCTCGATACAGATTCCACCCTGGCTGTTGATGCGGTGATATCATATACCGTATTCACCAACTCCCAGTTTGTGGCCCAGAAAGCCAAGGATGCCATAGTTGACAGGTTCAGGGAAAAGACAGGGAAAAGGCCCTCGGTTGACCTCGAGAACCCCACGCTCAGGATCAATGTTCACCTGTTCAAGAGCACCTGCACAGTTTCCCTTGATTCATCGGGACAGTCTTTACATAAGCGGGGGTACCGCAAGCAGACAGGGATTGCGCCACTCAACGAGGTCCTCGCCTCGGGCCTGATCAAGCTTTCAGGATGGGATGCTTCAAAACCACTGCTTGATCCGATGTGCGGTTCGGGCACAATACTTATCGAAGCCGCCATGCTGGCTTCTGCCATGCCCTCGGGATATTTCAGGTACGAGTATGGTTTCATGAAGTGGAAGGATTTTGACCAGACCTTATGGGAACAGGTAAAATCTGATGCAGCTGCAGTGATCAAACGGAATCCCCGCACAAACATTACCGGTTTTGACAAGTCGGTCATGGTACTGAAGAAGGCTGTTGAAAATGTCGGCTTCGCCGGACTGGAGCGCCTGATATATCTAAAACGGATCGCATTTGAGGACTCCGCTCCTCCATCCGCCGGAGGCGTGATCATCATGAATCCTCCATATGATGAACGGATACAGCTTGACGACTCGGTTGAATTTTACCAAATGATAGGGAATGTGCTGAAGCGAAAATACAGCGGGTACAAAGCCTGGGTGATATCTTCGGATCTTGAGGCTATTAAGTTCATCGGGCTTAAGCCTTCAAAAAAGTATACGGTCTTTAACGGGCCCCTTGAATGCAGGTTCCATTGTTTCGATCTTTACGAAGGTAAAAAAACCAGTAATTTTACAGACTGAATTTAAATTCAATTTTATGTCAAGACTAGCAAGAATCGGAGTATTTACTTCCGGGGGTGATTCCCCGGGTATGAATGCCGCCATACGTGCGGTTGTGCGCACAGGTATCAATGAAGGACTTGATGTGTACGGTATCTACAGGGGGTACGAAGGAATGATAGACGGGCTGATAGAACCCATGGAACGTCATTCGGTCTCGAATATCCTCCAGCGCGGGGGAACCATTCTGAAGTCGGCTCGCAGCAAGCGTTTCATGACCTATGAAGGAAGGCTGCAGGCTTTCCAGAACCTGGAACAGCACAAGATCGACGGCCTTGTAGCTATTGGCGGGAACGGGACTTTTACAGGGGCCCAGATCTTTGAGAAGGAATTCAATATACCTATCGTTGGATTACCCGGTACCATTGATAATGACCTTTACGGCACCGATTTCACCATTGGATTTGACACTGCAGCTAATACGGTAGTCCAGGCAGCTGACAAGATCAGGGATACCGCAACCTCCCACGACCGGCTTTTTTTCATCGAGGTGATGGGAAGGGATTCAGGTTACCTTGCACTCTGGAGCGGTATTGCCACAGGGGCTGAGTTCATCCTTGTTCCTGAAACAAAAACTTACATCGACAACCTGACAAGGCTCCTCAAGCATGACATGCGCATGAATAAAACATCGGGTATCGTGATAGTGGCTGAAGGCGATGATATGGGCGGGGCCTATGATATTGCCGCGAAAGTCAAGGAAAAACTTCCCGAGATAGATACCCGGGTGACTGTGCTGGGCCATGTCCAGAGAGGCGGCGCGCCAACCATGCATGACCGTATCCTTGCAAGCTGGACCGGTTACGAAGCCGTAAAGGCGCTCAAGGACGGTAAAAGCTCGGTGATGGTCGGGATAGAGAATAAACAGATAACCTTTACTTCTTTTGACGATTCCATCAACAAGAAAAAGAGTTTCAATTTCGGCGGACTGGAACTGGCGAGGATACTTTCTTTATAAATAGCGAAGGAACGAAACTGTTGTCAGCGAAGCACTTTACAACGCAGCTACGGTGGCAGCGGAGCGATATGATGATATGTTTTGCCGACCAATTCGAAGCTCCTCGCACCTGATGCTGCTTTTGCAAAGTGCTTCGCTAACTATACTAAGTGCTTCAATACTGGAAATCATTTGGGAACGATTCATTTATTTGTCGACGTAATCCTCCCCCTGCCACTGGCAGGTTTATTTACCTATGCAGTTCCGCCGGAATTACAGGATAATATCGGAGTTGGATTCCGCGTGGTTGTTCAGTTCGGAAGCAGGAAGATCTATACGGCCCTCGTAAGGAAGGTTCACAGCGATTCAGACGGGTCGAGAAGTTTCAAGGATATTCTTTCGGTGCTTGATGATGCACCCCTGGTAAAAGAATGGCAGTTCCGGTTTTGGGATTGGATGGCATCATATTACATGTGTACAACAGGGGAGGTGATGAATGCTGCCCTTCCGTCGGCATTCAAACTGGCAAGTGAGACCAGGGTTGCCATCCTTCCGTCGTATATCCTTGACTCTTTGCCACTGAACGAAAAGGAATTCAGTCTTGTTGAGAGCCTGTACCATGCGAAAAAGAGCATTGAAATATCGAGGATACCAAGGATCATCGAGCAGCAAAAGATAATTCCTGTAATTAAAACCCTGATAGAAAAGGGGGTGATCATCCTCGAGGAAGAAGTCAGGGTCAGATACAAGCCTAAGAAAGAAATCTTTATCAGGCTTGGAGGGCCTTTCGCCTCCGATGAGGAAGTGATGAAGGAATTGTTCGATCACCTGGAGCACAGGGCTAAAAAACAGCTTGAAATACTGATGACCTTCATCCAGCTTTCAAAGTTCGGATCAGATGATGTGCTGGAGGTCAGGAAAAATGAACTGCTGAAGAAGTCGGGATGCAGCGCTGCAGTGCTCGACAGTATGATAAAAAAAGCGGTATTTGAAATTTATGACAAACCGGCCGTTCAGGAAAGTTCACTTAAACCCGAATTCAGCCCCGCTTCCATTACGCTGACCGATGAGCAGAACAGGGCAATTGATGAGATCAGGGAAGCATGGACGGCCAAAGACGTGACGCTTCTTCACGGGGTCACCTCATCCGGCAAGACCGAAATATACATTAAACTGATACAGGAAATCCTGGACCAGGGGAAGCAGGTGTTGTACCTTCTCCCTGAGATCGCGCTCACAACGCAGATCATCAACCGCCTCAGGAAATATTTCGGAGGCAGGGTAGGGGTTTATCATTCCCGCTTTAACGATTCAGAAAGGGCGGAGGTGTGGAAACAGGCGGGAACCGATCCGATTAAACCCGTTGGCAGCCAATGTGATATCATCCTCGGCGCTCGCTCTGCGGTTTTTCTTCCGTTCACGAACCTTGGGCTGGTCATCGTTGACGAAGAGCATGATTCATCGTTTAAGCAGATGGATCCCGCACCCCGTTATAACGGGAGGGATGCTGCATTGTTCCTGGCCCATCTGCATGGGGCGAAATCCCTGCTTGGATCAGCCACGCCGGCAATAGAAAGCTATTACAATTCAAAACAGGGAAAGTATGCCCTGGTAGAGCTTGCTGAAAGATTCGGCGAAATGGAGATGCCACTGATAAGGCTTGTGAACATCAAAGACGAACTTCGGCGGCACAGGATGAAAACCCATTTCTCAACAATCCTCCTGGACCAGCTCGCCGAAGCCCTGAAAAACAAGGAACAGGCGATTTTATTCCAGAACCGGCGCGGGTTTTCGCTCAGGCTTGAATGCGAGGCATGCAACTGGATGCCAAGCTGCAGGAATTGTGACGTCACCCTGGTCTACCATAAAAAGAGCAACCAGTTGCGATGCCACTACTGCGGTTATGTGGCTCCCGTTCCTTCGACCTGCCCTGAATGCCACAGCCCCGGGGTCAGGATGAAAGGGTTCGGCACCGAGAAAGTTGAAGAAGAACTTGGGATACTGCTTCCGGCTGCCAGGATCTCACGCATGGACCTTGACACCACTCGCAGCAAACACGCATACCAGAACATAATCACAAGTTTCGAGGAACAGAAGATAGATATCCTTGTCGGGACACAGATGGTAACCAAGGGGCTTGATTTCGACCATGTGAGCACTGTTTGTGTGTTGAATGCGGATAACATGCTCAGTTTCCCCGATTTCCGTTCCGAAGAGCGCAGTTTCCAGCTTATGGCCCAGGTCAGCGGACGCTCGGGACGAAAAAAGAAACGGGGTCTTGTCATCATACAGACATACAATCCTGCACATCCCATCATTCAATCGGTGGTGAAACATGATTACCTGGGGATGTATGGTTACCAGCTTGGAGAACGCAGGAAATTCAAATACCCTCCCTTTCACAGGCTGATACTCCTCAAAGTCAAACACCGCAATCCCGAGTTGGTCAATAAAGCCGCTTCGGACCTTGCAAAACGCCTTGCCGCTGTATTCGGAAACCGTATCCTTGGCCCTGAATACCCACCGGTGGCAAGGATTATGAACCAGTACCTGAAACACATCATGGTGAAAGTGGAAGTCGAATCTTCGGTGCAGAATGCCAAATCAAAGATGCTCGAAATAATTACGGAATTCTACAGGAAACCTGAATTTCATCCTGTAAGAGTGCTGATCGACGTGGACCCTCAGTAACAGAGTCGGCAGTAGGCAGTCGGCAGTCGGAAGGAAGAGAGTCTGCAGTCTGCAGTCAGCACAATTTTTTTTGCAGACTGCGAACTGCGACTGCCGACTATTTATTTTTTTCCGCTGCCGTATCGACTACCAAATACAGGTCCTCGTTGTCTTTTTTCATCAGGTATTTTTCCCTTGCGAAACGCTCCAGCTCAGTGGAATCGGTAAGAAGTTTATGAGTAAGGGCTGAATCATGCCGGATCTCATCCAGGTAAAAATGCTTTTCCTCCTGCAGGTCGTCCAGCTTATCGCGAAGCCTGGCGCGGGTAAACACATTGTTGCTGTCGAAAAACACCATCCATACAATAAATGCAACCGTTATCAGGAAGTATTTATTGATAAAGATCTTCAGTATTTTTTTGAAAGTATCCACGAGTCTTTACTGGTATGATGGTTGTGCACAAAAATAAAAGAAATTGATTTACGGCTTGAAATTTATTCCACCTTTGATTTCAGGTAATTATAAAATTCGAGCTGTGAACGTTTCTTCGGAAGTCCGCCGTTCCTGTACCTGTTGGCCTGACGGCCCGCAATTATCCTGGCCTTGGAATTATCAGCCAGTTCAATGTCCAGCATATCCTGTAATTCTTTCTTTAGTTCAGGTTCCTCAACAGGACAGGCAACCTCGACGCGGTTGTCGAAATTACGTACCATCCAGTCGGCAGAAGTAATATAATACAGGGGTTTTCCGCCGTTTGCAAAGACCAGCACCCTTGCATGTTCGAGAAAACGGTCAACTATGCTTATGCCCTCGATGTTTTCGCTCAGGCCCTCAACTCCGGGGAGTATGACACAGATCCCTCGGATGATCAGTTTAATCCTGACTCCTGCAGCGCTGGCCCTGTATAGTTTCCTTACGATGGTCTCATCGACAAGGCTGTTCAGTTTAATAATAGCCCAGGCCTCTTTTCCCGCTCTGGCATTTTTTATCTCCTTGCTCAGAAGTTTCATAAAGAAATTCCGCATCGAGAATGGCGAAAGGATCAGCTTTTCGAACTTATACGGTTTCAGGCTTGCTTCCATCATATGAAAAGCATTTACCACATCCTGGCAGATGTCCTGCTTGGCGGTCAGCAGGCTGAGGTCGGCATAAACCTTGGCGGTATCCTCGTTGAAATTCCCGGTTCCGACAAGGGAATAGAAGAAGTCTTTATTATTTTCCTTTCTGCGGATGAGAATGAGTTTGCTGTGAACCTTGAATCCTGGAATTCCATGGATTACCTTCACTCCTTCATCGCGCAGCCTCTCAGTCCAGTATATATTTGCTTCCTCGTCAAAACGTGCCTGGAGTTCCATGAACACAGTCACATATTTCCCGTTCCTGGCGGCATTTATAAGGGCATTAATAACGCTGGAATTCTTGGCCGCCCGGTATATGGTCATTTTTATCGAACGCACCTTGGGATCGATGGATGCTTCCCTCAAAAGGTCGATGATGTACTGGAAGCTCTGGTAAGGGAAATTCAGCATGATATCCCTTTCCTTTACAATTGAAAGAACCGAACGGTTCTCGAAGAGGTCCTTATGCTTTAATGGTGGAAGAGGGGAGTACTGAAGTTCTTTATGCCCCATGTTGGGAAATCCCATAAAGTCCTTGAAATTATGATACCTTCCTCCACCCCTGATCGGGTCGTTCTTGCCTATCTCAAGGCGTTTCTGCATAAGTTTCAGCAGGTCTTCAGGTATTGCCTTGTCAAAGACAAACCTCACTGGTATGCCGCGTTTTCTTTGTTTCAGGCTGTCGCTCACCACTTCAAGGAAACTTTTCGAAACATCGCTGTCGAAGTCGAGTTCAGCATCCCTGGTGATCTTAACAGTATAAGCCGAAAATGTATTGTACCCGAAAATGGAGAACACCTCGCTCAGGCAGTAACGGACCACGTCATCCAGCAAAATAACATAATGATTTTCATCTTCTGACGGGAGGATAAGAAAACGAGAAACCGTTCGGGTCGGGAGTTCTATGAGGGCAAAGTCATCTTTCAGTTTCTTGTCGGAATGCCCCAGCTTTACCGCAAGATAAATGGATTTATCCACGAGGGAAGAGATCTCCCTGAGGTTGCTGATCATGATAGGGAACAATCCAACACGAACCTGTTCCTGGAAGTATTTCTTTACGAAGCGGCCCTGTGCTTCATTGAGCTGGGTTTCGTCGATGATAAAGATGCCGTGCGATTTCAATTCCCCAACGATCTCTTCATACACACTCATGAATTCCTTTTCCTGCACCTGCACGATCTCAAAGATCTCCTTCAGCACTTTCCTTGGGTTCACAGGGGTGTCATATGGAAGGTTCCTGAACTTGACCATGCGGTTCAGGGTAGCAACCCTGACACGGAAAAATTCATCGCGGTTGTTGGAGAAAATCCCCAGGAATTTCATTCGTTCCAGAAGGGGATTGCTTTTGTCGGCTGCTTCCTGAAGAACCCTGCCGTTAAAATGAAGCCAGCTGATCTCCCGGTTTAAAAGGGGTAGTTTGCTCTTTGAAGCCATTAATCCTGATTCAGGTCTGAGATTTAAACATTTTAGGGAAGATGTAAAATTTCAATTCCGATTTTGAAGCCGGGGTTTCTTCCCATTTCCCGGTATGGAAATTGATACAGACAATTGCAGATGTCGGCATATCATCTATGCCCGGGTGCAGGAAAAGATTGGCAAGTTGAGTGATCAGCGGGTTGTGCCCGAAGATCATCAGGGTATTCACATCATTGGAAGTTCCGTAAATCAGGTCGAGCATCCTGTCGTAGGGCCCGTCGTAAATCCTGCGGTCGTTAAGAATATCCTTAACAGGATAATCCAGGCAGGCAGCCATGATCTTTGCTGTTTCGTAAGCCCTGACTGCCTGGCTGGAAATCATAAGGTCAATTTTTACGCTCTCTTTGATGAGGTAATCCGCAACAAGCCTGGTTTTCTTCTCTCCTTTCGGGAGGAGAGGGCGCAGCTCGTCAGAATAGCCGGGGGCATCCCAGGAAGATTTGGCATGGCGGACTAAAAAGAGGGTTTTCATGGTTTGTTTCCTGATCAGTAAGCGAACAAAGGATAATCGGCCATCATTTCATTGACAGTTTTCTTTACCTTCAGGATGAGATCCTGGTTTTCAATATCAGAGATCACCTCGTCTATCATATCCACTATCACCGGCATGTGTTTTTCCTTGAGGCCCCTGGTTGTGACGGCTGGTGTGCCAACCCTCAGCCCCGAAGTCTGGAAGGGGGAACGGCTGTCGAACGGCACCATGTTCTTGTTCACGGTGATATCGGCCAGCACCAGAGTATTCTCAACCTGCTTCCCGCTGATGGCGGGGAATTTCTTCCTGAGGTCGATCAGCATGAGGTGGTTGTCGGTTCCACCCGAGATCACATGATAGCCTTTGTCGACAAAGGCTTGTGCCATCACGGCAGCATTCTTTTTCACCTGCATGATATAGTCCATATACTCATCCGAAAGCGCTTCGTAAAACGATACGGCCTTGGAAGCTATGACATGTTCCAGCGGCCCGCCCTGGATACCGGGGAATACAGCCGAATCAAGCAGCTGTGAGAACATTTTGACTTCGCCTTTGGGTGTTGTTAGTCCCCATGGGTTCGGAAAATCCTTGCCCATCAATATCATACCACCCCTGGGACCTCTGAGCGTTTTATGCGTAGTGGTGGTGACTACATGGCACCAGGGCAGGGGATCGTTAAGCAGCCCACGGGCAATAAGACCTGCCGGGTGGGCGATATCAGCCATCAGGATAGCCCCGATTTTATCGGCGATCTCGCGCATTCTCTTGTAGTTCCAGTCCCTTGAATATGCCGAAGCACCTGCAATGATCAGTTTTGGCCTGACCTGCAGCGCCTGGGCTTCCATCTTGTCATAATCGATAACACCTGTGCTTTGCTCTACCTGGTAACCGACGGCCTTGTAAAAGATACCTGAAGAATTGACAGGCGAACCATGTGACAGGTGGCCGCCATGGGAAAGGTCAAGCCCCATAAAAATGTCGCCTGGTTTTAAAATAGTCATCAGGACAGCCATATTGGCCTGGGCGCCGGAATGCGGCTGCACATTGGCCCAGGCTGCATTGAACAGGGTCTTGGCCCTGTCGATTGCCAGCTGTTCCGATTCATCAACATTCTGGCATCCGCCATAATACCTTTTCCCGGGATAGCCTTCGGCGTATTTGTTAGTAAGACATGAGCCCATTGCCTTCAGCACCTGGTCACTTACGAAATTCTCGGATGCGATCAGTTCGAGCCCGCTGCTTTGGCGGTGAATCTCCTTTTTAATGATGTTAAAAAGTGCGGTATCTTTTTTCATGTGGTAATATTTTGGGATTTGTTTTTTTTACCTGCAGCTCCCGGGCGCAATCATAAGCTTTTTTAAGGAAATAAACGCCCGGGTCATCATATTTAAAATTTATTTAACACTGGAACCGTTATGAAATACGATTGATTTACAAATGTATTAATTTTCCGGCAAATTGTTGATCTTTGCATCTGACATCATGCATCGTGCATCGTGCATCCCGCATCCTGCATCATGCATAAGTCTTAATCTCAACCAGCCTGCTCGAATGGGAAGACTGAAATTAATAACTGTCCTGCTTCTTTTTCCCCTCTGGTCTTTTTCCCAGCTCAGTGCAGGGGTCGACGACACCATCAATCCCGGGGTCCCTGTAACTCTTACTGCAACCTACGGATTGGTCGGTACAGGGATCAATACTTCGGATGACGGAGTGGAAGGGCCTTTCCCGATTGGTTTTGAGTTTACTTTTTTTGGAAACAAATACACTCAATTTTATGTCGGAGCCAACGGCTGGGTGGGGTTTACATTTAACACCAGGTACATTGGGATCAATGAACCATACAGGGTTCCCAGCCCTAACGAAGACAGGAATCCAAGGGATTGCATTCTCGGGCCGTTCATAGATCTGAACCCTATCCAGGCCGGCAGTCCGTATATTTTCTACAGGACCCTTGGAAAGGAACCAACACGCAGCCTGGTTGTTATGTGGTGCCAATGCCCGATGAATTCCTGCCTTGATTCTGTCGCAACCTTTCAGATAATTCTTAATGAGGGAAGCAATACAATAGAGAATCACATCATGGAAAAACCATTTTGTGACTGGCATGGGAATAAAGGCACGCTGGGGGTTCAGAATATCAACGGTTCGATTGGTTTTGCGGTACCCGGCTATAATGCCACCGCCTGGACCATGAAGAAAATGGCCTGGAAATATACGCCGGTAACCGCCGACAGCTTCCAGATCGCCCAGATCCCTTATGACCTTAAACCCATTACACCGGGTAATAAAGTCAACTACCACTGGTACCAGGGAGGGCGGGAAATTTCTGAAGATCAGTCAATGATCGTGACACCCATAGAAAATACCACCTATATCGCATACGCAAAGATCTGCGCAGGGGATGAATTTTACGACACCGTCACGGTATATGTCCACCAGATCATTCCAACCGCTTTCACACCCAATAACGACGGGCTGAACGACCGCTTTAAAATACTCGGTTTGCCTGTGGAAAATATTACGAGGTTCCAGATCCAGATCTTTGACCGCTGGGGCCAGGTTATCTATGAATCGAATAATATAGAAGAGGGATGGGATGGCACATTCAAGGGAAAGCCATGTCCTGCTGAAGTCTATAACTGGATGATCTATTACGAAACGAACAGCCGTAAGGACAAGATCTCCAACAAGGGCCAGGTTATGCTTATCCGCTAATCCTGACTCCCAGGGCTTCCCGGAGTAAGCCGGTCAACTGCTTTTTATTGAATGGTTTTTCCTGGTAGTAGTTTGCCCCCTTTGCGAGGATAGCTTCTTTTTCCTGCTGAAGTGTGTATCCTGTAACTGCGATGATAGGGGTGTTCCGGTACTCGTTTTTAAGCCTGATTTTCACAATAGCTTCGCCCCCGTCCATTCCCGGACCGAGGTTGATGTCCATAAGGATCGCATCATACATGTTCCTGTTGGTCAGATCAATGGCTGTCAGCGCATCCTTGGCCACGTCGAGCTTGTATCCTTTCTGAAGGTAAAGTTTTACAAGGTCAATGTTTGCATCATTGTCCTCAACCAGCAGCAGATACGGCTGATTGCCACTCTCCTGCAGTCCTGTTGCATGCAGATCCTGCAAGGCGGCTGCCATTTGCGCAGGTGCCTCTATGGACTTTTCGGGTATGCTAAGTATAAAGGTGGATCCGCGTCCGACCTCGCTTTCAAGTTCAAGCTTGCAGTTAAGAAGTGCTGCGCTTTTCCTTGTGATTGCAAGCCCGAGCCCGCTGCCTTCATAAGGCCTGTTATAACCTTCATTGGCCTGCCTGAATTCATCGAAAATCATCTCCTGTTTCTCGGCAGGAATGCCGATTCCCGTGTCGCGGATACTGATAAAGTATCTTTCGGATGGCACGTTGCTCTTTTTAAGCTCTATACTTATTTCGCCTTCAGAAGTGAATTTTACCGCGTTATCCAGAATGTTCATCAGCGAGGTCTGCAACAGGTGTTCATCGGAATGAATGAATACAGAGGGTTCTATATTACATTTTACCTCTATGTGTTTTGCTGCGGCATGATCCCTGATGCTGTCCACACATTGTTTTGTCAGGTCCGACAGATTGACATTCACAGGGTTCAAAGCGTATCCTGAATCAAGCTGCGCAAATGTCATGATTGAATTCAGGGTCCTTAACAATCTCTGGGCTGAAGAAAGAATGTGCACTGTCATCGCCTTCTGGGACTCATCAGTTACGATTGAACTGAGAATCTCGGTAAATCCCAGTATGCCGTTCATTGGGGTTCTGAATTCGTGGCTCATGTTCGCCAACAGGGATGATTTTACACGGCTTGACTCTTCTGCAGCAAGCTTTGCCTGTATGAGTTCCAGCTGGGCCTGTTTTTTCTCGATCCTCAACTGCATTTCCTCCAGTTCCCTGGTAACAGCAGGTCCAAGCCGGCTGAGGGCGCTCTTCATCAGGTAATCATCGGCGCCTTCCTTCATGATGGAAACTGCAAGGTCTTCCCCTACGGTACCCGAAACAAGAATAAAAGGAATGTCGAGGTTCCGGGCTTTAAAGACCCTCAAAGCTTCCAATCCGCTGAAACCGGGCATGGAGTAATCGGAGATCACTATATCCCATCCGCCCTTATCCAGTTCCGCTTCCAGGTCAGGCCTGGTCTTGACCCTGACATAGTCAACGTCAAACCCTTCTTTTTTCAGCTGGCGCAAGACCAGCAGGGAATCGGTTTCGTCATCTTCAACCTGCAACAGTTTTATCTTTCTCATCTGTCCTCGTTCAATTTAATCAATTAATGTTTGCTGATTTCGTGGTCAACGGTGAAATAAAAAGTTGAACCTTCGCCTACAGCGCTTTCGGCCCATATCCTTCCGCCATGCTTCAGTATCACCCGTTTGACCGTGGCCAGACCTATCCCGCTGCCCGTGAATTCATCCTCGGTATGCAGTCTCTGGAAGGGAGTAAAGAGTTTGTCATAGTAAGTCATGTCAAACCCCGCCCCGTTATCCTTAACAAAATATACAGTTTTGCCATCCTTCACAGTACGGTCAAATTCAATCACCGCCTCCTTCACTTTGAAACTGTATTTCCAGGCATTATCAAAAAGGTTCTGTAAAACGATGCGCATGAGCTTGGGGTCGCAATACTCGAGCAGGCCATCCCTTATCATCAGTCTGACATTTCGTTTGGGACTCACCTTACGGATCTCATTGTTGATCTCTGTGGCCATATCACTGAGATTGATCTGCATCTTGTCAATGTCCTGCCTGACAATTCTTGACAGTTTCAGAAGCTCATCAATCAGGATGTTCATAGACCCTGCGGCTTCAGTGATCTTTTTGAGCAGATCCAGCTCGTTGGTGTCCAGTTTTGAGAAATAGTCCTCAATATACGCCCTGGTAATATGGTCTATCCTTCTCACTGGAGCTTTCAGGTCATGGGAAACAGAGTATGAAAATGCTTCAAGTTCTTTGTTCGTCGTCTCAAGTTCGGCGGTCCTGTCCCTGACTTTCTGTTCCAGCTGTTCATTCAGTTTTCTTATCTGTTCCGTTCGTTCAACTACCAATGCTTCCAGTTCCTTTTCACGGATATAGCGGATACGGTATTTGATGATCATCCATATCATTCCGAAACCTGCGAGAATGAGGACCGCTATGAACCACCAGGTCTCATAAAAGAATGGCAGCACATGTATCCTGATGCTTGCGGTGGAAGGTGATAATTCACCGAGGTTGTTGAATACTTGTACTTCAAAGACATAATCACCCGGGGGAATATTGGTGTAATATGCAACCCTGCGGCTGCCAACTGTATCCCAGGTATGGTCAAATCCTTTAAGCCTGTAAATGAAAGTAAGTCCTTCGGGCGAGATAAACGATGGCGCTGTATAATGGATCTCGAGGTGTGCCATCCCGGCACCAATCTTATAAACTTCGCTGTTTAATGCAGGTTTGTTGTTGATCAATACAGAATCAATGAGCGGAACAGGCCTGCTTGTCCATGTAAATGAATTCTCAGGGTCAAATGCCGCTATGCCCCCGGTGCAGGGATACCAGAACTGCCCGTTTTTCATCTTCCAGGCTCCCGGGAAAAGTCCCATGTGAAGGCCGTCAAAGCCACTGGCAGTGTCGTATGCAACGTTGAGCAGGTAAACCGGCGCATTCTTGTTTTGTAAAATTTTCTGCAAAAGCCCGTATTTAACCCCTGCAAATCCGTCATTCCCTGCAAACCAGATATTTTCTGATCTGTCCTCCATGATATAACCTATGGTTTTGCCTGTGGCGGCAGTCAGTTTTTTTGAAACCACCGGAGTGAACTTTTCAGTGGCAGGATTAAGGTGTACTATGCCGTTGTATGCTGTACCTATCCATATATTATCCTGTGAGTCCAGGTGGAGGCAAAGAATTTCATTATCGGTGAGGCCCTGGCTGATTCCAAAGGATTTAATCTTTCCGTCTTTGATCCTTGCCAGGCCGCCATCCTGGGTGCCTGCCCACATAAATCCCTTGCGGTCTTCAAGAAGGCAAAATATCCTGTTGCTTGGCAATCCTTCCTTTGTGGTGAGAACAGAAACAACATTATCATCTTTCATGACATAGATACCCTGGTTAGTCCCTACCCATAAATTCCCTTCTTTCGAAAAATATAATGCATGAAATTCGCCGGCTGTAAGTCCTTCCTTCTGGGAGAACCGTTTAGAAGTAGTCCCGTTAAATTTCACCAGGACGTTCTGGCTGCCCACCCAGATATTGTTTCCTTTATCTATAGCGACGGAAATTACCGGTGAATGTCCTATCCCCAGCTTTGGCCCCAGCTTTTCAATCCTGTTATTCCTGATCCTGTCAAGCCCCCCCTCGGAATTGCCGGCATAGATGCTGCCGTCATCCGCCTGTATGATGGAAGTTATCCAGCCGCCCGAAAGTCCGTTTGCCTTACTGATGATCTGAACGGGGACTGTTCTTATCCTCGAAACTCCAGCAGCTCTTGTCCCTGCCCATAAGCTCCCTTCCATATCCCTGAAAAGGCATAATACGAGGTTGGATGAAAGGTGTTTCCGTGTATCGATCAGCTCGGTTTTCCCGGTCATTGTGTTCATGAGGAAAACACCCATTCCGTCAGTAGCTATGGCAATCATGTTCCGGCCAAACCCTGTGATTTGCTTGATCGAATGTTTGATCTTTCCCTGTGGGTCTTCCCAGGGAGTGATCTTCCCGTTTTTCAGGTAATAGAGATACCCGTCGTCGCTGCCGATCCAGAGAGTGTTAGTTGAATCGTAGTATAACCCGTTAATATTCTGATGGATAAGCCCTTCCTTTAATCCGTAATTCTTTATTCCGTTTTCCCCGATTAAACTAAGGCCTTTATCGCAGCCTACCCATACTTCCCCATTGCCGCCGGGACAGATCACATTGACATCATTATCACATAAACCTTCTGCAGTTGTATAGACCCTGGAAGCATTCCGGCTAAAGCAGAGAAGCCCGTTTCCTGCCAACCCGGCCCAGATCGAATGGGACCTGTCTTCAGCGATGACGGTAATTGTTTTATTAAGGAATACCTTTTCTGAATCAAGTATACTCCATTTATTGTTTTTAAAGGTTAGTATCTGGCCATTGTGAAAGCCTGCATACAGGGTGCTGTCATGCGAAAGGAACAAAGCATTGCATTCCTGGTATTTGAATATCCCGGGTGCCGATAGGTTGACGTTTAAAAAGTGGTTGCCATCGAACCTGTATAGCCCGAATTCATTAGCAAGCCAGAGATAACCGTCGGGAGTTTGTGCAATATTGTAAACACCTGCAGGCGCATTATTGCCAGGGAGCCAGTTCCTCACCTGGTATGAAGATCCTGAAACATCGTCCAGGTTAATCTGAGCAATTGCTGAAGGTATTTGAAAAACAGTGACAAACACCAACAATAGCATAGCATATTTTCGGCGTAACATGGAGAAATTTGTTAATTCATTTAGAAATCAAAGATATAACTATTTAAATTTTCGACAAACAATATTGCATTTTATAAAATGTTTACTACTTTAGTGGCAAAATTATCAACTAAAATTCATGAGCTATGGCACTGACAGTTAATTTTGTTAATGTTAATGATAGCAAATATGTTGCTACAATCGATGTAAGTGACTACACAAAACTCCGGCCTATCGACGTGATACAAATTATCCGGGATAAAGGTTACACTGCAAAACCAACTGGTGGTACCGGCACGACGATATGGAAAATGGGTAAGCCGAATGGGGGCGGAGACTGTACAGATGACAAGTCATTATACGCTAATGGCATAAAGAATAATGATGTTGTTGAATTGTTGCAACTTGATGTAATTAAATCACCCTGTGTAGTAGTATAAGACTAAGCCCTAAAATTATTTCAGGCACTCCACCTCATCCACAAAAAGCCAGCACTTCTGCCCTGGTGCATTATGCCAGGGCGGGTTGGTCTTTTGATTAACCGCAATAACCTTTATATACCTCGCCTGCCGGTTGATACGGTCGGAAGAAATATGCAGGATAGCTGCCCCCGCTTCCAGTGAGGCTTTGCCGGGTGCAACAGGCTTAAAGTTACCTGCTTTCTCATAATTTTTGCCGTTGGCACTGGTATAAAATTCAACCGAAACAGGAGGGAAAATATACGAAGCGGTATTGACGAGGAAACTGATCTTTACTTCACCTATCTGCTTCTCCTCACCGAGGTCAATAACAGCCTGTAAGTCGTTCGACAAAAACCCAAGCCATCTCCCGTCATAATAATTTTCGCTGCCCCTCATCCCGTCGGTAAGGGTGTATTCATTGCCCCCGTACCTTGGATTTGGAGGATTCTTCAGAATTGCTTTATACCCAAGCGCCTCATGTTTAATAAATTCTATTTCTGCGGATGACTGAGAGGGTATGCCCTGCAGGAACGCTTTGGCTATAAGATGGCAGCCTGATCTGAACCTCAGGGTATCAGAACAGATGGCAGATGAGTCTGAAGGTGTGCTTCCGTCGGTAGTAAAATGGATCACGGCAGTATTGTCGGCACAATGCAATCCCACCTTCCAGCTTTTGCCTGCCGGATCAAAAACCGGGGAGATCACAGCTTCGCGGTAGTTGACATGAAGGGTGTCGGTGCGGAAAGAGCCTGCAGGCAAACCCCAGCGGTCAAATATAGAAGAGGTATCGGTGTTTAGAAAAGCATACCTCACGTACTTCGGCTCTGGGACTTCAGTGCTGCTGACCATCACTGAACTTCCCATGATCACCGCTGTTGCCGGCTTAAAGACCTCGTCTCTGCCTGCAATCCTGAAGCCGGTGATATTATCGGATTTGCTATAAACAAAATCACTGTTTTTAAAATATACCTGGATCTTGTCAGTTTCTATCCTTGAAAACCAGTAGGCCGGCCCTGAAAAGGACCTGAGGTAGGTTTGTTTGTAGGCTTTTGCGATAGCAAGCATGGAAAGGCGGCGCCCCACTTCCTCCTTGTTCTTCGGATGGATGTCTTTGAGATTGCCTATATCCAGGGTAACGGCCATCCCTGTATTTTCGACAGCGAGCGCCTTCTCCTGGGCTTCCCTCAGATAACCGCTTGCTTCTTTATAATCGTGGTAATCGTAAGGCGCTATCTGTACAAAAAAGAAAGGAAGTTCGGGCTGCCTGAAGTATTGCCTCCACGACCTGATCATCCCGCTGATGAGGTTGCCGTAAAGATCTGCGTCGTACCGGTTAGCTTCGCCCTGGTACCAGATAAATCCCTTGATGGTGTAATTGCGAAGGGGATGTATCATCCCGTTGAACAGCACTGAAGGGGCGGAGGCATCCCAGGTCGGGTTGTTAGGATGATTCACGTAATATGAAAGGCCGGGAGTGTATTTAAGGTATTCAAGCGGAGTCCATGCTTCAGCAGGGGTTCCGCCCCAGGCCGAAACTATAAGTCCGATAGGAACATGGAATTGTTTGTATAACTCCAGGCCAAAGTACAAAGCGGTGGCGCTGAAATTCAGAATGCTTGAAGAATCTGCTTGAAGCCATTCGGCATGGCAGGTATCGGAAGGCAATTTCGACACCTGTTTCTTTACAGTGCAAAGCCTTATCTTTTGCAGGTGGGAGGTATCCACCCTTTTTTTCAGATCGGGAAAATATGGCCAGCCGCCAAGGTCTTTGAAAGTATACTCCATGTTGGACTGCCCGCTGCAGATCCAGACTTCGCCAACCATCACGTCATTTATAACCACCTTGTTTGTTGCAGTGATAGTAATGGTATATGGTCCTCCGGGACCACCCGAGAACATTCTTACAGCCCAGTTCCCCGAAGGATCGGCCCTGACCGCTGCAGATTTGTCGTTCCAGCTTGTAACTATTGTGAAAGATTCGCCGGGATCGGCACGTCCCCATAGGTAAACCCAGCTGAATTGCTGGAGCACCATATGATCCGAAAGAACTGAAGGCAGGACCACCGCCCCGCTCATGGATTTGATGAGGAATATAAAAAGTAATGAACAAAGCAGCCTTTTCATCAGCGTTAAGTTGGTTTCCAAAGGTCAGATTTTTTAATTTAGTCGCCCGAAAGAAAAATAATTCTAAAACAAATATACCAATGAAACGATCATTGACTCTTTTTTTCATTTCTTTTTGTTTTCTGGCAAGGCTTTTTGCCCAGAAAGAAACTCCTGCACAGCATGACTCAAGAATGCAATGGTGGCGCGACGCCCGCTTCGGGATGTTCATCCACTGGGGGCTGTATTCTGTCCCTGCCGGGACCTGGAATGGAAAAAACGAATACGGGGAATGGATAAGGACCTCAGCAGAGATCCCCCTTGAAACGTATGACAAATTCCAGGGGCAGTTCAATCCTGTGAATTTCAATGCCGATGATTGGGTGAAGGCCGCAAAGGATGCGGGGATGAAATACATTGTGATCACTTCGAAGCATCACGACGGCTTTTGCATGTTCGATACAAAGCAGACGGGATTCAACATTATGAGATCACCGTTCCTGAGGGATCCTATGACTGAGCTTGCCGCGGCCTGCAAAAAATACGGACTGAAGTTTTGTTTTTATTATTCCATCATGGACTGGCATCATCCCGATTACCTTCCGAGAAGGGAATGGGAAACCAACAGGCCTGCCGGCGACGCCGATTACGACAGGTATGTTTCATACATGAAAGCCGAGCTTAAAGAACTCCTCACCCAGTACGGGGATATCGGTGTGCTGTGGTTTGACGGGGAATGGGAATCGACCTGGAACCAGGCCCGCGGCCTTGATCTGTACAATTATGTGAGAAGCCTTCAGCCGAATATCATCATCAACAACAGGGTAGGGGCAGGAAGGCTCGACATGGAAGGATTGACCAAACAGGGTATGTTCGGAGGGGATTTCGGTACACCTGAACAGCAGATCCCGCCCACCGGCCTGCCAGGTACTGACTGGGAAACCTGCATGACCATGAACGACCACTGGGGGTATAACAGCCACGACAAGAATTTTAAAAGCCTGAAGGAGATCATCAGGATGCTTACTGATATAGCTTCCAAAGGAGGAAATTATCTCCTGAATGTCGGTCCGACGTCACTCGGAACATTACCACAGGAAAGTATAGACAGGCTCAAAGGCCTGGGCCGGTGGATGGATCTCAATTCGGAAGCCATTTACGGAACACAGGCCAGCCCCTTCACTTCAACTCCCTGGGGGCGTTGTACCATGAAAAACCTTAAGAACGGATTCAGGCTTTACCTGCATGTATTTGACTGGCCCGCTAACGGTCATCTGGTGGTCAAAGGCTGTATGAATAAACTTAACAAGGCATATATCCTTTCCGATTCAAAACATCCCACCTTGACATTCAGCAGGTCCAACGAAGCGATCACACTTACTCTTCCGAAAAATCCTCCCGACACAATCAATTCAGTGATCGTTCTTGATTTCAAAGGCCCCCGTGATTTTAACAATCCTCCCGCGATAATTTGCGATTTTTCAGGACTGGTCGATTCGGTAAACGTGCAGTTGTCTTCCGACCGCCCCAATGTTGAGATACGGTTCAAAGTGAGCGATACTATCAGGGACGTCGACACCAGCGGTATCCTTTATAAAGGACAATTCAGCCTGTATCGTCCTGCTTATGTGAATGCAAGATGTTTCAGGAACGGGAAACCCGTTAGCGGGACCAGCAGCAGGCAATTCAAGTACTATATACCCAATGCGGCAAGATCTGTTTCAGAACTGAAGCCCGGCCTTGCGTACAGGTATTTTGAAGGTGAATGGGATAAAATGCCTAACTTCAAACCTTTGCTTCAATGGTATTTCGGGGTGGTCGACACCCTTACCCTCGCGCCTAAAAAGCGAAATGAAAATTTTGCCATGTATTTTTTCGGGTTCATCAAGGTCCCCAAACGCGCATTGTATAAATTCACGCTTGTATCTGACGACGGCAGCAAGATGATAATCGACGACAGGGTCATGATAAATAATGACGGGCTGCATTCAATGGAAGCAAAGAGTGTGGAACTTGGCCTGAACGCAGGATATCACGCGATACGGGTGGAATACCTGCAACGCACTGGAAGCGCCGGACTCGAACTCTACCTTGAAAGTCCGGGTATGCCGAAGACCCTTGTAAAGAAAGAAATGCTCTTCCATGAATAAACCTGTCAAGACATTGCTCGTTGTCCTTCTATGCTCTGCTGCTGGCGTTCTTTCAGCAAAAGAGGGAACCGAAAAGTCATCCACATTTTTCAGGGGATGGGAGCATTCACTTAAAGGAGGAGGTTTCGGATATCACTCCCCGGATCCCGATGTGCAAAACTCGCTCCTGCTCCGTTCAGTCGATTCAGGCAGGTATATAGAATGGGAAACCGAAAAGGTTCCGCCCGCCCTTTCATCAGGGAAAGTAAGTTTCGTATGGATGTTCGGCATAGATGCCAATCCCGAAAGTCATACCTATAAGCTGTATGTGAATGGGAAATATTGCCTTGAATTTTCCAATCCTGTTGTATCAGAGAAGAAAGAGTGGACGGTAACCGGCAGTGAAGGATCTTCCCTCAGGTTCATGACCACCATGCTCGATAAATACAACGACCCCATGGGTTATGCCTTTCTTACCCTGCCATCCACAGTCATTAAAAAAGGTGAAAGACAGGTGATCAAAGTCGTGGGGGAATCGGCAGGCAGCAACACCTGGTATATGACTTTTGAATCGGGGGTGGAAGAGAAGATTTCGCTTGACCAGCAGCAAACCATCCTCAGGGGCCCCGGAAAAGAAGGAAGCTACTGCGTAAGCCTGACAATTGTCCGCCTCGGAGAACCGGTAAGAGCAGGCATTGAGCAATCAAACGCTGCAGCCAGGCAGGTTACTGTTGAGCCCGGCTATAATTCATTCCTCCTGCAGATGCCTGTGGCTCAGGGCAGTTATAAAAACCTTGTGAAGGTTACTCTGGAAGGCAGTGCTACAGTTGAAAAAGAAATCACTCTCATGCCGGTCAAACCATGGAAGATCTATTTTGTGCAGCACGCCCATACCGATATAGGTTATACCCGTCCGCAGACCGAGATACTGCCTGAGCACCTGAGGTATATAGATTATGCGCTGGACTATTGCGACCAGACTGATTCTTTGCCCGATGACGCCAGGTTCAGGTGGACCTGCGAAACTTCCTGGGCTGTGAACGAATACCTCAGGACAAGGCCCCCGTCACAGATTGAACGACTGAAGCGACGGGCTGCTGAAGGCAGAATTGAGCTTACGGCACTTTACCTTAACTCATCCGACCTGGGCGATGAACCCTCCATCGCAGCTTCCCTCAAGCCGGCAGCCTGGTTCAGGACCCAGGGCTTCAAGGTGAAGACGGCAATGCAGGATGATATCAACGGGGTTCCCTGGTGTCTGGCCGATTACCTCAGCAGTGAAGGGGTTAGTTTTCTCAATATGGGACAGAATACCGACAGGGCGCTTAAACCCTTTGACCGTCCCACTACTTTTTTATGGGAAAGCCCTTCAGGCAAAAGGATCATAGTAAACCGCCCCGAGCATTATATGTGGGGGAACAACATGGGGATCATCAGTTCAACTGAAGCCCTTGAAAAATCACTGCTGCCGCACCTCTCTGAAATAAACCGCAAAGGATATCCTTTCAATGAATATGCCATACAGTTCAGCGGGTATTTTACCGATAACTCTCCACCTTCAACAGCAGCCTGCAGAATAGTGAAGAAATGGAACGAGACCTACCTCTGGCCACGGCTGAGGCTTGCCACCATCTCGGAATTCCTCGAAGAGGTGAGGGCAAAGCATGAGAAGGAACTGCCCGTCGTTCATGGTGCCTGGCCCGACTGGTGGATAGACGGCTTTGGTTCTGCGGCGCTCACCACCGCTTACACCCGTATGGCGCATACCGATTTTATAGCAAACAACGGGCTGATGGCCATGGCAGCTTTACTCGGTGAAGAACCCGGTCCACATGTGACCGGCCTGTATAAACAGATAACCGAAGACCTTGCATTCTACGATGAACATACCTTCGGGGCTGCCGAAAGCATAAGTGAACCTTTATGCGAGAACAGCGTGGTGCAGCTGGGCGAAAAGCTTAGTTATACCTGGGAAGCTGTCAAGAAAAACAGGATACTCAGGGAAGAGGTCATGGGTATGGTGCAGGGATATCTTCCTGTTTATAAAAAACAGGCATCGGCAGCCGTGATCAACACCCTTAACCGGGAGCGCAACGGGTATGTGAACCTGTATATCGACCACCAACTCCTGCCCGGCGACAGGCAGTTCAAAATACTGGACCAGGATAATAAAGAAATACCGGCCCAGACCTGGAGCGAAAGGGCCGAAGGCAGCTACTGGACACTTTTTGCTTCAAAAATCCCCCCGCTGGGATACCGCTCATACCGTATCGAGCTTACACCTGAGCCCGTTAAGCAGGCTGCCAGGACCAGGTTCGCCGGCAGTGTTGAAAACCGCTGGTACTCACTGAAAATAGATACCTTAAGCGGGAAGATCACCAGCCTGTACGACAAGCAGGCGGGCCGCGAACTGGTGAAACCAGGCGCGGAATACGGCTTCGGGGAATTCATATACGAAACTCTTGGAAACAACAGGGAACAGATCTCAAACAGGCATCTCGATGAATGCCACCGCAGGACCTGGGAAAAGATAAAGATTTCGGCTGTAACTGAAGGCCCGGTGTGGACTGCACTAAAGCTGAAGGGACAACTAAGTGGATGCGCAAATGAAGAAGGGATCACCTGCGAGATCAGGCTTTACAAACATTCCAAGCAGGTTGAGTTCTTGTATTCAATGGTGAAACTTGCAGTGACAGACCCCGAGGGTGTATACATCTCCTTTCCTTTCAATATGAAAAAGGAGAACCGCATTTTTTACGAAGTCGCGGGCGCCGCGGTTGAAGCCGGCAAGGACCAGATCAACGGTTCGGCTACCGACTGGCAGGGGATACAGAATTATATATCAATTGAAGATGACAGCGCCGGACTGGTCTTTGTTTCCCCCGAGATCCCTGTAGTTCAGCTTGGCCATCTCAATATCGGCAAATTCCAGGCGGTGGTAAGCAAACCTGAACCCGTGATCTACTCCTGGGTACTCAACAATTACTGGACCACCAACTTCCTGGCAAGCCAGGAAGGGGAACTTAAATGGACTTACATCATTACTTCCGATCCTGTTATCGGCAGGGATGAAGCTGCCGCCTTTGCCTGGGGCTCCCGCGTTACTATGCTCGCAAGAGTCCTCCCCGCCGGGAAAGACAACGGCAAACCCACATCTTCAGCCCTGATGGGGAACACCCCGTCAAACCTGCTGCTGGTGAACGTTTGCCCTGCTGAAGGCAGGGGTGCGGTGATCTATAACTTCCGGGAAACGGCAGGCAAACCGGTAAGCTTTGATCCGCGCAAGCTGCTTGAAAACCTGGCTGCACGCACATCCGGAGACAAAAATAAAATAAAGGCATACCTTCTCGATGCAGCCGGTGAAGTGGTCAGGCCTGTTGACGGGGATCTCACGATAGCCCCCTTTGAAACTGTATTTATTAAACTGTCATGGAATGAACAATAAAAGTTATCTGATCCTGGACGACGGCACCAGGCTTGATGGGACGCAATTCGGCGCCGACCGTTCCGTAGCAGGGGAAGTGGTGTTCAACACCGCCATGACCGGTTACCCCGAAAGCCTAACCGATCCGTCATACACGGGGCAGATCCTGGTGCTCACCTTCCCCCTCATAGGGAATTACGGTGTGCCCCGCGACCGCTTCGAAAACGGGCTTTCAAAGTTTTTTGAATCCGACCACGTGCACATCACAGGGCTTGTGATCTCTGATTATTCGGTGGATTACAGTCACTGGAATGCCATGAAAAGCCTCAGTGACTGGTTGCGTGAATACAATATCCCCGGCTTGTACGGAATAGATACAAGAGCTCTGACCAAGCACCTCCGCGAAAAAGGAACCATGCTCGGCAAGATGATCTCGCCCACCGAAGGCGACATCGATTTCTACGATCCCAATAAAGACAACCTGGTGGCTAAGGTCAGCATTCCAAAACCCCTGGTTTATGAGGGTTCCGATAAGAAAGTCATACTGGTTGACTGCGGGGTGAAGAATAACATCCTCCGCTGCCTGATAGACCTCGGGGTAACGGTCAAAAGAGTGCCATGGGATTATGATTTTACAAAAGAGGATTACGATGGACTGGTACTGTCGAATGGCCCCGGCGATCCCGAAATGTGCGCAGTAACCATCAGCCATGTTGCAAAAGCGCTGGAGAATAGTACCCCGGTTTTCGGGATTTGCCTGGGGAACCAGCTGATGTCCATTGCCGGTGGAGCAAAGACGTACAAGCTCAAATACGGTCACAGGGGCTACAACCAGCCTGTACTGAGAGTCGGGACCAACAAGGCTTATATAACCAGCCAGAACCACGGGTTTGCCGTGGATAATCAAACCCTTGGGAGTGATTGGGAACCTTATTTTATCAACCTTAACGATGGAACGAATGAAGGGATAAGGCATAAAACCAGGCCTTTCATGTCAACCCAGTTTCACCCCGAAGCATCGGGAGGACCTAACGATACCAGGTTCCTGTTTGATGAGTTCTTTAAACTGATGGAAGAAGGAGGGTCACTCTGATGGAAAATATGATGAACAAAGACATACGCAAGGTGATCATCCTCGGCTCGGGGGCACTTAAAATAGGCGAAGCCGGGGAGTTCGATTACTCGGGATCCCAGGCCCTTAAGGCGCTGAAAGAAGAAGGGATAATTACGGTACTGGTCAACCCGAATATAGCCACGATACAGACATCCGAAGAGATAGCCGATAAAGTTTATTTTCTCCCGGTCACTCCCGAATTCGTTGAAAGGGTTATTGAAAAAGAGAGCCCCGACGGCATTTTGCTTTCGTTCGGGGGGCAGACAGCACTCAACTGCGGGGTGAAACTGTTCCAGACCGGGGTGCTTGATAAGTATAATGTAAGAGTGCTTGGGACCCCGGTGCAAACCATCATCGATACCGAGGACAGGGAAAGGTTTGTGGGGAAACTCCTTGAGATCGGGGTGAAAACCCCGGCCAGCTTTGCGGTGGATTCAACAGAAGCGGCGCTTGAGGCGGCTTCCAGCCTGGGCTACCCGATTATTATAAGGGCCGCATTCACTCTCGGCGGACAAGGCAGCGGCTTTTGCGGTAACGAAGAAGAGCTGAAAACAATGGCCGCGAAAGCTTTCTCCTATTCACCACAGATCCTTGTCGAGGAATCTCTCAAAGGATGGAAGGAGATAGAATACGAGGTGGTGCGCGATCGCCACGACAACTGCATCACGGTCTGCAATATGGAGAATTTCGATCCGCTTGGAATTCATACGGGTGAAAGTATTGTGGTTGCTCCCTCTCAAACCCTTACCAATGCTGAGTATTACAAGCTCCGCGATCTTTCTATCAAAGTCATCAGGCACCTGGGCATTGTGGGAGAATGTAACATCCAGTATGCACTCAACCCCGATTCTGAAGAGTACCGCGTGATCGAGGTAAACGCCAGGCTCTCGCGGTCTTCGGCGCTTGCTTCAAAGGCTACCGGGTATCCCCTGGCTTTTATTGCTGCAAAACTTGCCCTGGGATACGGGCTTCATGAATTGAAAAACTCGGTAACACGTGTCACATCCGCCTTTTTTGAACCGGCTCTCGATTATATCGTGGTGAAAATCCCGCGCTGGGACCTTGGAAAGTTCAGCGGGGTTTCAAAACAGATAGGGTCCAGCATGAAATCCGTAGGAGAGATCATGAGCATAGGCCGCACTTTCGAAGAGGCTATTCAAAAAGGACTGCGGATGATAGGGCAGGGGATGCACGGTTTTGTCGGCAACAAGGACCTCGAAGTCGAGGCCATTGAAACCGAACTTACCGAACCCACCGACATGAGGATCTTTGTTATCGCCCAGGCCCTGGAAGCGGGGTTCACTGTCGACAGGATATGGGAACTAACCCGCATCGACAGGTGGTTCCTTTATAAGCTGCAAAATATTTTCCGACTCAGCAACGGGCTTTCAAAGATTGCGAGCCTTGAGGAACTGCCTGATGAATTATTGAAAGAGTCGAAACGGCTGGGGTTCTCCGATTTCCAGATCGGGAGGCTGATATTGAAACATGACAAGACCGAGGTTGGAAGGGATATGCTCAGGGTGAGGGAACACCGCATCAGCCGGGGTATTTTGCCTGCAGT
>CAIJYT010000132.1 GCA_903824935.1 uncultured Bacteroidales bacterium | reverse complement strand
GGTTGTGGAGGTGAGGTGTTCAACCCTTTACTCGATAAGAAAGGGGAAGGTACCGTTCTAAGCGGTCTTCAATACACGTATTTCGACATGCAAGCCAGCCGTTGCCGCCATATTGACCAGTGCATCCAGGCCAAACAGACTGATCTTGCCGCGCATGAGGTCAGAAACTCGTGGTTGAGTGACACCAAACAACTTGGCGGCTTGCAATTGGCTTAGGCCAGTGCAGGCGATGTGCTCTTTTAAAGTCATCATTAGCGCCGAGCGGAGCTTCATGTTTTCTGCTTCCTCGGGCGTGTTTTCGATAGCATCCCATACGCTGTCAAATTTTTCGCTGCTCATTGGCTCAGCTCCTTTATTAAATCTCGGTATCGCTGAATTTATAGGTTGTCATATTCGGCATCTTCCTGGTTGCCCCATACTTTTTGGAAAGATTTCTCAGAAAGCTTGCCTGCCGTCCTGACCAGGCTATCCTTCTCATCGCGATGACTTAAAAATTCCACAAAATCATCAACCACCGCGACTTTTTCCGGAGGTAGTTTGCGGATCTTGTTAAAAAGTTCCTTGTGTTGACATTGTGTCTGCATATTTCCCCTCGCTCTTGAAAAACATAAATGCACTTTTAAAGATTTCCGTATTTCTGTAATAGCAGCTCGCATACTTCATCTGTAATTTTGGTACCGCGCATTGCACACTTTGTCTTGTATACGGCCACCAATCCGGCACGGTTCGAAAGATTATGGTGATGATAAAGCTAACCCTCCGCCCGTTTGCGGGAGGGGCGGGCTGAACGACTCGGGTTTTTTATCTTCTTAACCTGTTCCTTTGCTATGTCGAGAAACGCCTCGGGGTGCAAAGATGCAATTTTCAAGAGAACCCGCGCAGGTCCTTCCGGTCTGCGACGTCCCTGCTCCCAGTTACGCAATGTTCCCACGCTTATCCCTACAAGGTGTGCAAATTTATCCTGCGAAAGGCCGAACTGTTCACGCAGTAAACGCACTTCAGTTTCAGGAAACTCAAACATGCGGGAAGGTTGTATTGTACCCTTCTTGATTGCTGCTCCTTGCTTCACACTTTCAAGCAGTTCCTGAAATAATTCATCCTTCATGATATTCCTCCTCTACGATCTTTTTAAGCTGTTTGAGCTGGTCGGGCGTCAGGTTCTCCTGGACGTTCTTTGGATAGATAAACAGGAGCAGGATCGTACCTTGCGTAAACCAATAATAAATAACCCTCAGACCACCGCGCTTACCACGTCCTTCCGCTGCCCATCGCAATTTGCGGAGGCCACCACTGCCGGGTATCACTTTGCCAGCATCCGGACGTTCCAGTAACACCGTTTGGAATAGGCGGTAGTCGTCGTCCGATAAGGCAGAGAGGAGCTGTTTGGTAAATATTGGGGTTTCAATGATGACCATAGGTTATATATACGTCAATGGCGTAGTAATGTCAAGAAGGGTTTCTATGTATAAAAAGCTCTTGACAAGGTCTTCTTCTTTATATATAAAAATGTAATTTACTGTATTTCTATATATAGGTGAATCATTGAAAACTCTAGCAATAATCGCACAGAAAGGTGGGAGTTCTAAAACAACTTTAGCTGTTCATTTGGCGGTGTGTGCGGTTCAGAAAGGCATGGCCGTTGCGATACTCGACATTGACCCCCAG
>CAIJYT010000131.1 GCA_903824935.1 uncultured Bacteroidales bacterium | reverse complement strand
CCGTTAAACGTTGAAAAAAGGATGATCTTTTAATTTCATTGCATTTTCCAATTTAGAAATTCGGATATATCTGAGGAAGGATTCAGTTGTTCTATGTCCGGTTATTTGCATGATGGAAAGCATTGGTACCCCGCTCAAGTAGGCATTTGTAGCAAATGATCTTCTGACTGTATGTGTACGAATTTGCAGCCATTTATCTAGATTCCCTTTGGTTATCTTTTTTGTCACTGCATATTCGCCAACCCATCTTAATACACGGTTGGCTTCCTGATTGGTCGGGATGCGGTACTCTGATCCATGTCTGTTAATGATCTCAAGAATAATAGGATGAACGGGAATGATTACAGGTTCCTTCGTTTTTTGGGTTTTTACATATAGTTTCCCGTCTTCAATATTACCTAGGGTGACTTTTGGCCAGTCGGAATGCCTTAATCCGGTGTGACAATTTAAAACAAACAGATCCCTGATTCGGCTCATTCTTGAATCATCAATTTTAAGTTTGTACAAGGCTTGTATATCATCCTCAGTAAGATAGATGGTGTCAGCATCTTCTTTCAATACCTTAAATCCTCTTGCCCGGTGTTCCTGGTTTGTTGTCAGTTTGTCCTCATTGGCCTCATTCATCAGGCGCTTTATACGCCTGATGTGTGATCCTATCGTGTTCGGTTTAAGATTAGCTGCTTTCAGATAGTCAGTAAAACTGATATAAAAATCTTTGCTGATACTGTCAAAAGTTACGGTAGTTCCGGTTTTCTTTTGGAACGTTTCCAAATGAGTCTTGATGCCATTAAAATGCTGAATATGATTCGGGGAGAGTTTATTCTTGTAACGTGCTTGGAATATTGGAATGAAATCTACCAAGGTGGTTGTATTTGAAACAGTGACATCTTTCCTTCCAGCAAATATTTGGTAAGCTGCCCTGATTTCCAGGCTTTTCTTTTTGACATCTTCTTTTGAGAATTTCGCGCCTTTCGGGAAAAGCTCATCATAGGTATTTAACAGGAAGCTATTTGCCTCCCTGAGCTGTTTGTTTGTCTCGGCATAATCCTTTAGTGGTTTTGCCTTCTGATCATCGCTATCCCAGGCTTTCAATGGTACGTTTAACCCTGTTGAAAGACGCAGCCTGTGGTGGTTAAACGTGAATGTTAAAAGAATTAAACATCCGTTTTTCCTTTCCTTATCTGCATAAAACAATACTGTCGCCATAATACTTTAAAAGTTGCCTGTATTTTTAAAAAAGTTGCCTGTACAAAGGTATCTATAGGCAACAATTTAGGCAAGTTTGCCTGTAAAAGTTATTAACAGGCTGTATTTTGATGTAACTTACTATAAAAGAAAAACCGCCTGGAGTGGCGGTCTTCATTGATTTTCAGTGATTTTATGGATTTTTACTGTGGGATGTGAGGGATTCGAACCCACGACCTCGCGCGTGTGAGGCGCGCGCTCTGAACCGGCTGAGCTAACATCCCGTTTGGTTCTTCAAAAATACAGAAAAATGTTTTACAGTCAACCGCCTTGTTGAAATCAGGTATCTTTGCGCCTCGATAAAAACGCCAGGGATGATTTCAGTAGATGGGCTTACCGTTGAGTTCGGAGGGACAACACTTTTCAAGGATATTTCGTTTGCGATCAACGACAAGGACAGGATTGCCCTTATGGGTAAAAACGGTGCAGGGAAATCCACCCTCCTGAAAATAATTGCAGGTAATAAAACGCCGACACGGGGCAAGGTATCCTCGCCCGGTGATGCAGTAATCGCTTATCTTCCCCAGCACCTGCTCACGGTCGACAGCCGCAGCGTTTTTGAAGAAGCCGCCCAGGCATTTGCCCAGGTGCTGGATATGGAAAAGGAGATAGGGGAACTGAACGAGCAGCTTGCCACCCGCACCGATTATGAATCGGCCGGTTATTATGAACTGATAGAAAGGGTATCGGCACTGAGCGAGAAATATTATTCCCTTGCCGAAACCAATTACGATGCAGAAGTTGAGAAAATACTCCTGGGGCTTGGATTCGCCAGGGAGGATTTCGGGCGCCCCACAGGAGAATTCAGCGGGGGCTGGAGAATGCGCATCGAGCTGGCGAAAATCCTTCTGAAGAAACCCGACCTGCTTCTGCTTGATGAACCTACCAATCATATGGACATTGAGTCGATACAATGGTTCGAGGAATTTCTTATCAACAGTGCAAAGGCAGTGATCGTGATTTCGCATGACCGTGCCTTTGTCGATAATATCACAACACGCACCATAGAAGTGACCCTGGGCCGCATCTATGACTACAAGGTGAATTATTCAACTTACCTTGGACTGCGGAAGGAAAGGCGGCAGCAGCAGCAGAAACAATTTGACGAACAACAGAAGTTCATAGCCGACAACCAGGACTTTATTGACAGGTTCAGGGGTACCTTTTCTAAAACGAACCAGGTCCAGTCGAGAGTTAAAATGCTTGAAAAGATCATCCCGATTGAAATTGACGAAGAAGACACTTCGGCCCTCAGGCTCAGGTTCCCGCCCTCTCCCCGCTCGGGCAACTACCCGGTGATACTTGAAGAAGTTGCCAAAAGCTATGGCGACCATACCGTTTTCTCTGATGCTTCTTTCAGCATACAACGTGCTGAGAGAGTTGCATTTGTCGGGAAAAACGGGGAAGGCAAATCAACCCTTGTAAAGATACTGATGGGCGAAGCTACTCATGATGGAAAACTTACTATTGGCCATAATACCATGATTGGTTATTTCGCACAAAATGAGGCATCATTGCTGAACGAAGAAATAACTGTATTTGACACCATTGACGACGTGGCCAAGGGCGATATCCGGACCAGGATCAGGGACCTGCTCGGTGCATTCATGTTCGGTGGAGATGACTGGAACAAGAAAGTCAAAGTCCTTTCCGGCGGGGAACGCACCCGCCTCGCCATGATCAAGCTTCTGCTTGAACCTGTGAACCTGCTGATTCTCGATGAACCAACCAATCATCTTGACCTCAGGACAAAAGACATCCTGAAAAATGCTTTAAGGGATTATGATGGGACCCTGATCCTGGTATCTCACGACCGTGACTTTCTCGACGGCCTGGTTTCCAAGGTTTATGAATTTGGGAATAAAAGAATCAAAGAACATCTCGGAGATATCCACAGCTTCCTGGAGAAGAAAAAGTTGGAAAACATGCGCACCTTATCCTGATGTTGAGCATAGGTATAAGTTTAACCGGCGGGCTATTTATTCACAGATATAAGTTAATAAATATGAATTATTCCCTGATGAATTCTTCCTGCAGGTAGGATTCAAGGAGTTCGATCTTTTCGAAATTCTTCCATTTGAAATTTACGCGGCGCCCATGTTCGTCCCAGGAATAAACATTGTCGAACATCCTGCCGAACCTGAATTTGGTGGAGTCATAATACACTGCATGGGCTAACTGTTCTCCCGTGCTGATGTCGTTACCTATAAACGCGTACTTGACATGCAGGAGTATCTTGCCGTTCAGGGAGTCAGCCAGCGCCTGCCTGAGTTTTAAAGTGTCGGAGTTATCCAGGTAAATATCATAATAGAGTATGCTTTCCATGTCGGCCATTTCTTCTTCGTACTGAAAAATCCTTACCCTGGAATTGTTTTGCACTATCCAGGCTTCAAATTTTCCTTTCATGTCGATGAGCGATCTGCCTTTATTTCCAAGGCGGATCGAAAGGAACCATTTATCCCCGCGCAGGCGGATGTAAACAAAACGGGTGGTGAAGATATCATCCCTTCTCCTGATCACAAAATATACCAGGAAACCTGAAAAAATTGAAGTAAAGAAGAGTGAGCTGAATGCCTCGGTCATGAGTATATACCTTCCTGAAGCAGTGAGAGGGTAGATGTCACCGTAACCAATGGTATGAAAGGAGACTATACTGAAATATATCGCTTTCTGGAAGTCGATGGGTTCGTAAACTCTCTGGATCGGCCTGTAAAATCCTATGCTCCCGGTTTCATAGTAAAGAATGGCGAAGAGGAAGATCAAACAAGTATAGATCCCTATTGTAATAATAAGGAATTTGAGGATCTCCCGGGTTTTTGCAGTGAATTGCATAAGCTAAAGATAGTCAATCAAAGATAATAAATAATCGTTAAATCGACCGGTCCATAGTCTTCATTCTCACCAGATTCGAAATAAAAACGTACCTTTGCACCCCAATTTGAAAATCATGGCATTAAACAGAGTAAGAAATATAGGTATTGCCGCCCATATCGATGCAGGCAAGACTACAGTAACGGAACGTATACTGTTTTTCACAGGTACAACCCGTAAAATGGGAGAGGTTCACGACGGACAGGCTACGATGGATTTTATGAAACAGGAACAGGAGCGTGGCATCACCATCGCTTCAGCAGCTATTTCATGTTCGTGGAACAACCATGCGATCAACCTCATCGATACGCCTGGCCACGTTGACTTCACAATTGAAGTTGAACGCTCCCTTCGCGTTATAGACGGTATGGTTGCAGTATTTTGTGCGGTAGGTGGCGTTGAGCCCCAGAGCGAAACGGTATGGAACCAGGCCGACCGCTATCGTGTACCCCGTATTGCATTCATTAACAAAATGGACAGGACCGGTGCTGATTTCCCGGCCGTTGTCGAGCAGATGAACAAATACCTTGACGCCAATGCCTTTCCTTTCCAGGTGCACATGGGGGAAGAAGAACATTTTGACGGCATCATCGATGTAATAGAGCGCAAGGCATACAAATTTGAGGAGAAGGAGAGGATTGAAATCCCCATCCCGGAAGAATTCAGGGAAAAAGTCGAACAGGCCAGGATAAAGGTTGTTGAAAAGGTTGCTGAATTCAACGAAGAGATCATGGAATTGTTCTTTGAAGAAAAAGACGTACCGGCAGAACTTCTGAAACGCGTTGCACGTGAAGCTACTCTCAAACTGCTCATCACCCCAGTCTTCTGCGGAGCCGCATACAAAAACAAGGGCGTTCAGCTGATCCTCGATGCAGTTAACGATTACCTGCCCTCACCTATCGATAAAGGAGCGGTAACAGGTACCGACCTGGATGATCCCGAGAAGCTGCATTCCTGTCATCCTTCGCCAAAAGAACCGTTTTCGGCTCTTGCATTCAAGCTCATTCATGATCCTTATGTAGGACAGCAGACCTTTACCCGTGTATTTTCAGGCACCCTTAAAAGTGGGATGCAGGTGTACAACTCCACCAAGAAAAAGCATGAACGCATCGGCCGTATTATGAAGATACATGCCAAGGAAAGAGAGGAAGTTGCAGAAGCAGGTCCGGGAGATATTGTAGCGCTAATTGGTCTTAAGCTTACCAAGACAGGCGACACTCTCTGCAGCGATGATCATCGCTTACTGCTCGAAAACATCCATGTTCCCCCTTCAGTTATTGAATTGAAAATAACACCTTCAAAGCGCGGGGACCAGTCAAAACTCGGAGAAGCGCTTCATAAACTTACAACCGAAGACCCTTCCTTCAATGTAAGGTATGATGAGGAAACCGAAGAAACCGTGATTGCCGGGATGGGCGAGCTTCATCTGGAGATCATCGTTGACCGTCTCAAGCATGAATTCAAGGTGGATGCCATCGTTGGCGAGCCGTCGGTAGCCTTCCGTGAAACAATTACCCAGGAGGTGCTATCTAATTACAGGCATGTGAAGCAGACCGGGGGCAAAGGCCAGTTCGCGCATACCGTAATGCGTATTGAACCCAATCCGGGAAAAGGTTTTGAATTCGTTGAGCATATCAAGGGAGGCGCAATCCCTGCTGAATTTATCACCTCAGTCAGAAAGGGACTTGAAAAAAGCCTCGACAGGGGTATTCTTGCTGGATATCCGATTGTTGACGTGAGGGTAACCCTTCTCGACGGAAGTTTCCACGCTGTCGACTCATCCGACATGGCATTCCAGACATGCGCAGCCATTGGTTTTAAGCAGGGATTCATGAAAGCCAGCCCCATCCTCCTGGAGCCTATCATGAAAGTCGAAGTGAACACTCCCGACGAATATATTGGTGATATCGTAGGTAACCTCAACCGCCGCCGTGGTAAGATCGAAGGCATGCGCCGATACCGTAAGGGATCACAAAAAATCAATGTGTTTGTACCCCTGATGGAAATGTTTGGCTATTCAAACCAGCTGCGAAACGTTTCATCGGGTCGTGCAAACTACGCCATGGAGTTCTACCAGTACCAGGCATTGCCGAAAGCGATACAGGAAGAGGTGCTGAAGAAAGTTGCAGCGGAAAAGAAGTAGTGAAGGGTATTACACCGCCGTGTTTGCTCGCATCTTTGCAACGCCGCTACGGGGTCTGCGTCGCGCCAGCGGCTATAGCGACCCATACCTTTTGTAGGCTCCTGGCACCTAATGCGGCTTTTGCAAAATGCTTCGCTGAATATAATTAAGCTATTTCTTCTCCTACTAATCATTTCGGGAAATATTTCAAATCAAATTTCGGTTCTTAAACAACGAAAAAATCAGCATTATGCATTACAATACATTAGGAAATACAGGAGTACTGGTGTCGGAACTTTGCCTGGGTGCAATGACGTTTGGCGGAAAGGGCTTCTGGACCAACATCGGCAGGCTACCGCAGGAAGAAGTCACAAACCTGGTCAAAATAGCCATTGATAACGGCATTAACTTTATTGATACAGCCAATGTTTATTCCGAAGGGCTTTCCGAGATGCTTCTCGGGAAAGCATTGAAATCCCTGGGGATATGCAGGCAGAATGTATTTATCGCCACGAAGGTCAGAGGCCGTATGGGTGATGGGGTCAACCAGGTTGGTTTATCAAGGCTGCATATACAATACAGCGTTGACGAAAGCCTTCAAAGAATGGGCCTCGACCATATCGACCTGCTATACATCCATGGAGTCGATCCTGTAACCAGCCTTGAAGAGACCATGCGCGGTCTGGATGAAGTAGTGAGATCGGGCAAGGTGCGCTATCTTGGCATCAGCAACCATCCCGCATGGATGGTGGTCAAAGCCAATGCCATTGCCGATAAGAAGGGATGGAATAAATTCGTCGCTCTTCAGAACTATTATAGTATCGCAGGGCGGGACATAGAAAGAGAAATCGTACCCATGGCCCTTTCAGAAAATTTTGGTATCATGCCATGGAGCCCGCTGGCAGGCGGATTCCTCTCAGGAAAATTCACAAGGGCAGGACTTAAAGCCGGTAACAGCCGCAGGGATGAATTCGATTTCCCGCCGGTAAACAAGGAAAAAGCTTACGATATCATCGAGGTGATGCAGGAAATTGCATCAGCTCACAAAGCAAGCGTTGCAACAGTAGCCCTTGCCTGGATGCTCCGAAAGAAAGGCATCACAAGCATTATCATTGGTGCGAAAAAAGCAGAACAGCTCCGCGAAAACATTGCTTCAACTTCTTTATTATTGACTGCGGATGAGATGTCCCGTCTCGACAGCATTTCTGAACTGAGCAAGGAGTATCCGGGCTGGATGATCGAACGCCAGGCCGACGGTCGGGTACCGAAAGTTTAAACCGCGAAATATAATTTCGCTTTTCGCTACTTTTTTAAACTGTAAACTCCCACCCCGAACAAATAAAGCATACAGGCGATCAGTACATAAATGCCGGCGGAGACTGAACTCATATCGCTCACCCAGCCCATGACCAGGGGTATGACAGCCCCCCCGCATATTGCACTCATCATAAGTCCTGAAATTTCATTGCTGCGGTTCGGATATTTTTCAACTGCGATGGAAAACACAAGGGGCCAGATATTGGCTACGAACATCCCGATAAGGAAAACCAGGACCCAGGCTGAAGCAGCCGAAGGAATAACCAGTATTGCAACCAGGGTAAGGATGCCCAAAAACGAAGTCGCCATAAGGAAGCTGCGTGACGACAGCTTTGTAAGAAGAAGTGCACCTGCAAAAGTTCCAAGCATACGGCCGAAAAAGTAGACAGAACGTCCGGACTTGGCAAGGGACGGATCAATACCAAAGTGTTTGATAAGGAATTGTCCCGAATTTGAATTAAACCCGACATCCACCCCAACGACAACAAAAATTGCCAGAACCATCAGGAGGATGAAGGGGTTGCCGAGCAGGCTGAAAGCCGAGCCAAAAGTGACTTTGATGTCTTCCTGCCTGCGCTCATCAACTTTGGTAAATCCAAGCCAGATGGCTGACAGAATGGATACGACACCGAATACCAGGAAAAGCAGTTTCCAGTCGCCGAATTTCAGGGCGAAATACCCCGCAAGAGGGGCTCCTATCATCGAGCCGATCGCCTTGACGAATTGTGAAAAGCTCAGGAAACTCGAAGTGCGGTTCGAAGGCACCACATCCACCAGCAGGGGGTTGGCCGAAACCTGCACAATGGTGTTTCCTATCCCGAGCAAAGCAAACCCGAAAAGCACCATTGAAAAGGAATACATGAAGAAAGGGAACAGCAGTCCAAAGGCAGTTACCATAATTCCGGCATTAAGCATTTTACGTTTGCCTATCCTTGCCTGCATAATGCCGACAGGCACCGACAGAAGCAGGAACCACAGGAAGGCAGCCGAAGGGATTAGCTGGGCAAGGGTATTTGAAAGTCCCATATCGCTTTTTACATTATCAACACCAATACCAACCAGGTCTACAAAGCTCATTACGATAAATGCCATCAGCACCGGCATCAGTTTCGGGATATTCAGTTTTTTCTGTTCCATGGAATTGTTTGTTAGGGTGATCAACGGAAGGCAAATATATAAAACTCCCTGATAGAAATAAAAAAAGCCGCCTCCCGTAAGGAAGACGGCATGCAATTCATTCAATTCTCAAATTATCTTTACAGCCGGAAAACAATCGCCCAAATGCCATTTTTCATGTGTGATTTTTCTCAGAATATGTTCCCGGATAATACCGGAATATGAAAAGAATGTTATTACTTTGTACAACGGTTTTGCAATAACATTAAATCATATATGATGAGAAAAGCAGTTATAATTATGGTTATTGCCGCTATGGCCATTGGCGGAACCATCACTACATCATGCAAGAAAAAGACCAAGGATCCAACATATCCCCAGCTTGTAGGAACGTGGAATGGGACCTCTTCACAGGCTATCCCCATCCAGGTCGCAGTTGCCAGCAACGGCGGGGATCTTTATGTTACTTCTGTTACTCTCAAATATTCAAGGGGCCCGGGTGATACGGTCTCTCTTCACAGGTACAGCAGCGACGGGCTCTCCATGCTTTCAGGGACTTCATTTTATGTGGTGATGGATGGGACCGCCCCATTTCAAACCGTAGTGCAGGGTACTTTCCGCACTGATACTCTTAAACTTAACGGAACCTTTACAGGGTATACCGCGGAATTCCTCCCTGTCCCTGGGACTTACACGGCTTTCAGGAGCAAATGAGGCTCATTTAGCCGCCGTATACTGGTCCATCACGTTATTGATGCTCTTCTGGCAGACCATACAGAAATGGATGTGACGTGTGTACATAATGCAGTCGAGCTGTGAGCGGTACATCCCTTTCTGGGTATAGTTCGCGCCTTCGAACGCCCCGACTGCATCCTTGTATTTTTCTTTGGAGAAATATTCGTCCTCCTGTTTGTACTGCCTCATGAACAAGGCTTCCATAACTTCTTCCGGGACTTTTGCGTTCCTCAGGCTGTCGCGCTCTTTCTGAACTTGATAACCGAATTTGTCGAAGGTTTCCTTGTTCCAGGGAGTAGGGATTGGGGTGCCCGCTGTCACCAGGTCTTTCCACTTCAGGTTATTTTTGTCGAGCAACGCGGTAACATTAGGTTCCCAGGGCTCAACCTTGATATCCTGAGCTTCATAGGAAACTGAGGATGTATAATATTCATCGGCCAGTCCGCCCAGGTGGTGCCCGAATTCATGCACCATGATATATTCGGCGTATTTGTTATCCACCGAAACGGTTGTGTACAGGTTATAGATCCCGCCTCCCCCGTATGTGCGCTCATTGATAAGTATGATCATAAAATCATACGGTACCTGCGAAGCCACGTTCCTCACGGTTTTGTTGTCGAAGGTAAGCGCATAACGCTCCGAATCGAAGATCCCGTATTGCACGCTCAAAGCCGTCCTTTTGAATACTCCCGGGTGAGGTTTGCAAACTCCCGAAACTTCCGAAGGGGTTTCAACGGCCCGAATGTTTATGTCCATTACCCTTGACTTATAAGGATCCTGGGCCATCATGAAGGCCGAAAGCTTCTTAGCATCGGCTTTGAACTTCCCCATTTCGGCTTTGGTATAGCCGTCGCCAAGGATTACGATATCTAACTTCGAGGAAGCGGGACCGTTCTCCTGTATCACATCCACTACATTGGAATGTGCGAGATCTGCCGGATTCACTTCCCTTGATGCAGGGTCAACATCGGTGGTCCATATGGTTTTGAATTTGTTTGTCTGCGGATCGCGTTTTCCCATAACCACGGTCACTGGTTTCAGGGGCCAGGGGAAGCGGACAGATTCGTTGAATGACCCCCAGTTCTTATCAGCTTCGGGTGTGCTGGCCCATTCCCCGAAAATGTCGGCAAATCCGCGTGAATACAACAGGGTCTTGCTGTCCTTATCTATCACACTGAAAAAATACGGCCCCATGGCCAGCTTGTCGATCAGAACGAACGTACTTCCCGGCCAGGCTCCGTCGGAAACAATACGGTCAACAGCAAAATGTTCTTCTTTGGATGTGCCGCTATGATCGTAATCGAGACGCATGGTTTTATCGGTGAAGTACTTATCGAAGACAACATTGCCGTTGTCGATAACTGCTATTTCAGCAGGCTTTGTGGTATCCGCCTGGTTCAGGCTTGTTTTGTGATTGACCGTCCACTGGCACGAAGCCATA
Organism: uncultured Bacteroidales bacterium; assembly: GCA_903824935.1. Taxonomy (GTDB): domain Bacteria; phylum Bacteroidota; class Bacteroidia; order Bacteroidales; family FEN-979; genus CAIRDP01. The sequence continues at coordinate 5,720 of CAIJYT010000131.1, read as the reverse complement.
ATTACAGACAGGACAGCAAGAAGGAGGAGCTTTTTCATATACTGGGATCTTAGGATTTAGTTGTAAAAATACATGATAAACTTGACTTTATTATTTTTCTGAATTATATTTATGTCGTTAAAAACCAAGGCCATGAAAAAACTTTTATTCTTATTTACCCTTGTTGTTTCATTGCTTTTATTCGTGCAATGTGACAAAAAATCAGATTCTTCCTCTCAGACCTATACTTTTTCAATTGACAGCTACACCAACCCCACTGATCCAACCCTGCTTCATGTAACCTATGAAGACGGGACGCAAGTAACCTATTCGGGCACCAAAGATGCAGCAGGCAATCCGGTGAAAATACAGAATGTGACAGTCAAATACCCCGATATGGAGGGGAATTTCCTGATCAGTCTCGATGCCAACTCATTGCCTGCAAGGCAACTAACGCCAAACGGCACGGTATTTGAATACACCTGGAATAATGATACCACGTTAAGGCTGAAAGCTATATCCCCCGACGGACAGGTCCAGGTTAGCATACCTATAAACCTGAAGGGTGCCAAATCTTACCCGGTTTATGGCGATACGGGAAAACCTGAGAATATCAGGAAAAACATCCCGGGGAAATTTGCATATAAAGAGTATCATCCCGGGGAAATGAGACCCCTGAAGCCGGTCACTGACAATGCTATGATATTTCATGTAAGGAAATGCGGTGTGGATGTAACCAATGCCACCGTGGTGCTGAATGTGACCCCTCCATTGGGGGTTTCCGCATATCCCTGCGCAAATATCGGCAATGGCTTTTATTCGACAAACATTCCCAAATCGGGGGAACCCCCGGCAAATTATGAGCAGACCTGTGATAAGGTTGGTACAATTGCAAAAGATGTTTGCGACACCTATAACCTGATTTCGGTGCTGCCCGCAAATGTAAGTGTGCAGGTTTGCCAGCTGCTTTCGGATAAGATCGCAGAAGCTTTCCCGGGTAACGCTTCAGGCGACAAGATCAAGGCGATGTGCGGCAAAGCAATGGGGGCGCTGGATGCGCTCTGCAAATTTGCCGAGAAAAATAACATCGCCGAGTTATGCAAATTGGCGAACCTGCTTTACACTGAACCCAAGGGGGGCTATTCCTTCACGGTAACCGTTACAGTTCCCGGATCGGCTGCATGTACTCCCGGGTCTCAGTCTTTCGACCCTGCAAATCCGCAAACCTATATGGTCGACATGGGAGGGACCTTCGACATCAACAACCTCTACACCGATCCTGCTGATCCCGGACCCAAGCAAGGATATTCTGCATATGCGGATGTGATTTGTCCTGACCCGGGTGGGACATCTGTAACAATCTCTGTCCTGGGTTCCGACGGCTACTCTAATTCCTATACCAATTCGTTCACAAGCAACGGTCAGATCAGGCTTGATGTCCCGGGAGGCGCACAAAGTGTGAGGGATGTCATCACGGTAACCAGCGGGACCATCTCAAAAAGCATAAGTATCGTGTTTTGAATGAGAATTATTTCAGCTTTATTCCTCCTTCATACATCTGTAATTTCACAACAGGTATAGTATTTTCATCACCTCCCTGGGTCACTCCAAGGTATTGGAAAATGTCATCTTCCTTGTGATAGCGGATCTCCCTGAACGAGGATTTGTTGAAATCGAAACTGCTGTATTTAACATCGGCATCGAGCTTGTAAGCGGTACCGGGTTCGAACTGCAGATCCACATCGGTGTATTTGCACACCAGGTTAATACCTGTGAATTTCTTTCCAACCTTCATCACGCTGACCTTGTCCTCGTGGCTGTTTGACATAACCAGGCTACCGTCGAGCTTGGTCACCTTATATGAGCTGTAACTCGACCCGGCCTTGAGGTCACCCAGCTGTTCAGAACTGAATTTGTTTTCATATGAAGTGATCACAACAGCTTTACAGGAAATGAATTTCAGATCACAGTATTTCGCGGTCATTGCGATTACATCGCTGTTCCCAGCCGTTAGGGTGCATTCATAAAGATCAAACGCCCCGATGTTGAAATCGGCCAGTGTGAACGAAGTGTATTTTGCTTTAACGCTCAGGTTGCCATGGCTGGTGACATGGATTTTATCCTCGTAAGAATTTAAACTTATCTTGCCGGCGGTGACTATCTCTGTTTCGGAATATTTTGAATTAATGGTCAGGTTACCGGCATGGCTTAGCTTAAGGTTATTCTCATAAAGCGTTAACGTGGCGTCCTTCACCGAATCTATCGTTACCTTGCCGTATTTAGCCACTATGGACTGGCAATTCGGAAGCTTGCCGGCAATCATGTTGCTTTCATAAAGATCCAGGCTTATTTTGCCGTTCAGATCGGGTAAGGTCACATTTTCATAGGCCTGGGTAAGCGAAAGCGGATTATCTTTTGGCATGGTCATTACAAACGAAAGATCAAACCTTATCAGGTTGATCTCCTCTCCGTCACAAAGGGTTAAATGGATATGGTTACCAAATACATGAAAATTCTGTATCGTTATACCCGAACCTGAATTCATGGATTGCCAGAACCTGGTGTTGAACACCAGGGTGTCGCCGGACTGCTGGAAATTCATTTTTTTAATGTAGTCAAGGGCTTTTTTAACCTGGTCATCATCCCCGTCTATGCTGATGCTTATGTCGACTTTGACTGAATTTTTCTCCCAGGTCTCCACCCTGAGGGGACCGGTTTTATTTTTAAAACAAATGGGAGTCGTTGCATTGAGGGTTCTTTCGCAGGAATAAGTCTCCTTGATTTCCTTGATTTCCCTGGCGGCAACGCCGGATCCCGATGCAATAAATCCCAGTAATAACAGGCTAAAGAATATGCTTTTCGTTTTCATTTTGTTTCGTCTTTGCAATTTCATTCAATGTTTTTTCAATCACCCTGATCTTCATTTCGTAGCAACGGATGATACCTTTTAATATTTTCGGCTGGTTCCCCAACTCCTTAAGGTCATTCATATAAGTGGCATACTGCCTGTCGATCTGCTCAAGTTGCTGCATCATTTCGGAATAATCATCGGGACTGGCGCCGGATTTTTTAACCGCCTCCATTTTCTGCATGACTGTGAGCCTAAAAAAATTCTCCTCTTCACCCATTTGTCTTGAGACATTCTGAAGTGAATAAACAGTTGATGCGGTTTTTCCCTGGCTGATCATAAAGAACACGGCTACGCCGGATGAGAACAGGAGCAGTATCGCGGCTGCAGCGCTTAGCATGCCTATCCTCAGCCTCCGGCTTCTTCCCAGTTCATCAGAAATTCCCTTCCAGATCTTTTCATCATCCGGAACTTCAATATCAGGGAATCCATTTCCCGGATCCCGACTGCCGGCTGCCGACTGCCGACTGCCGACTGCATATTGCCGGCTTCCGGCTTTTTCTTCAAGCAGTTCTTCAAACTTACTTTTCATACACCTTTTTTGTTAAGGAATCCTGGAGCAAGCTCACCGCTCTCCGGTACTGCGATTTGGAGGTGGATTCCGAAATACCCAGTGTTTCTGCTATGTCCGAATGCCTGTAACCTTCCAGGAGGTGAAGTACACAAACTACCCTTGCCCCTTCGGGGAGGCGCAGGATGGCCCGGTGGATATCATCCGCAGTGATGTCATAAGAAGTCAGCTCCTCATCAGGAGTATCTATCAATTCATGGTCGTCAAGTGCAACGAATGAAAGTTGTCTTTTCCGGATGTGATTGAGGCATTGGTTGATCACTATCCGCCTCAGCCATGCACCTACTGTACTTTGCCCGCGGAAAGAGGGAAGTTCCCTGAACATTTTCACAAAAGACTCCTGCAGCAGGTCTTCTGCTTCGGATCTGTCGGAAACCATTCGCAAACACAGGTTGTACATTGCAGTCGAGTATTGTTTGTACAGGCGGTACTGGGCCACGCGGTCTCCCCTGATACATTGCTCAATGAGTTCCCGGTTTATATCAGGGGTTTCTGCTCCCAATTCATTCCTGTTTAACAAAAAGACACAAATATTTCGCGAAAGTTGGAATCCGGGGTTTAAAAATTAACAATACTCAGGATTTCAGCATTGACCAGCTTATCCTTTTCAGGGCCGTAAACATTAAGAAAATCGCCGGGTTTAAGGTGCCCCGGGCTGATATGTTTCACAACCGATGGACTTTTTCCCCCGTTGATAACCTGTTTGCTGAAATAGATCGTTGAAGGCGAAATGATCAGCCTTGCTTTATTGAAATTCTTGCTTCCCCTGGCAGTGCCGAATGAGAGGGATGAACCATTTGCAAGGACCTTTGTAATAATCTTGTCAATGATCACGGTGTCATGCCTGATTTCAAGGATCCTGCCCGACATGGTCGGGAATAGGTTTTTATCGCTTACCATCTCAAGGGCCTGCTTATAATCCGGATGATTATGGGACGGATTGCTCTTGTTTCCTGCAAACCGCACCGAAGAACGTTTTTCTCCGCTGTTGTTTGTCAGCAGGTAAAACACTACCGTCGCAGCCAGCTCCTGGTCACCCGAGGTGTTCCTCCACACCCTGATTGTCGCCAGCCCGGGCTCAATCGATGAAAGGGCGGCAGGAAACGATTCATGCATCGAGTCGGTGACAACATAGTCCTTATAATCTGAAGTCAGCCTGAAAATTTTAGTACCTGGCGTAAGCATTACAAAATCCCGGTTCTTTTCTGGATGACTGTCTGCTTCGGCAATCCCCGAAGTTAACGGGAATGCTTCAAAGAACAGGCTGTCGTGAGAAAGCCTTGAAAACTGCCCGAAAATATCAGGCTTTCTTGCAGGGATCCCGTTTCCACCGACAGTGATGAATTTTGTTCTGACCAGGCCCAGGGTAAACCCGTATTCCTTGTAAATCACAACGGAAGCCCCTGCAAGGAAGGCAAGAAACAAAATGATCATGCCCAGCCTGAGAGCGGGCCCTGTTCCAATAAATGCCTGCAGCAAAATATATACAAGGTAACCAAGCATGCCTCCTGCTATGTTTAAAATAATGTCATCAATGTCGGCACTGCCGGTCCCGGTAAGATACTGGGTGATCTCAAACCCGAGGCTGAGCAAGGCAGAGATAGTTAAGACCAACAGGATAGGACGGCGGGAACGCACCAGTAACGGGATGAACCAGCCCATAGGTATAAAAATGATGAGGTTTCCGAATGTTCCTCCTGCCCAACGCAGGAACCCTATTTTACCTGCAATATGCTGGTAAAGCCTGATGCTGGTGAAGGGGACCAGGTTGAAGGATTTGAATGAATGGTGTTGAAGAAAAAGCTGGGCAGGGCTTAATTGCTTTAGCAGGACGATTTTGATAAGGCCGGCAAGATAAAAAACAAACAGCAGGACCAGGACCCACTGCAAAACTATCATTCCACGGGTTTTTTCAATCCTGTCGTCTTTCATACCATTGATTTAACAATAAATCTTACAGACGTATTAGACCCGTTTACCGGCAATTCGTTACGGCTCATCAATTACTTTTTTGCAGGCTCTTTTCAATAAGTATATTGCCGGCTGAAAAATTGAACAGCATCGTTATTTTGACTTTACAAACCTAAAAATTTTCTGTTAAGGTTAAAAGAAATTGTAACCTTAAGAGAAAACGTTCGCCATATCCATTCAGTCTTCGGAACTTAAACATTAAAGGAGGTCATATGAAAAAATCAGTATTCTTAATTTTTTTATTATTCGCCAGTATCCTGCAATTGCATGCCCAGGAAGGGATGTGGCTGT
>CAIJYT010000130.1 GCA_903824935.1 uncultured Bacteroidales bacterium | reverse complement strand
TTTGATAATTTATATGGATGCCGTGAATCACTTGCCGACGGAATCAAACGCGCCACGGATGTAATGATTGCCGGGAAAGTGGTGGTTGTCCTTGGTTACGGAGATGTTGGAAAAGGATGCGCCCGTTCTATGAAATCATACGGAGCCCGCGTCATTGTTACTGAGATAGACCCTATCTGCGCCCTTCAGGCCGCAATGGAAGGATTTGAAGTATCTACAATTGAAGAAGCCCTGAAAGAAGGGAACATCTACGTTACCACAACCGGGAACAAAGATGTGATAACAGCCGACCACCTTTCGAAGATGAAAGACGAGGCCATCGTTTGCAATATCGGCCATTTCGATAACGAGATCCAGGTAGAGCAGCTGAATCATTGGCCCGGGATCAGGATTGTAAATATCAAGCCACAGGTTGACAAATATATATATCCCGACAGTAAATGCATTTACCTTCTTGCAGAAGGCAGGCTGGTGAACCTCGGCTGCGCAACAGGCCATCCTTCATTTGTCATGTCCAATTCATTCACTAACCAGACTCTGGCCCAACTCGACCTTTGGAAGAACAACTACGAGATTGATGTGTACCGTCTGCCAAAGAATCTCGACGAGGAAGTTGCCCGCCTGCACCTTGATCAGCTGGGCGTGAAACTGACAAGACTTTCCGATGAACAGGCCGACTACATTGGGGTTCCCAAGGATGGTCCTTATAAGCCGGAGCATTACCGTTATTAAATAGCGAGATAGCGAAGTAGCGAAATAGTGAAATTTTCGCTATCTCGCTACTTCACTACTTCGCTACTTATACGCTTCGAACTAGTTCGAAACGTATAAATATGTTCCGTCGTAGTTTGTCCGGTACTGCTTAAGCGACCATTGGGTGGGGCCTCCGTAAGGCGAGCCATCAAGAATAATATACTTCGATTTGCATTTGGGGCAGGTCATCGTAAGACCTGATACATCCATCCTTACCTGGGCACTGTCGGCAGTGGGATCATATGCACAAGCTCTTTCGTAAGCCTTGAATTCAGTCTCCGAAACACGATAAATAATGATGCCCCTGTACCCTCCGGTCACAGGCACAGAACCTCCTATATGATTCAGTTCAAGGTACTGGGTCGAATTGGGATTAATTGAAAAATTCACAGTAATATAAGGAATCTCAGGTTGCTGGGTATCGCTTTTTTTCTTGCAGGCAAATAAAACAACTGCCAGGCAAAACAATAAAAATAAGCCTTTCAGGGCGGATTTTCTCATAAGTATGTTATTCTGGATTAAAGAACGGAATTATTTGCCAAATCTTATGCGAACCATGCTTTTTATTCCTGACACCAAAAAAAAATGTTAGGTTTTTAAATCCTTGCTTTGCGGGATTTTGTATTTTCGTTGCAGGGAATTCCCCGGAAACAATAATAAATCAATATAATAATGCCTTCAGGCAGACTTAAACACCTGATTTGCTTATTGTTAATTTTTACTTTATGTCTGCCGGCAGGTTTTGGGCAGGAGCAAAAAGTAAACCAGAAAAAAATCAATAAAGAAAGGGCAAGGAAACAGAAACAGGCCGAAAAAGACTATCACAACGGTGTTAAACAACACCAGAAGGCACAATCGAAAAACACCAAAGCCATGATGCGTCAAAGCAGGAAAGAATCTGGCTCCCATACACCGGTTAAAAGGTGACGGGATTTATAACTGGAGAATCTACTACTTTAACGATCATTTACAAGGTGTTATCTATTTGACTTCCGGATAATTTAGAATGGTTATATATTTGTACAACGTTTGAACATTTTTGAATTTCATTTTAAAAAATTATTACTTTTACCACCTTTTAAGCGCATCATAATCTAACATAAAATTGTATGGTATGTTAAGAAATTTACTATTAACTCTTGCGTTCGTACTGACAACAAGCTTGTTAGTATTCTCACAGACCGGATCAGGGACCCTCAAGGGAAAAGTTGTTGATAAGGTTACCAAGGAACCTATTCCTTTCGCCAACATTATCATCGAACTCGGAGGCGTCCAGGTGGGCGGTGCCACTACTGACTTCGATGGCAACTATCTGATCAAGCCTATCCCCGGCGGTAAAGTTGACCTTAAGGCATCCTACGTTGGTTACAGGCCGATGCAGATGAAGGGAATCCAGGTAATTGTGGATAAGATCACATTCCAGGACCTTGCCCTTGAACAGACGGCCACCAACCTTCAGGAAGTACAGGTTGTTGACTACAAAGTGCCTCTGATCTCCAAGGACCAGACCACTTCAGGGGGTACGGTCACCTCTGATGAAATTGCCAAAATGGCCAACCGTTCTGCCGAAGCAGTCGCAACCACGGTCGGTGGTGTTACTACCGACGCCAACGGGAACATCACCAGTATGCGTGGTCAGCGTTCTTCCGGTACTGTTTACTACATTGACGGTATGCGCGTTACAGGTAGCAATTCACTTCCCCAGTCGGCTATCGAGCAGGTTGAAGTAATTCTCGGCGGTACACCCGCAGCCTACGGTGATGCAACCGGTGGTATCATCAGCGTAACCACCAAAGGTCCTTCAAAAGATTTTAACGGAGGCGTCGACCTTCAGACCTCCCAGTTTCTTGATCCGTTCGGATATAACCGTCTCGGTTTGAATTTCACAGGCCCTGTCTTCTCAAAAAAAGACACTGTCAAAGGCACAAAGACCCCTATCATGGGTTTCTTTATTGCGGGTGACTTCATTTATAACAAAGACGGAGCCCCTGCAGCCTACCCGCTTTATAAAGTCAACAATTCGATGCTTGACTTTTTGAAAACCAACCCATTGCGTTTATACGGACAATCCCAGGGCGTTTTCTACAATAATGAATTTCTCACATTCAACGACATGGAGAAAACCAAGTCAACCCTGAATTCAAAGGGTTATAATGTCAACGTGTCAGGCAAACTCGATTTCAGGGTTTCAAAAAGCATCAACCTTTCTTTCGGAGGTACTTTCGCTTATAACAACAACCATAATTTTAGTTATGCAAACTCCCTGCTGAACTGGGAGAACAGCTCGCTGTCAACAGGTTATACATGGCGTGTCAACGGCCGCTTTACCCAGCGTTTTCTTTCCGGACAGGATACTAAATCCTTCGTGAAGAACATGTACTACTCCATTGGAGCAGACTTTACCAGGAGTTACAGTGAAACAGAAGACCCTACCCTCCAGAAAGACCTGTTTAAATACGGATATGTGGGAAGTTTCCAGACACATACCATCCGTCAGTATACCGATCAGCTTGCCTATGACAGCGTTGCTCATAAATGGGCCCACCTGATGAACAATACCCGTGATACCGTGGTACTTTACAAACCCTCGGATATCAACCCTGAAGCAGCTGCCTGGACCTCACAATACTACAGTTTCTTCCCGGATGCTGCAGGTCATTACGACAATACTGAAAATATTATTTCAGGAAAAGGTCTTATCAATGGCATGCAACCAGGCGGGGCCTACGGTATTTTCGCTGCCACAGGGGACCGTGCAACAGGTTACAGTAAAGGAACCTCAGACCAGATCGCAATCAACGCATCGTTTGCTGCCGACCTTGGCAACCATGAAATCCAGATTGGTCTGCAATACCAGCAAAGGACATCCAGGGGCATTGGGTATAACGGTGTAAGCCTTTGGTCATTAATGAGAGGGTTGACAAACTTCCAGTTGTCGCAGCTTGACAAATCAAATCCCCAGATGGTTTACCGTGACGGAGTGTTCATGGACACAATCAATTACTATAGGAAATATGACCAGCCCTCACAACGTAACTTCGACATCAACCTTCGCAAAAAACTCGGGCTCCCTGTTGACGGAACCGACCTGATCGATATCAACTCATACGATTATGCAAACAATAGCATCAATTATTATGATAAGAATATGAAGCTTCACACAACCACCGCCGGCTCGAGTATTTTCTCAATCGACATGTTCAGTGCGGATGAGTTGTTGAATAACGGTGGCAACCTGGTAAGTTATTACGGTTATGATTACACCGGCAATAAAACTTCAGGCCAGCCTGCTTTTGAAGATTTCTTCACTTCAACCGACGCAAGCGGGAACTTCACCCGCCCGATAGGCGCTTACCGTCCGATCTACATGGCAGGATACATCCAGGATAAATTTGCTTTCAAAGACCTTATCTTCAACATCGGTATCCGCGTTGACCGTTTCGATGCAAACCAGATGGTGCTGAAAGATCCTTACCTCTTCTATCCTGCATACACTGTATCGTCTCTTTCAAACACCCCATTGAAAAATATTTCCATCCCCTCCAGTATCGGTAGCAATTACGTGGTTTATGTTGACGACATGTCTAACCCCGGCAACATTACCGGTTTCCGTGACGGAAACAACTGGTACACCAAGGATGGCACCCCGGTGACCGACCCGCGTATCGTCGATCCGACCGGTGTAAAGCCTTATCTTATCGACCCGGGTAATCAGACATTAACAGGGGATGTTTTTAAACAATATACACCCCAGACCAATGTGATGCCCCGTATATCGTTCTCTTTCCCGATCTCTGATGATGCTTTGTTCTATGCGCATTACGACATTCTGACCCAACGTCCTCTGCAGGGCCAGGTGCAGGTGCAGCCTATCCGTTACCTGTTTATCGCAACAACCGGATCAAGCGGAACCATCTCGAATCCTAACCTTAAACCTGAGCAGACCATCGATTATGAAATCGGTTTCCAGCAGAAGATCAATAATGCTTCTTCACTGAAACTCTCCGCTTTCTACCGTGAAATGCGTAACCAGATCCAGCAGTACCGTTTATCAGGTGCGTATCCCAAGACATATTATTCTTACAATAATATTGACTTCGGAACTGTTAAGGGCTTGACCCTTACCTATGACCTGCGCCGTACCGGAAACGCACGTATCAGGTTCAATTACACCCTGCAGTTTGCAACAGGTACCGGTTCTGATGCTGACGCCGCTTCAGGTATCATCCGTTCCGACCAGCCTAACCTCCGTACCCTGAACCCCCTGAGTTTTGACCGCAGGCACCAGTTCAACATCAGTCTTGACTACCGCTGGGGTAAAGGCAAGGATTATAATGGCCCGGTGATCAACCGTAAAAAGAAAGGCAAACCCCCCGTACAGTTCCTTTCAAACTTCGGAGGTAACCTTACCCTTACCGGTGGTTCCGGCACTCCCTATACCAAATCAAGCAAGATCCTGCCTTTCGGAGCAATGGGTCCTATCCAGGGTTCTATCAACGGCGCACGCTTACCCTGGCAGTTCCTCCTGAACCTCAGGATAGACAAGGAATTTGATTTTGCCCTGAACAAGAAGAAACAGGGAAGTATGGATGTTTACCTTGAAATAAACAATCTCCTGAATACCAAGAATGTTACCTATGTATACCCTGCTACAGGTTCTCCGAAGGACGATGGCTACCTTACAGCCCCTGAATGGCAGACTGTGATCAGCCAGCAGGTAGATCCCCAGGCATACAGGGACCTCTACACTGTCAATATGACAAGCCCGTATAATTACAGCAGTCCGCGTACTATCAGACTTGGATTAATGTTCAATTTCTAAGACGAGGTAATTAAAGGTTAAAGAAGTGACGTATGAAAACAAATAATATAACTATGAAAAATATATTTCGAGTTTCAGTGATTGCACTTGGCTTTTTACTGGTTACCAATGCACTCATCGCACGTGAGCATCCCGTTGAGCACCCCAAGAGCGGCCCTCCACTGAAAGAAGCAGCAGCCGGTTGTACTCCGGGTTCTGCATATAAATTTCTCGATATAAATAACGTAAGGACGCTGATGTATTCCTACGGTAACGGTTGGTTCCTTGAGAATGCCCAGTATGAGATTCCTAAAGGTTCCAAGAAAATGTCGATGTTTTCGACTTCTCTTTGGATCGGGGGTATCGATATGAACAACAACCTCAAACTGGCTGCATATAAATACGGACAGGGGCCAAGCATACAGGCAGCACATACAAACAATGACTTCTGGCCCGGCCCTCTGACTATCGACGGTACTGCATCCATTACCGACGCAGTCTGCGCCAAGTATGACCAGTTGTTCCCTATGACCAGGGCCGAGGTCAATACTTTCCTCGCCTGGTATGAAGATCCTACTTCTTACCCGGATTATTCAATTCCAAAGAGCATACAGAACTGGCCCGGCAACGGAGAGCCCTCCAAGGGACAATCCCTTTATCTTGCGCCCTTCTTTGATCAGAACGGCAACGGTGTATATGAACCTTCCCAGGGTGACTACCCCTATTACGATCTCTCCAATGCACTTTGCCCCAATAAACTTAAAATTGGTGAGCGCCAGAAAAGAGCCCATGTGCGTAACGGTGAAACTTCCGATACAGCAGGTATCCTCGTCGACCAGGTTATCAAAGGCGACCAGACCCTCTGGAGTGTTTACAATGACAAAGGAAACTACCACTCTGAAACCCAGGGTGCCCCCATTGGTATGGAAATCCGCGCACAGTACTTCGCTTTTTCCACCAATGATGAAATCAACAACATGACGTTCTACTCCTACGAAATCATTAACCGTTCAACCTATACCTTGTCAGGCACCTACTTTTCACAGTGGGTCGATCCTGACCTTGGTTATGCCAATGACGACTATGTAGGCTGTGACGTATTACGCGGACTCGGTTATTGCTACAACGGGAAACCCATTGACGGTACCGGCCAGACTGAAGCTTACGGCGCACATCCTCCGGCGGCCTTCTTCGACCGACGACGATCTAGTGACGGGTCGCTCGATGCAACTTGCGTTGTACCTGCTGGCAGTCAAGCGGTTGGGGCTTGTCGGCGCGAATGCAACTCCTCTTCAGATGGGCTACTGGGTACTTCACGACACCGGATTTAAACCCGGTTCCGGGGGATCGAAGTTGAAGCGGCTCGATCCGGCGAAGGTCGATTGG
>CAIJYT010000129.1 GCA_903824935.1 uncultured Bacteroidales bacterium | reverse complement strand
TCGAGAAAAGCCCAGTTGCGCGAGGCCCTGGAAAAAGTCGCAGATGAGCGTCTTGTATTCCCCCACCTTTTCACTGAATCAATGCCGCAACGCAATCCACATACAGAAACAATAAAAAAAATAGACGGGCTTACACCCCACCAATATGATGTCGTGAGCCTTCTGTCCGAAGGTAATTCAAGAAACCAGATAGGAAAAAGATTAAGTATAAGTGTTTCAACCATTGAGAAAATCCTTACGTCTGTCCGTAGGAAATTCCAGGCCAGGAACACTTCCCAGCTTATCTGGATGCTTACTCACAGGAAAATTATATGATCAATGAGTGCATTTAAAAAAAACATAAAACCATGTCTTCTCAATTAATTGACCGTGAAATTATCAATGTGTTTATTATTGATGACCATTACCTCATTAATGACGGTTTTAACCAGCTGTTTGACCCGGAGCTTGATGGCATAAAAGTAAAAGGTTCTGCATTAAGCCCGCATGAAGCCATACAAAAGATCCGCAAACAGGATATTGATGTTATCATACTGGATCTTTTCATTAAATTCACTGATCCTGTGCTCAATTTTAATTACATACGAAAACATTTCCCTTCAATTCCTGTAGCCATTCTTACACAGGAGGATTCATTCGAATGGAAACTTCAGATGTTCCGCGAAGGAGTGTCGGCTTATATCAGGAAGGATACTGAAAAAAGTGAAATACTGAAGATCCTTTCTCTTGTTGCAAACGGACAAACTGTAATGCCTGAGGAAATTTCCCTGGCGCTGACCAAAGCAAAGGAGAGCCAGGAGAATGTGTTTTTGACACTTGAAGAAAGGGAGCTTATGAAAAAAATTACGGACGGGCTCTCACTGAAAGATGTTGCCGAACAGTGTAATAAATCCATATCCGCCCTTGAAAAAACATATAAAAAGATCAGGATTAAATTCCATGCCCGGACAAACCCTGAACTGATAAGGATTTTGTTTCAAAGCAAATATCTTTGCTAATCAGGATCATATGTGAGACCAGGGCATGAAAAAAGCCCTGCCGGAATTCAACAGGGCTTTGAAAGTAAACAACCAACGAAACAATTATTTGATATACGGCACCTTTAAGGTTTCAACCTTGACTCCGTTATTGATGTTGATACTCATCCAAACGTTCAATTTTAACACGGGGTCCTGTGAAGGTTGAGATTATTTCACCCTTCCTGATGTTACGGTCCGCAAATATTCCTCTCCCTTTCGGGGGCGTCTCTTTAACACAGATCAGTTTTTCCATACGGTAGGATTTGGATTAAACCTGATCAAACTTACGGAATTATTCTTTTAAAGTATCACTTTTGAAGTTTGCAGGGGTAATAGTGGAAAAACAGGAATAGCCGACCACCTTGTGCCAATTTTAAATGACCACCATATTAGCCTGAAAATAATTCAGTTAAGAGGGGAAGGTTACTTCGGCCCTGAATGAAAATCCAATCAGGCCCCGACTCTTATTAAGCTCCGGAGCTCATTCAGTTTTTTCATGGAAGAATCTTCAGCCCGTCTCTGCACTTCAGCCATAAATAACGACAGAAGCTCTTTATGTTCTGAAGAGGTAATGGGGACTTTCAAAGCCATGTACTTGATGAATTTTTCATCTTCTCCATGGATCTCAAACATATGATCCTGGAACATAATGGCTACTTTCGAATGCGAATTCAGGAACTTTGTATTAAGTGTGGAACAGGGGTTGGCCATCAGGTTTTTAACGGCATCCAGGACCATTTCTTTTTCAAGCTTTCCGCTTCCGGTATCGTCTTTTTCTTTGCTCATAGCAGTATATCGTATAGTTTGTCTTAGTCTGCAACAGTCCTGCAAATATAAAACAAAACTGAGGTGTTATGGTTTTAACCTAATATAAATTATTAAACGCGACATGAACCGGCAAGAGGCATCAGGTTAAAAATAAAATGCTACTTGTCTGTCAATTAAAAATTAATTTATCTTTAAAAAGGAATTGAGATCATCCCGTTCATGAGCATCAGCCTGACTTCCTCCGGTCAAAACACAGGTAAACTCGCTGCCAGGGTCCTTATCGGGGCCGTCCTCGGTATACTCACAGGCCTGGTCATAGGTGATTACTCGGCTTACCTGGGGTTCCTGGGCAAGGCATATGTTCAGCTCCTTGCCATGTGCGTATATCCCTATCTTGTCGCCTCCCTTCTGCACGGCTTGGGGAAAATGGATTCACCCACGGCAAAACTGATGCTTAAAAGGGGATGGTTCATCTTCGTCCTTGCCTGGGTCATCATCCTGGCTGCCATGATGTTGCTCTCCCTTGTATTCCCGAAACCACTGGCACCTGTTTCAATTGTCAATGATACCGCAAACAGGAACGTTGATTTCGTATCTATATTCGTACCGGGGAACATATTCAGCGACATTTCGAAGAATTACATTCCCGCCGTGGTGGTCTTTACCCTTCTCTATGGGGTGGCTATGCAGAAAACCTCGCGCAAGGATACCCTGCTGGATATCATGGAGACAGTTAAAAACGCCAGCCTTGTCATCTGGAACTGGGTGGTGCTGATCGCTCCACTGGGAGTTTTTGCATTGTTTGCAAACGTTGCGGGAACCATGATGATGACCGAGATCGAAGGGCTTTTGCTGTATGTCATTGTTTTCCTTGTCGGATCTGCCCTGTTCACATTCTGGATACTCCCGGTCCTGATTACATCCCTGGTTCCCTTGAAATACAGGGAGCTTATGAAAGAACTGGAGGGGGCTTTTGTTTTAGCCTTGGTAACGACCCTGAGCGTGGCAGCCCTCCCAATCATCACCCAGGCAATCGAGAAATTCCTCACCGACAGGAATATAAGGGACGAGAGGATGAAGGATGTGGTCGGTACGAATATATCCCTGGCCTATCCCTTCGCCCAGCTGGGTAACCTGGGCGTGCTGTTGTTCATTTACTTCTGCGGGTTTTTCTATAAGATCGATTTTTCTTTTACCCAGAAACTGCTGTTGCCCCCGCTTACGATGATCTCCACCATTGGCACACCCAGCGCTGCGGTCAATGCTATCAACTTTTTATCTGCCGTGTTCAAAGTGCCGCCCGGTACCGAAGACCTTTATGCTGCCACCACCATTTTCACAAGGTACGGACAGGTTGCACTCAGCGTGATGGGCTTTGTTTTTACAGCCCTGCTTTCAACCTTCTCCTTTTACGGCTTGCTCAAGTTCAGACCGGTGAAATTTTTCACCCCGCTTGCAGGGGGGATCATCGTTTTGCTTGGGTTCACCCTTGTTCTGAGGGCATTAAGCCCCGGATTGTTCCTGGAGCGGAACCTGCCTTATCTCCAGTACAGGCTTCCCCGCGAACTGACTGAGAGCGTCAATGCAGTAATTTACAGGCCCGGCCAGCCAAGGCCGCCCTCTGTATATGATTCAGCCACTCATTACAGGTTGGATCATATAAGGCGCACAGGCTTCCTCCAGGTCGGGTACAACCCGGGAATCATCCCCTTCTGTTACTTCAATAAGTTCGGTGAACTCGTGGGCTATGATGTCGAGAACATGTACCATCTTGCCCGGGACCTCAACCTGAAACTGCAGTTCATCCCCTTTGAGTGGGCAACTATGGAAGACGATCTCGTAAACCATGAATTCGACATCGCTATCGGAGGCATATTTGTAACGAACGAAAGGCTGCAGACTCTCCCTGCCACCCGGCCTTATTTTCAAAGTCCGCTTGCACTCCTGGCAAGGGGAATCATAGCCAGGGAACTCACCACCAGGGAAAAGGTGCTCGGGAATACAAAATACCGTGTTGGGATTTTCACCAGCCCTGTCCTTATAAGGATCAGTAATCTGCTTTTCCCCGATAATCCGAAGGTACTGCTTGAAAACTATTACGAACTGGCTTCCCGCAAGGATATTGATTTTGTCATCTGGACCTATGAACAGTCCAGGGCTTATGCCCTCTCGCATCCAGGGTTCACCGCCGTCATCCCAACCAATTTCGGTAGTCCACTGCTGATCGCATACTTCATGCCACCCGATGCCCTTCCCCTTGTCAGGTACATGGATTACTGGCTGCAGATCAAGGATACCGAAGGCACTACCGCCCTGTTGAAGAAAAGGTGGATGGAAGGCGTTCAAACCCGCTCAAACGACCACCGCTGGTGCCTTATAAGGGATGTATTCCACTGGGTGAACAACTGAAGGACACTCATTTTTTGAGGTTATTATCCTTTTCCCGGTCCTCGAAAAATCTGTCCAGGCGGCTATTCAGGGATATTGTAAAGTTTGCACACCTCAGTATATGACATGTTCCTCAGCTCCTGTATGCTAATTTTTCCCGGGGCTCCCGATTTTGTCGCGTGGACTGTACCGGGGATGGCGATAAACCTGAATTTATTACCTGTATCCGGTGTTGTAATCATATCGCAGGTAAATTCAATGCTCCCGTACTGGTGTATCAGGAAGCCCCAGTTAGCCCCAACAGCATAGCAAGGCATGGGGCGCATGGAAGTGCCCCCGTAAAGATCGCCAACCAGCCAGGCATAGGCCAGCACCACACCGCCCTCGACGATATCCTGCGTAAGGTCAGGAGCATTCGCCGCGAAATACCAGTCGCCCGGGGTACCCGACCAGGCGGTGGGAGAGAACCATTCCGAATAATAGACCGTGGCATCCTGTCCCTTGACCCCGGCAGGTCCCTGGGGTCCTTCCTTCGAACATCCGGAGAAAATAAAAGCCGAAAAGGCTGCGAGCAGGCAAACGGTGATGAATCTTGTTTTCATAGTATTGTTTTTATTGGTTTTTGATATCCGGGTGAACGGATGGCATTATTTATCTTTTTCAAATAATAATTAATCCGATATAAATATACCAATAATTCCGGTGCTGTTCAAAAAGCGGTTCCGGGTGAATTTGATATATTTACCATGAAATCACAAGAAACAGGCCTTAGACATCAAGAAAATGAAAAGACTCACTTCAATTCTTATCCTGTCCTTCATTGCAGGTTACGTCCATGCGCAGGTCGCCGGAATAATAATGAATACTGACGGAACGAAAAACGTTTCCCTTGAACGGGGCGGACTTAAAGTGGCCTCATTCCCGGCCTCCTTCTCTTCTGCGTCGGGCGGTGCCAATGGGGTTATGCCCGGAAACACCGAACCCGGAAGGCTTACCACTTCTCTTTTTGACTGGAAGCTTAAATTTACTGCAACAGGTAAGGTGTTCAAGGATGTTTCCTTTGCTGATGATCACACAGGGTATATAGTCACCGAACTGGGTTCCGTTTACAAGACAGTCAACGGAGGTGACAGCTGGACCTCCGTGATGAACCTGGGGTTCCCGTATTACTGGTACGGGGTGTATGCGCTTACACCCGACACCGTGGTCATTGCCGGGTTCAACGACCAGGCGCCGACAGC
>CAIJYT010000128.1 GCA_903824935.1 uncultured Bacteroidales bacterium | reverse complement strand
GGGTTGATCATATGATAAGTAATAGCGGCGCCAAGGTGCAGGGTATTGCTGGTGTTGAGGTACCATGAGAAATCGCCTTTCGTCCCGATATCCTTTAGACTGGCGTTCCATTGGAATGAGTTCGTATTTCCGTCAGGCGTTCCGAGAACATACCGGTAATCGCTGTAAACAGTGGTCAGATTGAAGAACAGTTTCTTGGAGAATACATGGTTCCACCTGAAGGTCCCTGTGCCGTTCCCCCAGTTCATTTTCGCGAACTGGTTGCTGAATACGTCCCTGCCGAAATAGCCCGATAAAAAGACTGTATTATTGTCGTCGATCACATAGTTGATCTTGGCATTGATGTCGTAAAAATACAGCCTGTTGTTCTGAAGAGCCTTGTTTGAAGAAAGCGGAAGAAAAAGGTCTGCATAGGTGCGCCTGCCTGAAACAATGAATGAGCAACGGTCTTTTTTGATCGGTCCTTCAATAGTGATCCTGCTGGCTATGATCCCTATGCCTCCGTTCACTTCGAACTTCTTGGAATTGCCTTCGTCCATCCTCACATCCAGTACCGATGAAAGCTTGCCCCCGTAATTTGCAGGGATATCCCCTTTATATAATTTTACGTCCTTGACCGCATCGTTATTAAATACTGAGAAAAATCCCATGAGGTGGGAGGCATTGTAAACGGTAGCTTCATCCAGCAAAATAAGGTTCTGGTCGGGAGCTCCTCCCCGCACGCTGTATCCGCTCGATCCTTCGCTTACACTCTGAACCCCCGGAAGCAGCTGTATCGCTTTGATCACGTCGACCTCGCCCATCAGCATCGGGATCTTCTGGATAGTTTTGATGTCCATTTTGAACACGCTCATCTCGGGTTTGGCTACGTTCTGGTCAGTCCTTTCGCTTTTAACCACTACTTCCTGCAATTCCTTCTGTTCCGTCTCAAGTTCCACTTTCAGATTGATATCCTTGTCGAGGTTGACAGCCCTTGTTATCGCTGTGTAACCGATGAAAGTAAACGATAAGGTGTATTGCCCCGGGACCATGGTAATCGAAAACCTGCCATACTGATCGGTGGTTGTGCCTGTCTTGAGTTCCAGTATGAACACGGTAGCCCCAACCAGTGATTCACCGTCGTTTTTAGCTGTCACCTTTCCCGAGACAGAGTATTTTTTGTGGGTGTCGGGCATGGAATAACCTGAGAAGGCCATCAGCAGATATAAAAGAAAAACAATGGTCGCAGGGAATCTCATGAATTTTTGGAAATTATGGTCTTATAACGCTGAATTCCCCGTTTTCGTATAGCTTGATGATACGGGAAGCTTTGGCAAGGGAGATCGCGTCATGGTACAAACCGACTATGTAATCGACCTGTTCAATTATCTCAGGGCTGATATCATTAAATGAATGCGGATTACCGCCTCCTGAAGGATTGGCTGATGTTGATACAAGGGGTTTCCCGAATTCCCTGAGCAGCTCCCTGCAGAATTCATGGTTGACAATGCGGATCGCGATTGAACCATCTTCACCCAGGATGTTATATGCTAGGTTCCTGCCTTTGGGGTAAATGATGGTGAGAGGACTGTCAACGTTTTTTAAAAGGTCCCAGGTGATTGGCGGGATATTTTCAACATACAGTTCCAGTTTTTCCTGGCTGTCAAGAAGAACGATCTGGCTTTTGCTGCCCATCCGTTTCTTGATCTTGTATATCCTGCTCACCGACTCTGGAAGGGTTGCATCACACCCTAACCCCCATATCGTATCGGTAGGATATAATATAGTGCCGCCTGAGTTCAAGACATCGAGGCAGGAGGATATTTCTTTTTTGAGCGCTGTACTGATCACCTTAAGGCAATAAGGCAGCAAAAATACCTAGAATTTTTGAAATGGAAAGGGAAGCCGGGGAAATAGATCAGGCCTTATGGTTGCAGCGCATTCAAAGTGCTGCAAAGGGCATGATCTTTGCCCGTGAAGGCCGCAGGGACGGCATTTCAGGTCTTTTGTCGTTTGAATGATCCAGTGTTTTTCGGAGAGAGGCCCGAACCCGAATTCAGGCACGGTGCTGCAATATACAACGGCTGTGGGCGCATTAACCGAGGAAGCCAGGTGCATGGGGGCTGAGTCGTTGGTATAATTCATAGATGCATCCTGCATGAGCGCAGCTGATTCAAGAAGGTTCAGGCTTCCTGCAAGGATTGAAAGACTCTCGTTTTTT
>CAIJYT010000127.1 GCA_903824935.1 uncultured Bacteroidales bacterium | reverse complement strand
CTATACCCAGGGTCATTCCTGACCCGTGAAGGACAAAAAAATCATACTATGAAGATCGAATATTATCTGCCTGAAAAAATTTTTTCAAATTCTGATCTTGAATCGGAATTCCCCGAATGGAATGCAGGAAAAGTCGAAGAAAAAGTCGGCATAAGGGAACGGCATATTGTGGGACAAGATGAAACTGCCCTGGATCTGGCTTACCATGCATCTGAAAAGCTGCTGGCCGGCGAAGACCGTAATCAGGTCGATTTCCTGATACTTTGCACTCAAAGCCCTGATTTTTTCCTTCCCACATCGGCCTGCATTCTTCAGGACCGGCTTGGACTTCCCAGGAATTGCGGGGCCTTGGATTTCAATCTTGGATGTTCAGGCTTTATCTACGGACTTGCTCTCTCAAAAGGTCTGCTGCTTGCAGGAATTGCAAAGAAAATTCTGCTGGTCATGGCCGAAACATATTCACGGCATATGCACCGGGATGACAGGGCCAACCGGAGTATTTTCGGGGATGCTTCTTCGGCAATACTGCTGAATTCCGGAGATGCAAAATGCATTGGTGAGTTTGAGCTCGGAACGGATGGAAGCGGATGGAAAAACCTGATCGTCGAAGCCGGCGCAATGCGACGGAAATTTGATACAGAACTCAACTCTTCACAGGATGAGAACGGCAATTTTATGTCCCCCAACAATTTATATATGAACGGCCAGGAGATCTTTAATTTCACAATTGAAAACGTGCCGGCAATGATAGCCAAAGTGCTTGAAAAGAACCACTGCAGCATAGAGGACATAAAATATGTAATACCGCACCAGGCAAATAAATACATGCTTGAATATCTTAGGAAAAAAATGAAAATACCAACGGAGAAATACCATAATGATATACTTCTCACCGGCAATACTGTTTCGTCTACAATTCCAATCGGCCTGAAGGATTGCATGGTCAAAGGGACAATACATCCCGGGGATAAAATCCTGCTTGCCGGGTTTGGTGTGGGATATTCCTGGGGGGCTGTTGTACTTGATATAGATTTTCAGGAAATAAATCAGCAATAGTCACATTCATTCAATTCCCCGGAGTGCCTTCTTCGGAATTATAAGCCTGGGATCTCCGCGGTTTATACCGGTTTAATTTATATTTTTACTAAGTTTGCATCCTAGATATCTGAACTATGGAAAAGAAAATATTTATTGAGAAGTTCCGGGAAGCACTTGAAATCAAAAGCCTTAATCTGGATGAGAATACACCACTAAAGTCCATAGACGGGTATGATTCCATGTCGGTGATGGCTATTATAGCCCTTGTCGACGAACTCTTCTCAAAACGGCTCACTGCCAAACAGCTTGCACAGGTGAGCAATATTAAAAGCCTCATGGAACTGATAGGTTTTGAAAACTTCAGTTAGTCGAGGCAATGGAAAATCAGTTCTCATTACAGGGAAAGAACATTCTCATTTCAGGAGCATCCTCCGGAATCGGCAGATGTGTGGCAGTGTTTTGCAGCAGGGCAGGGGCTAATGTTTTAATGCTCGGCAGGGATGAAAGCACTCTTAATGAGACCCTTGAAATGCTGCAGCCGGCACATCATGCCCTGGCCGTGATAGACCTCAATAATTTTTCTTCCTATACCGATGCCATAGCACCTTTTGTTGAGAACAACGGTAAGATCTACGGTATCGTCCATTCGGCAGGCCTCGAATTTTCAGGCCCTTATAACCTCACCAAGCCACAAAACTTTCAGAATATTTTCAACATTAATGCTGTTGCAGGATTTGAACTTGCCAGGATCGTCGCTTCAAAATTTGCCGACACTGAAACCGGCGGCAGTTATGTATTTATCAGTTCAATCAGGGCGCTTTTCGGCGTCGAATTTGCAACGGCTTATTCCGCTTCAAAAGGAGCGGTGATCGCTGCTTCGCGTTCCCTCTCGCTTGAGCTCGCAAAGAAACATATCAGGGTAAATACTATCTCACCTTCCCTGGTTCTTACTCCTCTGCTTGAAAAATACTTTGAGTCCCTTCATGAAGATACTATCAGGAAGATGAAAGAACAGCATCCTCTTGGCTTCGGAATGCCCGAAGATGTTGCCAATGCATGTATTTATCTTCTCTCGGATGCCAGCCGCTGGATGACAGGTAACAACATTATCCTTGATGGGGGATATTCTGTTCGTTAGCCGTTAATATTTAGTGCTTGACTTTTCCTTCTTTTTGTTATATATTTGTATTTCTTATATTTTAAGAATGATGATGACATTGGGGTTGTAATCAGAATGAATGCCTGCCTGGACAAATCTTTCAGCCATGAAACCTTATATATTCCTTGCCCTGTTCTTTTGTTTTACATCAGCCTTATTTGCGGGCGATCTGAAAACACTGGTGCTTCAGCCGGGGCCCCAGAATGGTTTTGATGCTTATATTAATTCAGTGTATCCCGACCAGGTTGGCTGGAACAAAGGCCTGCTGGTTACAGCCTGGACTCTGGGAGGTACGGCTTACGTCGGGAAAAGCCTTCTGCGTTTTGATCTCTCCCAGCTGGGCAGTGGCGACAGTATCATCAGCGCTAAGCTCAGCCTGTTTTTTGATCCGCAAGGTTCCTGGCCCGAGCAATATGGTCTTAATGCAGGGCATATCCGCAGGATCACCGGGAACTGGGATTATATGACCGTAACCTGGAACACCCAGCCGGGTGTAAGTGAATCGGATAAGATATATCTCCCGCAATCAACCCTGCCGCAACAGAATTACACCGATATTGATGTAACCGGTTTTGCCCAATTGTGGAAAAAAGATGCATATGAGAACCATGGCATGATGGTAAGCCTTGACACCCAGACCCCATACGCCTGTCTTGTTTTTGCTCCCAGCGACAGGGATATCCCTGCGGTCAGGCCCAGGCTGGTGATCACATATATCAGCTGCAAACCACCGGTTGCTGACTTTAACTACGGTATTGATGGCTTTAATGTAACTTTTAAAGACAGGTCTTCGCCTGTTCAGTCCTGGTTGTGGAAATTCGGCGACGGACAAACCTCTGCCGAGCAGAACCCGATGCATCATTACACCTTTTCAGGCACATACCTTGTAAGCCTGTTTGTTCAGGATAGCTGCGGACCTGCCTCATTTCAGGACAGCATAGTAATTAATTGCATCCCCCCGGGAGCAGGCTTTTTTTATCACCTTGATTTCCCGGTATACACCTTTCACGATACCTCGGTTTCATATAGCCCGCTTTCATGGCATTGGGATTTCGGAGATGGCAAAACTTCCACACTAAAGAACCCCAGGCATGTTTATATTAAACAGGGGAATTACACAGTATGTCTGCGGGTTAGCGATAATTGCAGCAGCGATACAGCCTGTTCCAAAATTGTGTTCATCCTGCCATCCCAGGATTTCAAAATGGAACAGAATAGCGTAAACGATCTTGAGGTTAGGTTCACAGATATGTCAAGTGACGCAACCGGATGGCAATGGTCGTTTGGTGACGGGGATTCCTCATCGGTGAGGAATCCTGTGCATAGTTATAAACACTACGGAGATTACCTGGTTTGTATGACGGCTACGCTCCCTGGCAAAGATTCTACAAGCTGCGGATCGCTCAGCCTTACTTCCCTGGATCCCGGTTCCTGCAGTGTCACTATGTTTCCTAATCCGCCCACCGACAAGGTAATCCACCTGCTTTTCGCATGTGATGAAGCATATGCCGATGTTTCCGTTAGCGACATATTCGGACACAGGGTTTATCTAAGACAGTTCAGCAATATAATTGCAAATAATCAAATTGACCTGTCTTTCCCAACTTTGCCTTCTGGCTTGTATTTTCTAAAAGTTGATTATCCTGCAGGCTCCAGCCTGTTGAAGATGGTTATCCCGTAGTTTATTATTGATACTGGGCCGGTGATTGTTTTTATGAATGACGATATACGAAAAACAATAAGCTGCCAGTGCCATCGGCAAGCCCAGTACCAGACCCCCTGCCAGGAGATCGAGAAAGATAATGTTATTCGAAGTTAAGAGATCCAGGCAGGCTATAATTGTGAAATGGACAGGCAGGGTATACTTGGTATGATCACCCAGGACAAACTGCCCGACCATAAAAGAAAACCCGTAGAATAAGGGAGCAGTGAAAAGGTTGACATGAAACACTCCTGCAATTGATGCAATTTTATTCCATTTAAGAAGGGCAGTGAGGAAAATGGCGATGGGTACTTTTACTCCTATAAAAGGGGTGGCTGCCAGGAAAACCCCAAGTGCATAGCCCAGACAGACTTTCGCTGGATTTTCAGGTATCGAGATAAGCTTATCCCTGACCCTGAGTATACTTTTTTTAAAACTGATGTTACTTGTTTTCATTTTCAGCAAGGTTTTTCTGCATCCTGGCATGAGCCACAGAGCGGAAGGCATCCATGGTTTCGAGCATATTTTTTTGAATGATGGGATCGGTGATCCAGCGGGGGAACCTTGGAGACTGGTTTGAGAACATTACATACTCAACCATGACTTTATTGCTCCCGTTTTCGGAAAACAACCAGTGCCCTTCCATATGAGGAATCCGGTTGACACCCTCAAAGGTCTTAAGGAAAGCCGGCACACCATTTATATTAACAAGGACTCTTTTGTTTACATCATCCCTGGAGACATCGTATTTAATGATGCAGTCCTGGTTGTTAAACGGCCATGGAACGTGAAATTGAACATAAGAATACCAGTGAGACTGGTCTGAGGTTTTAACCCTGTAATATTGTTTGCTGCCCTTCATCCAACGTACAACATTAAAGTCATCATACAATACCGACAGTGCATCCGACAGGGAGCCGTCAATTAAAAATTCACATTTTACCTGCCTTGCCGAACGGGTATCGGTTACCGGGATCCATCGTGTTGAGATCTTTATCCCTGACACATCTTTTACAACATTGAATTCAGCAGGCTTGTTATTCTCGTTACCTGATTTAAAAGAGGCGGAAATGGTAAAGAGAATGGTCAGAATCAGGATTTTTGTTTTCATGGCTGTAAGTATTTGATCTTAGCAACAAAGCTATTGCAGGCAGGACCGGTTTCAGAATTGTTTTCAGGGGGGGCCTTTTCAGTTTACCGATAAATTGCAGAAACCAGGGTCAGACTGCGGTCAATTTTGCCGGAAACAATGGTTGGCGATGAACGCCAGGGGGTATTCATCGAAAAATGCTGAAAAAATGATCAGTAAGTATTATTATATCCATGAAAATCCAGTTTTCTGATCAGGATTCAGTAATAATTGCAAAAAATGCGAAATGCTCATGAATTTGGAGTATGTTTTTCAAATTTCTGCCCGCAGGACCTGTTTTTTTTTGGATTTTACGCAAACCATCTATCTGAAACCCCTGAATTCATGCAATCTGTGAAGTTTGAAGGAGAGCATCCTGTAAAATCCATTTTACTTCGGTCGGCCCAGGGTTTATGTTTGCATCTCGAATGATATGCTACTGACACCCATGAGAAATGGTCAACATATCGCGGTAATTACAGGCGCAACGAGCGGGATAGGAAAAGCATTCGCTTGTGAATATGCGAAAAGGGGGTTTGACCTGATCATCACGGGCCGCAGGAGGGAAGAACTGGCTCAGGTGGCAGATACACTCACAAAAAATTACAAGGTTAAAATACAAATATTTTTAGGCGACCTGGGAGATCCTGACAAAAGAAAAGCTCTTTGCCTGCTGGTACAGCAAGCCGGGGAAGTCGATGTGCTCATTAATAATGCAGGTTTCGGCATTGACCGCGCATTTGATGAGAATGAAATTTCCGAAATCCGGGCGATGATAGGAACGCATGTACTTACAACTTCCGAACTGACCCATATTGTTCTTAAAGGTATGATGACACGAAGGGAAGGTACTATTATCAACGTTTCTTCGCTCGGGGCTTTCACGCCCGGTCTTACAAGGTCCATGTATTTCGCAACCAAGTCATACATCCATTATTTTACCGAGGCACTTTATATGGAAGTACATTCTTATGGAATTAAAGTTCAGAGCCTTTGTCCCGGCCTCACCCTGTCGGATTTTCACAGGAACCTTGACAATCCCGGGCTTGAAAAGAAATTAAGCGTAATGAAATTTACAAGTCCGGGGGAAGTTGTTTCCGAATCGATGAAGACCCTGAAGAAGGGATCCCTGCTGTGTATTCCCGGCACGCTTAATAAGTTGTTTTATTTCCTGTCTAAATGCATCCCGCTGAGGATAATGATGAAGCTTGCAGAGTTCAGGAACAAGCCCGTGGATGTGAGGCGAACGGGTTATATTTGTAATACAGGGGAAAATATGCAAACAGGAATTGTAATTCCGATGTTTGGGAGTAAGATATTTTCTGACATGCAAAGAAGCCTGAATGTGAACCAGTCTTTGAAATACAGTTCAGTACATTAATTACAATGGAAATAATCAGACATGAAAGATTTTTTATCATCGTATCAAATTTTGCCCCGCCTGATTTTTTTACTGCTGGTATTTATTGCTTATAGCATGCTGACGACATCCTGCGAACCACTGGCCACAGGCTTTGACGATACAGAGGGGGCAAGCTGTTATGTTGCCGGTTCAATCACTCCTGTACCCGATACCTTTACCATGGTCCGTGTCATGACCTGGAACATAAGGTTTGGCGCTGCCCGCCTTCCATGGTTCGGGGATGCCTGTAGCGATAACGTAAATTTTACAGAAGATGAAATTTACAGAGCCCTGCAGACCATTGCGGGTAAAATTAACGAGGTGAAACCTGATATTCTCCTGCTGCAGGAGGTGGATGTAAAATCCAAGCGGTCGGCCTATATAGATGAGCTGCAATGGCTCCTCGATCATACTTATTTCAATTATGCCGTTTGCGGATCCCAGTGGAAAGCCCAGTTCATCCCGAGTGATGGCCTTGGCAGGATGGATGAGGAAAATGCGATACTCTCGCGGTGGCCTGTAAACGATGCGCAAAGAATTCAACTCGCTTTGCGCAACGACCAGGACAAACTGACGCTTTATTTCTATGAACGCTGCTGTATGGTTACCGGGCGGATAGCAATACCCGGTATCGGGAATCTTTATGCCGTAAACATTCATGCCTCGGCCACTGCCACCCCTGACATCAAGCAGCAGCAGATCATGCAGTTCAAGGCTGAACTTGACAGGATAAACGGAAAAGGCGGCTCTTTCGTAGCGGGAGGCGACCTGAATACCCTTCCTCCGGGCTCAGATACTACGGATTACTGCATTCAGGATATGTGTCCGGGTGAGTCCTTTCACCATTCCTGGGATGATCCGGTTCACAAAGAAGGCAGCAATTACGAACCTGAAAAACATTTTCTCGACCCGGTTTATGCAGGCTACATCTGTGCCGTCCCGGAAGATGATTACAGGAAGAACCAGTTCAGGTATTTTTCCCACACTACCCGTCCTGGTCATTTCTGGGACCGTACGCTGGATTACCTTTTTACCAATGGCCGGTGGGCTCCGAATTCGGTTAAAACACACCAGGATGCATTAACCCAATCGGATCATGCACCGGTGAGCGTGATGTTCATTTTACCCAGGTAAGACCTGTTGTATGAAAAAGACATTTCTGTTACTGGCCGGTATTTTTCTTTACTGCGGATTGCATTCGCAGGACAGCCTCAGGCGGAATTACTGGACCGGAGGAACCGCATATAATGTACCGAAGCACCGCACTGAACTGGCTTTATTTACGGTTTCAAGGTATGGCATAAGCGATAAGCTGGAACTTTCGGCTCACCCGCTGATGTTTTTCATAATGCCCCAGGTAACTCTTAAAGCAGGTTGGGGAAGGTATTCAGGTTTCACTTTAGCTACCGAACATGGTCTTTTCTATCCGAGCCTTTTCATGAACCTGGTGGCAAGAAAAGGAACCGGCGGACTGATATCACCTCAGTACACCATTCCCCAGATGTTCGCTGTTTATAACAGGTTTCTTGTTTCATACCGCCCTTTTAAAAGCTCGATTCTGACAGCCAGTGCAGGTATAACGTTTTCGTTTAAATTCGGTCCGCTGGACCCCGGGAGTACTATAGATCTTCCTGTTATTTATCCACGGCTGGCGGTATTTTACAACCAGCCAGAATTAGATGCAGCCCTTGATTTCCGGGGGAAATTTATTCCACGGTTGGGATGGCTTTTCAATCTTCAGAATTTCTTCATCTGCGGAATCCTTCAGAACTATTTTTTTGAGAATAAGGGCGTTCTTGCGTATACTTCGAAAAAGGAAACACTCAGGATTGAAGCCGGGTATAAATTG